>NZ_JAAGLX010000058.1:0-42157 GCF_010548325.1 Streptomyces sp. SID13666 | reverse complement strand
ATAGTGTTTCGGTGGTCATAGCGTTAGGGAAACGCCCGGTTACATTCCGAACCCGGAAGCTAAGCCTTTCAGCGCCGATGGTACTGCAGGGGGGACCCTGTGGGAGAGTAGGACGCCGCCGAACAATTTTTGAGAAGAAGCCCCCAGGCTATTGCCTGGGGGCTTCTTTGCGTTCTCGGTGCCGATCCAACGGTGTTGCCGGCAGCAGTATCGAGCCGGGCCCCGGATTCGATCCGGCCGCCTCCGATGACGATCCCCTGTCTCACGCCATCAACACACCACGACGCCTTCTCGAACCGATCGTAGTGGCCCGTACACCCTCAGCCGGCGATGGTGAACCCGTACTCCCCGGCGAACCTCAGCGGTCCCAGCACTAGAGGCGGCCGGCGGCCTTCAGGGCCAGGTACGTGTCCGCCAGAGCGGGGGCGATGTCCGTGGGTGGGGCGTCGACGACGGTGATGCCGTGGCGGGAGAGGCGCTGGCCGGTGCGGCGGCGTTCGGCTCGCGCTTGTTCGGCTGCTGCTGCCGCGTAGACGGCGTCCAGTGTGCCGCGGCCCCGGACCATTTCCTCGATGCGGGGGTCGGCCACGGACGCGATGAGGACTTCGTGCCGGTGGGTGAGCTGGGGGAGGACGGGAAGCAGGCCCTCCTCCATGGGGGCCGCGTCGAGCCCCGTGAGCAGGACGACGAGGGATCGGCGCGGGGCGCGCTGCAGGATCGCGGCGACCAGGCCCCTGGCATCGGACTCGACCAGTTCGGGTTCGATCGGCGCCATCGCGTTGACGAGCGCCGGAAGCATGTCGGTGGTGCCGCGGCCCTGGACGGAGGCGCGGATGCGGCGGTCGTAGGCGAGGAGGTCCACGCGGTCGCCGGCCCCGCCGGCGAGGACGGCGAGCAGCAGCGCGGCATCCATGGCGGCGTCGAGCCGGGGAGCGTCGCCGACCCGGCCCGCCGAGGTCCGGCTGGTGTCGAGCACGATGAGGATGTGCCGGTCGCGTTCCGGCCGCCAGGTGCGTACGGCGACGGTCGTGCGGCGGGCGCTCGCGCGCCAGTCGATCGAGCGGGTGTCGTCGCCGGGGATGTACTCGCGCAGCGAGTCGAACTCGGTGCCCTGACCGCGGATCAGAAGTGAGGTGCGGCCGTCGAGTTCGCGGAGCCGTGCCAGCCGGGAGGGCAGGTGCTTGCGGCTGGTGAAGGGCGGCAGTACGCGGACGGTCCACGGGATGCTGTGCGAGCCCTGGCGGGCGGCGAGGCCGAGCGGACCGTGCGAGCGCACGATGACACGTTCGGCTTGGCGGTCGCCGCGGCGGGTCGGGTGCAGCACGGTCGTGACGCGGCGGCGCTCGCCCGGTGGGACCACCAACCGGTGCCGGGACGCGGCCACTTCGGTGCCCGGGTGCCAGCTGCTGGGCGGCCAGGAGTCGCGCAGCAGGGCGCGCAGCGGCCGCCGGCCGGGGTTGGTGACGGTCAGCGTGACGTTCGCGGTTTCACCGAGTCGAACGGATGTATCACCGATTCGAGTGAAATGGAGCTTTCGTACTGGCGCGGCGAGCGCGAGGTCGCACAGAATTCCGAGCAGAAGCACGCCTTCGACAGCGAGGATGCCGCTCCAGCCGGGGAGCAGCACACCGACGGCGAGGGCGCCGAGTGCGGCGAGAAGGGCGGTGCGTCCGGTGAGTGCCATGGGCTGTTCCTGCCGGCCTAGCGAGGCACGGGGACGTGGGCGAGGATCGCGGTGATGACCGAGTCGGCCGTCACGCCCTCCATCTCGGCCTCGGGCCGGAGTTGCACCCGGTGGCGGAGGGTGGGCAGGGCGAGGGCCTTGACGTCGTCGGGAGTGACGTAGTCCCGGCCGGTGAGCCAGGCCCAGGCGCGCGAGGTCGCCAGCAGGGCGGTCGCACCACGCGGTGACACTCCGAGGGTGAAGGAGGGGGATTCTCGGGTGGCCCGGCAGAGGTCGACGATGTAGCCGGTGATCTCGGGGGAGACGGACGTCTTGGCGACGGCCGCGCGGGCGGCTTCGAGGTCGTCGGGGCCCGCGACGGGACGCAGGCCGGCGCCGGCGAGGTCCCGGGGGTTGAAGCCTTCCGCGTGCCGGGTGAGGACGTCTATCTCGGTGGCGCGCGAAGGCAGCGGAAGGATCAGCTTCAGCAGGAATCGGTCGAGTTGGGCTTCGGGGAGGGGATAGGTGCCCTCGTACTCGACCGGGTTCTGGGTGGCTGCGACCAGGAACGGGTCGGGTAGGAGGCGCGGAGTGCCGTCGACCGATACCTGGCGTTCCTCCATCGCTTCGAGGAGGGAGGCCTGGGTCTTGGGCGGGGTGCGGTTGATCTCGTCGGCGATCAGGAGGTTGGTGAAGACCGGGCCGGGCTGGAAGGAGAACTCGGCGGTGCGGGCGTCGTAGACGAGGGAACCGGTGACGTCGCCGGGCATGAGGTCGGGCGTGAACTGGACGCGCTTGGTCTCCAGTTGGAGCGAGGCTGCCAGGGCGCGGACCAGGAGGGTCTTGGCGACTCCGGGGACGCCTTCCAGGAGGACATGGCCGCGGCACAGCAGTGCGACCACCAAGCCTGTCACTGCTGCGTCCTGGCCGACGACGGCCTTGGCGATTTCGGTGCGCAGGGCCTCGAGTGAGGTGCGGGCACTGTCGGCTGTCGGGGCGCTCACGGAGTTGCGTACCTCTCTGTGGAAGTGATCCGGCGCTCGAGGTCGTCGAGGTCGTCGGCCAGACGCAGCAGGGCCGCGTCGTCGGATGGGGGCGGGCCGTAGAGCAGTGCGCCCGGGTCGGGATCCGGGCCGCCGGTGCCGGGGCTGCCGAGGAGGGCGGCGACGGCTGCGATGAGGGCCTCGGGGGCGGGTGCCGGGGAGATGCCGACGATCGGTGCGAGCCGGTCGCGGGTCGCCTGGCGCAGTGCTTCGGCGGCCCTGGCCCGGGCGTTGGCCCGGCGGTAGAGGCGGGCGCGGCCTTCGGTGGTTTCGGAGGCGTGCACGGCCACGGGGAGTCGTTCGGCGATGACGGGGCCGAGCCGGCGGGCTCTCCAGAGGGCGGTGACGACGGCGGCGATCAGCAGTTGGAGGAGACCCCAGCTCCAGCCGTCGGGGATGAGGTCGAAGAAGCTCTTGCGCTCGCCGTCGAGTGCGGAGGTGTCGCTGAGGGAGGGGAGGTACCAGACCAGTTTCGGGTGGGCGCCGAGGAGTTGGAGGGCGAGGGAGGCGTTGCCCTGCTCGGCGAGGCGGTCGTTGGTGAGGAGGACGGCGGAGCCGAGGACGACGGTGTCGCCGGTGCCGGCGGCAGGCAGCCGGATCAGGGTCGGGTTGCCGCCGCTGAGGTAGCAGCTGTCGGCGCCGGGGACGGAGGTCGCGTACTCGACGCCGCCGAGTTCGACGTCGCCCGCTCGGATGGCGCCGGGCAGCGAGCACTGCGGGGCGAGGGTCCGGGTGGCGGTGGGCGCGAGGGCCTGGACGCCGGGGGCGAGCGCTTCGGCCGCGGAGGGGCCGGGGGAGACGAGAACGGTACGGCCGCCGGACTGTTCGGCGGCGCTGTGGAGGAGGGACTGCTGATGAGGGGTGAGCAGGTCGGGGACGGCCACGAGCAGGGTGGTGTCCGTACCGAGCGCGGCGGTGGCTTCGTTGGTGGTGGTCACGACGGTGGTGGTGACGCCCTGGGCCGCGAGGAGTTGGGCGACGGCACGGCTGCCCGCGGGGTCGGCGGAGCGGGGGTCCAGTGCCCCATGGCTCTCGCCGGAGCGCAGCGCGGCATAGCCGATGCCGAAGATGAGGACGGCGAGCGCGGCTGCCAGGAGGGCGCGCGCGCGGGTCCACAGCTGGCGGGCGGTGGGGGAGACCGACGTGTCGCCCGTGTTGTCGGCGGGATCGGCGGCAGAGGTGGCCGGCGGGGCGGGTGCCGCGGAGAGGGGAGTGGTCATGGGCGGGCGTCCCCGGCGCCGGCGAACTGGGGTTTGGCGCGCTGCAGCCGGCTGTCGAGGTCGCGCAGGACCGCGTACGTCTGCTCGGTGCCGGTGCGGCCGCCGTAGGTGAGGTCGTCGAAGAGCCGGGCGGCGTCGCCCAGTTCGGTGGCGTGGCCGGGCAGCGCGCGGCCGGCGTCCGCGGCGGCTTCGTCGGCGGTACGGCCGGGACGCGGGTCCAGGACGGTCCGTTCCTCCAGGGCGCGGACGAGGGCGCGCATCCGTTCCTGGGACGCCTCGGTCCATCTGCGGGCGGCGGCGTGCTGCTCGGCGGCCGTGCGGTGTTCCGCGGCGGTGCGGGTGCGGTCGCCGAACAGGCCGGGCCCGCCGGTGGAGACCTGGCGCACCTTGCCGAGCCGCCAGCGCAGGGCGAGCAGCAGCAGGACGACGGTGAGGACGATGGCCAGCAGCCCCACCCCGCCGCCAGGGGTGGCGCCGGAGGCCACGGTCAGGAGGTCACCGACCTTCTCCCAGAGCCAGTCCAGGGCGCGCTGGAACAGGCTCGGGTCGTGCTGGTGGTAGATCCCCTTCGACAGCTCGTGCTCGGCCGCTTCGCGGGCGGCGTCGCGCGGGGTGGTGACCGGTGCGTCCCCCGACACCTGGGGTCAGCTCTCGGGAGTGGTGCGGTCCGGGGTCCGGGTGTCGCCGTAGCCCGGGAGGCCTGCGGCGCGGGCCAGTTCGATGTCGAGGGCCTCGCGGCGGATGCGCTGGTCCATGTAGAGCAGGGCGGTGACGCCCGCGCTGATGGGGAGGGTGATGGCAGTGCCGATGACGCCGCCGATGGCGGTGACGATGAGGAAGGTCCAGCCGAGGTTCGCGTTCTCGGACATGAAGGAGGTCATGCCGTCTCCGCTGACGGCCCCGGCGATGAGGGTGAACGGAGTCTGGATGATCATGGAGACGATGGTGACCAGGACCCAGGCGAGCAGCTGGACGCCGAGGATCCGCCACCAGGCTCCGCGGACCAGTTTCATGGAGCGCTTCATGGACGTGATGACGCCCTGCTTCTCCAGCATGAGGGTGGGAGAGGCGAGGCTCCAGCGGACCGACAGCCAGATCGCGACGACGGAGGCGGCGAGGCCGCCGATCACGGCGAGGGCGATACCGCCGCCGGTGCCGCCCAGGGCGATGATCACGATGCCCGGCACGGTGCCCGCCGCGATGATGAGCAGGGCGATCAGGGGGAGCAGCAGGGTCAGTCCGAGCAGGCGCAGCAGCTGGGGACGGGAGTCCCGCCAGGCCTCGCCGGTGGTGACCGGTCGTCCGAGTACCGCGCGGCTGATGACCATGGTGAGCATCGCGGTCGCGAAGATCATGGCGAGCAGGCTGATCAGGGCCGCGATGCCGGAACCGGCGAGGGCGCCGCCGGCCGAGCGCAGGATCTCGCCGGACGTCGCGTTCGGGTCCTTCTGGACCTGGTTGAAGTCCGAGTTCTCGTTCAGGAACAGGCCCTGGAGGACGACGAGTACGGCCTGGGTGACCAGGGCGACGGCCAGGGAGATGCCCAGCACGACCCGCCAGTGGGCGCGCATGGTGGAGACCGCGCCGTCGAGGATCTCACCAACGCCCAGCGGGCGGAGCGGGATCACCCCGGGCTTGGCCGCCGGGGGCCGGCCCCACGGTGCCGACTGCCAGCCGCCCGGGGCACCGCCCCAGCCGGGGCCGGGCTGCGGGGGCGGCGGAGGCGGGCTGCCCCAGCCGCCGCCGGCCGGCGCGGACCACTGGTCCGGCGGGGGCTGCTGCTTGGACCAGTTCGGAGCCGCGTCCTGCGGAGCGGGGGGTGGGGGCGGCGCCTGGGGACTGTCGCCGCGCTCCGGCTCGTCGGAGTCGGAGGATCCGGGCGATGCCCAGCCCGGAGAGTCGTTCATTGCTGCTGCCCCTTCGCCTGCGTTCAGTGTGCTGGCCATCGTGCCATGGGCTGCCGCCGGTGGGGCCCGGCAGGGCAGACTGGGCGGATGGGTGATCAGTTCTCGATACCGGCGGCCGATGTCATTCCCGCGCTCCGTTGGGAGGAGCCGCCGGAAGGACCGGTGCTGGTGCTCCTCGACCAGACCCGGCTGCCGGCCGAGGAGGTGGAGCTGGTCTGCACCGATGTGCAGGCGCTGGTGCGGGCGATCCGCGATCTCGCGGTGCGGGGTGCGCCGCTGCTGGGGATCGCCGGGGCCTACGGAGTGGCCCTCGCCGCGGCGCGTGGGTATGACGTGGACGAGGCGGCGGACCTGCTCGCGGGTGCCCGGCCGACCGCCGTCAATCTGGCGTACGGGGTGCGCCGGGCGGTGGACGTGTACCGGGCGGCGCTGCCCGGCGGCCTGGACGCGGCAGCGGCGGCGGTGCTCGCCGAGGCCCGTGCGGTGCACGCCGAGGACGCGGCGGCCAGTGCGTCCATGGCCCGCCGCGGTGCCGAACTGCTGGCGGAGCTGGCGCCGGGCGGTGGCTATCGGATCCTGACGCACTGCAACACCGGGGCGCTGGTCTCCGGCGGCGAGGGCACGGCGCTCGCCGTCGTGCTGGCGGTGCACCGGTCCGGTGAGCTGCGCCGGCTGTGGGTCGACGAGACCCGTCCGCTGCTCCAGGGCGCCCGGCTGACGGCGTACGAGGCGGCCCGCACCGGCATGCCGTACACCGTGCTCACCGACAACGCGGCCGGTTCGCTCTTCACCGCGGGCGAGGTCGACGCGGTGCTGATCGGCGCGGACCGCATCGCCGCCGACGGTTCGACGGCGAACAAGATCGGCAGCTATCCGCTGGCGGTGCTCGCCCGCTACCACAACGTCCCGTTCATCGTGGTGGCACCGTGCACGACCGTGGACCTGGCGACTCCGGACGGGGCCGCGATCGAGGTGGAGCAGCGTCCGGGCCATGAGGTGACGGATCTGGGGTCTCCGCTCGGTGCCCAGGCGTACAACCCCGCGTTCGATGTCACGCCGCCGGAGCTGATCACGGCCATCGTCACGGAGCGCGGCGTGGTTTCACCCGTCACGGCGGACGCACTCAGGGTGATGTGCGGTCCCGGGGCGGAGTGACGGCCGGATCCGTGGGCCGCTTGCGCTGCGTAACCTGTCCCTGGGCTCTGGCGCACGGTTGCACGGTCAGTGGCGAGATCCTGCACTGGCGTCTGTGCGCAGTACCGGAGTGACCTATACGCCATTTTTCAACGGGGCGCGATACCGCAGGCCGACCGCTGACCTGCGCAGACACGCCCGTGGACGAGGTGACTATTAACACGCTGGTCGATCAAACGGTTACGACAATGGGATGATGATGCAATGAAGGGTCGAGTCCTGGTCGTCGATGACGACACCGCACTGTCCGAGATGCTCGGCATCGTGCTGCGTGGTGAAGGTTTTGAGCCGTCGTTCGTAGCAGACGGTGACAAGGCTCTTGCCGCTTTCCGGGAGACCAAGCCTGATCTGGTTCTCCTCGACCTCATGCTCCCGGGTCGGGACGGCATCGATGTATGCCGGCTGATCCGTGCGGAGTCCGGGGTACCTATCGTCATGCTCACCGCGAAGAGCGACACCGTCGACATCGTGGTGGGCCTGGAGTCCGGCGCCGACGACTACGTCGTCAAGCCGTTCAAGCCGAAGGAGCTGGTCGCACGCGTCCGGGCCCGGTTGCGGCGGGCGGAGGAGCCGACACCCGAGCAGCTCGCGATCGGTGACCTCGTCATCGATGTGGCCGGGCACTCCGTCAAGCGGGAGGGCCAGCCGATCGCGCTGACCCCGCTGGAGTTCGACCTGCTGGTCGCGCTCGCCCGCAAGCCCTGGCAGGTGTTCACCCGCGAGGTGCTGCTGGAGCAGGTGTGGGGATACCGGCACGCGGCCGACACCCGGCTGGTCAATGTGCACGTCCAGCGGCTGCGCTCCAAGGTCGAGCAGGACCCCGAGCGTCCCGAGATCGTGGTGACCGTCCGCGGCGTCGGCTACAAGGCCGGTCCGGGCTGACATGTCGGCGTCGTACGAGCGTGAGCGCTTGGAGAGCCGGCATGCGGACCCGCTGAGCGGTCTGCTGCCGGTGCTGCGCTCGTGCGTGCGCTGGGCACGCCGTCCGTTGCTGCCCGCTGTCCGGCTGTGGCGGCGCAATATCCAGCTGCGCGTGGTGGCGGTGACGCTGCTGATGTCGCTGGGTGTCGTGCTGCTGCTGGGTGTGGTCGTCATCGGGCAGGTGAAGAACGGTCTGCTCGACGCGAAGGAACAGGCGTCGCGGGGCCAGGCGAGCGGTGGTTTCTCCGTGGCGCAGGCGCAGGCCGACAAGGAGAAGGAGCGGGACGCCGTTCCGGTCGCGGGGGGTGCGACCACCCGCGGAATGATCGACTCCGGCACCTGGCTGACCAACCTGGTCGGCCAGCTCGCCAGTGGCGGCAAGGGCGTCTACTCGGTCGTCGCGCTCAGCCCCGGGACCGGTGACGGCGCCGATGCCCGCGGCCCGCGCACCTCGGGCCTGCTGCTGCCGGACGACAGCATTCCGCAGGACCTGCGGGACAGCGTCGAGACGCGTTCCGGGTCGCACGAGACCTACGCGACGATCAAGCGGGAGAACGATTCCAAGCCGCAGAACGCCCTGGTCATCGGCAAACGGCTCAGCGATGTGAACGGCAAGCCGTACCAGCTCTACTACGTCTTCCCGTTCGATCAGGAAGAGACCACCCTCGGTCTGGTCAAGCGCACCCTGGCGACCGCGGGGATCTTCGTCGTGGTGCTGCTCGGGGCCATCGCCTGGCTGGTCACCCGCCAGGTCGTGACCCCGGTCAGGATGGCCGCCGGGATCTCCGAGCGGCTCGCCGCCGGCCGGCTCCAGGAGCGGATGAAGGTCTCGGGCGAGGACGACATCGCGCGGCTCGGCGAGTCCTTCAACAAGATGGCGCAGACCCTGCAGATCAAGATCCAGCAGCTGGAGGAGTTGTCCCGGCTGCAGCGCCGCTTCGTCTCGGACGTCTCGCACGAGCTGCGCACCCCGCTCACCACCGTCCGGATGGCCGCGGACGTCATCCATGACGCCCGTGAGGACTTCGACCCGGTCACCGCGCGCTCCGCGGAACTGCTCGGCAGCCAGCTCGACCGGTTCGAGGGGCTGCTGTCCGACCTGCTGGAGATCAGCCGCTTCGACGCGGGCGCCGCGGACCTGTCCGCCGAACCGATCGACCTGCGCGACGTGGTGCGGCGCGTGGTGGACGCCGCCGAGCCGCTGTCCGAACGCAAGGGCAGCCGGGTGATCATCAGGGGCGACGAGCAGCCGGTGATAGCGGAGGCCGACCCGCGCCGGGTCGAGCGCGTCCTGCGCAACCTCGTGGTCAACGCCGTGGAGCACGGTGAGGGCCGCGATGTGGTGGTCCGGCTGGCGACGGCCGACGGGGCGGTCGCGGTCGCGGTGCGGGACTACGGCGTGGGACTCAAGCCCGGTGAGGCGACCCGGGTGTTCAACCGGTTCTGGCGCGCCGATCCGGCGCGGGCCCGTACCACCGGCGGAACGGGCCTCGGCCTGTCGATCGCGGTGGAGGACGCCCGGCTGCACGGCGGGTGGCTGCAGGCATGGGGCGAGCCCGGCGGCGGCTCGCAGTTCCGCATGACGCTGCCGCGTACCGCGGGCGAGAGCCTGCGCGGCTCACCGATCGCGCTGGAGCCCGAGGACTCCCGGCGCAATCGCGGCCTGAACGCTTCCGGCGCGCCGCCGCGGCCGGACGCCCCGCCGATGCCACGTACCTCCCCGCTGTCGCCCGCGCTGCCGCCGATGCCGTCGGCACCGGCGCGGCCGCCGTCCGCGAACCCCGCGGCGCTGCCCGGGAACGGGTCGCGGGTGGTGGGGCACGAGCCGGGTGTCCCGGGAGACTCTGCACGGGAGGACGAACGCTGATGCGGGCGATGGGGGAGCGGCGGACCGGGTGGGGCGGTCGGCAGGCCCGGCTGTGGCTGCCGGTGGTCTGCGCGGTGCTGCTCGCGGGATGCGCGTCGATGCCGGGCAGCGGCGAGGTGCACAAGGTCGCGGGGGAGCAGAGCGCCGATTCGGACCAGCAGGTGCAGGTGCTCGGGATCAAGCCGCAGCCCGGCGAGTACCCCGACCAGATCGTGCGCGGGTTCCTGGAGGCGACCACCAGTGACGAGGCCGAGTACGCGACGGCCAAGGAGTACCTGACGACGTCGATGGCCCAGCACTGGGACCCGTTCGCGAAGATCACGGTCCTGTCGGGCGGCCCGTCGCCGGTCGAGGAGCAGGCCGGGACCGCGCGCAAGGAGGGCCTCCACACGTTCGGGCTGAGCGGTACGCAGGTCGCGGCGGTGGACGAGAAGCACGCCTACACCTCGGGTGACGGCACGACGTTCCACACCTCCTTCCAGCTGGTGAAGGAGAAGAACGAGTGGCGGATCGACTCGGTCGACAACGGGCTGGTGCTCACCGAGTCGGATTTCCAGCGGATCTACCACTCCGTCAACATGTACTACTTCGCCAACCTCGGGACACCCAGTGCGGGGGCGCCGACGCTGGTGGCCGACCCGGTGTATCTGCGGCGGCGGATAAATTCGCTGGAGTCGGCGGTCTCGGCGATGCTCGGCGGCCCGACCGACTGGCTCGGTCCCGTGGTGCGCTCCGCGGCGCCCAAGGGCGTGGCGCTCTACAACAAGGACGCGGACCACGGCGTCTCCCTCGATGACTCGCAGCATCTGCGGGTGCGGCTGAACTCGATGGCGGACCGCCTGGACGCGGCGCAGTGCCAGCGGCTGGCGGCGCAACTGCTGCCCACGGCGCAGAGCCAGTCGGCGACGAAGATCACCTCGGTGGAGGTGCAGCGCGCGAACGGCGATTCGGCGTGCACCCTGTCGGACGAACGGGCCAAGCCGTATCTGCCGGAGACGCTGAGCGGGGTCTCGCCCCGGCAGTTCTTCATCGACGACCACCAGCAGCTCGTCGCGCTGCCCGACGACAGCAGTTCGCTGGCGGAGACCGTGCCGGGCGTGCTCGGCGGCGCCACCGCGAAGCTCGTGTCGGCCGCGGTGCAGCGGGACGAGCAGTTCGCGGCCGGGGTCAGGACCGGCGGCCGCGAGCTGATCGTCGCGAGTATCGCCAAGAGCTCCGCCGACCCCGGACGGGTGGTGTTCACCAGCGCCGCGCACGCCGCGAACGACGGTCTGAGCGCGCCCAGCTGGGACGGGTACGGCAACCTGTGGGTGGCCGACCGCGACGGCCCGCGGTCCCGGCTGCTGATGCTGCGCGGCGGTACGGGCGAGCCCTACGAGGTGCCGGTGCCGGATCTCGGCGACGGGCGGATCCAGTCGCTGCGCGTCGCACCGGACGGGACGCGGATCGCGATGCTGGTGAAGAAGGGCGGCCGGACGACGCTGAAGCTCGGCCGGATCGAGCGGGGCGGGACGGCGGAGGTGCCCGTGATCACGGTGACGGCGCTGAAGGGCGTGACTCCGCAGCTGGAGGACGTCACCGCCGCGTCCTGGGCGGGCGGCAGCCGCCTGCTGGTGGTCGGGACCGAATCGGGTGGCCTGCAGCAGATCCAGTACATCAACACGGACGGCTCACTGCCGTCCACGCCCGCCCTGCCGGGCATCAGCGACGCGGCCTCGGTGGCGGCGTCGGAGGACCAGACGAAACCGCTGCTGGCGGCGTACAAGGGCGGTATCTACCGGCTGTTGGCGCAGGACGCGAACTGGAAGCAGATCGCGGCGAAGGGCATCGGGCCGGTCTACCCGGGCTGACGTCCGGCACGACACCCCTGGTGAGGGCCTTGTCCGGCGCCGGGTGAGGGTTCCGGGCCATGCCGGGCATCCGGTGCGGGCTCGGCCACGGTTCTCCCGCGCGGGGTTATCCACAGGCCGGGCGGGGGTCTGGTGAAGGGATCCCGCAGCGGGCAGAGTGGTGGCCATGCGGGCGTGGTGGCGGGAGTTCACCGGACTGGTCCTGCCGGTCGACTGCGCGGGATGTGGCCGGCCGCGCACGGCACTGTGCGGTGCGTGCGGAGAGCTGCTGGGCTCGACGGACGGGGCGGCCGTGCGGCGGGTGCGGCCGGATCCGGCGCCGGGCGGGCTGCCGGTGGTCCATGCCGCGGCTACCTACGCGGACGAGGTGCGGGCGGTAGTGCTCGCGCACAAGGAACGCGGCGCTCTGGGGCTGGCACGGCCGCTGGGCGCGGCATTGGCCGGGGCGGTGCTCAAGGTGGGCGCCGTGGGGCCGTTGCTGCTGGTGCCGGTGCCCTCCGCGCGGCGGACGGTCGCGGCCCGGGGGCACGACGCGACCCGGCGGATCGCACGGTGCGCGGCCGGGGAACTGCGCAGGTCGGGGCAGCGCGCGCGGGTGGCCGCCGTGCTGCGCCAGCGGCGGGCGGTCGCCGACCAGGCGCGGCTGAGCGGGCGCGAGCGGCTGGAGAACCTGTCGGGTGCCGTGGTGGCCGCAAGCGGTGGCCACAGGCTGCTGGAGGTGGCTCCTGTGGTGCTGGTGGATGACCTGATGACCACCGGGGCGTCGCTGGCCGCGGCGGCGCGGGCGGTGGAGGCGGCGGGCGGCCGGATCGCCGGTGCGGCGGTCGTCGCGGGGCCGGTGGGAACGGAACTTTGGCCTGAAAGACATCGTTGCAGCTAGTACAGCCGGGCGTTCACCCGAACGGAGGTATACCGATGCTGGGGATGCCGACCTCCGCTCCTCAGGACTATGTTCGGTTGTGAGGCAAGGTGAACATCATGGGGTGTTGATCTTGCTGGTGGGGGAGAAGGAGGTGAAAGCGGCCGCTTCGGTGGCTCCGGGGAATTCCGGGGCAGGAGAAGCAGCAGCTGACGCAGCGCCGGACGGGACAGGTGCCCGGCCGGCCTAAGCGAATGGGATGCGCTCCGCGTGTTCGGAGCGATCCGGAACGGAGTTCTGAGTGGACATCGTCATCAAGGGCCGCAAGACCGACGTGCCTGATCGGTTCCGTAAGCACGTGACCGAGAAGCTGGACAAGATCCAGAAGCTCGATGGCAAGGTGATCAGCCTTGACGTCGAGGTGTCCAAAGAGCTCAACCCCCGCCAGTCGGACCGTTCCGACCGGGTGGAGATCACACTGAACACCCGCGGCCCCGTGGTGCGAGCCGAGGCCTCTGCGGCCGATCCGTATGCCGCGCTCGACCTCGCGGTGGCCAAGTTGGAGGCGCGGCTGCGCAAGGCGGCCGACAAGCGCCGGGTGCATCACGGCGGAGGGCGTACGCCCCTCAGCGTCGCCCAGGCCACAGCCTCGCTGACCGGCGAGCTGAACGGCTCGGCGCCCGCACCGGCCGTGGAGAACGCCGTACCGACGACCCGGATCGGGCCGCTCGAGGTACAGGGGGACGGCCCGTTGGTGGTGCGCGAGAAGACGCACGCCGCGGCGCCGATGGCGCTCGATCAGGCTCTCTACGAGATGGAGCTGGTCGGGCACGACTTTTATCTGTTCATCGACTCCGACACGGGCTCACCGAGTGTCGTCTACCGGCGGCACGGCTACGACTACGGAGTCATTCACCTGAAGGCGGACCCGTCCGCCGAGGAGGCGCCCGCAGGCGCGGGCGGCGCGCTACGCCGCTGATTCACAGCTGAAACGCACCATGGATGGCATCGCCCCCGGGGCCTTTCCCGGGGGCGACGCCGCGCCCCGGACAGGCCCCAATCATGAAAGCATGGGTGTAGCTGCCAACTCTGGCCTGAGGGGGAGGATCTGATGCCGGACAGCTTCGAGCCCGCAGACATCAGCGACGAGGGGCACGCCCCTGCGAGGGACCACCTGGAGGCGCCCCGCAAGGAGCCCATCCGGGTACTGGTCGTCGACGATCACGCCCTGTTCCGGCGGGGGCTGGAGATCGTCCTCGCGCAGGAGGAGGACATCCAGGTCATCGGCGAGGCGGGGGACGGCGCGGAGGCGGTGGAGAAGGCCGCCGACCTGCTGCCGGACATCGTGCTGATGGACGTCCGGATGCCCAGGCGCGGCGGTATCGAGGCCTGCACCTCCATCAAGGAGGTCGCCCCCAGCGCCAAGATCATCATGTTGACGATAAGCGATGAAGAGGCCGACCTCTACGAAGCGATCAAGGCCGGCGCGACGGGATATCTGCTCAAGGAGATCTCCACGGACGAGGTCGCCACCGCCATCCGCGCGGTCGCCGACGGCCAGTCGCAGATCAGCCCTTCGATGGCGTCCAAGCTCCTCACCGAGTTCAAGTCGATGATCCAGCGGACCGACGAGCGGCGGCTGGTGCCCGCACCGCGGCTCACCGACCGGGAGCTGGAAGTGCTCAAGCTCGTGGCGACCGGTCTGAACAACCGTGACATCGCCAAGCAGTTGTTCATCAGCGAGAACACCGTGAAGAACCACGTGCGCAACATCCTGGAGAAGCTGCAGCTGCACTCCAGGATGGAGGCCGTGGTCTACGCGATGCGCGAGAAGATCCTCGAAATCAGATAGCCGGTAGCCGGTGTCCGGTGGCCGGTAGCCAGCAACAGGAGACGCCGGCGCCGGGCAAGGGGCGCCGGGTCAGCGGCGGTCGTGAGTCCGGTTCAGGGCGTCCGCCAGCGGCTCCCGCAGCGCTTCCGGCAGCACCCGTTCCACCCGCGCCTCCACGCAGCCGACCCAGCCCGCCGCCTCGGCGATCGCCTCGGCCGCCGGCTGCACCGCCTTCGGGCCGTCGAGCGTCACCTGCCGGGCCACGAGGGTGCTGCCCTCGCGTGCCGGGTCCACCCGGCCCACCAGATTCCCGCCCGCCAGCAGCGGCATCGCGAAATAGCCGTGGATGCGCTTCGGCTTGGGGACGTACGCCTCCAGCCGGTGGGTGAAACCGAAGATCCGCTCGGTGCGCGGCCGGTCCCAGACCAGGGAGTCGAACGGGGACAGCAGGGTCGTACGGTGCCGGCCGCGCTTCGCGGCGGACTCGGCGTCCAGCACCAGCGGGTCCGCCCAGGCCGGCTTGCCCCAGCCCTCGACCTCCACCGGGACCAGTCCGGAGCCCTCGATCACCGCCATCACCTGCTCGCCCTTGAGCCGGTGGTAGTCCGCGAGGTCGGCGCGGGTGGCCACGCCCATCGCCGCCCCGGCCTGCGCCACGAGCCGCCGCATGCACTCCGCGTCATCGATGTCGTCGTGCAGCAGAGCGTCCGGAATGGCGCGCTCCGCCAGGTCGTAGACGCGCTTCCAGCCGCGCCGCTCGGTGCAGACCACCTGGCCGGTGTCGAGCAGCCACTCCACCGCGATCTTCGTCTCCGACCAGTCCCACCAGGGGCCGCCGTTCTTGGCGCCGCCCAGTTCCGTGGACGTGAGCGGCCCGTCGGCCTTGAGCCGGTCCAGTACGGCGCCGCACGAGCGGTCGGCGTCCTCCAGCACGTGCCAGCGGTGGCCGCGGTCCCGCCGGGCGCGGCGCCGGAAGGCGAAGTGCGGCCATTCCTCGATGGGCAGGATGCAGGCGGCGTGCGACCAGTACTCGAAGGCGTGCGACTCGGTCCAGTACGCCTTCTCGATGGCGTCCCGGCCCACGGCGCCCAGCCGTGCGTACGGAATGAGCTCGTGCGACCGCGCCAGGACGGAGATCGTGTCGAGCTGGACCGCTCCCAGCCGGCGCAGCACCCCGCGGACCCCGGCGCGCCGGTCCGGGACGCCGAGCAGGCCCTGCGCGCGCAGGGCGATCCGGCGGGCATCGTCCGCGGACAGGGTGGCTACGGGGCGGGGCAGCGGTGTCATGCCGGAGAGCCTAGAACGCGCCACTGACAATGCCCCGGGCCCACCGGCGACCCGGCCGCCCGCGACCCGTGCACCGCCTGCCGAGGTCCCACTCGCCCGCCGAGGATCCCTACTCGACCGGGAAGGGCAGATACGGCGTCGCCAGCGGAAGCCCCAGGTCCGAGGGGAGCAGCGAACCGGTCCAGCAGTCCCGCCGGGTGCCGTTGTGGACGATCTTGGCCCGCATGGTGCCCTCCATGACGAAGCCGATCCTGCGGGCGACCGCGCGCGATCCCTCGTTGCCCGCGTCCGCGAACCACTCCATCCGCTGCACGCCCAGGTCGGCGAAGGCCCACCGGCACACCGCGAGGCCGGCCTCCACGGTGTATCCGCGGCCGCGCTGCTCCTTGACCGCCCAGTAGCCGAGCTCGGCCTGGTGGTCGGGCGCGCCCAGCTTGCCGAGCCGCACCAGTCCGACGGAGCCGACCAGCGTGCCGCCGTCCCTGGTGAAGGCGCCGAAGTTGTAGAGGATGTCGTCGGCCCACCCCTGGGCGCTCACCGGACCGGTGAAATCCGCCGCGTCCTGACGCGTGTACGGCGACGGGACGCTGGTCCAGCGGGGGATCTCCGGGTCCTGGCAGGCCTGGTACACCGCGTCGGCGTCGGCCGGCCCCAGCGTGCGCAGAACCAGGCGTTCGGTGGTGAGGGTGATGGGCTCCATGAGCGGAGTATCGCCGACCGCCGGGCCGGTTGAAAAAGCGATTTGTATCACTACGCGGGGTGACGGCGGACCGGTGTGCTGACGGACCTCCCGGCCTGCAGGTGTCCTCGCTTACGATGGCCGTTGCGGCGGAGTGCATCCCGCTGTGCCCAGCGCGAGATTACGTGCCAGGCCCGACCGGCAAGGAGCCAGCCTACGTGTCCGTCTTCAACAAGCTCATGCGTGCAGGCGAAGGCAAGATCCTGCGCAAGCTGCACCGCATCGCGGACCAGGTCAATTCCATTGAAGAGGACTTCGTCAATCTGACGGACGCCGAGCTGCGGGCCCTCACCGACGAGTACAAGGAACGGTACGAGGGCGGCGAGACCCTCGACGACCTGCTTCCCGAGGCGTTCGCCACGGTCCGTGAGGCCGCCAAGCGCGTGCTCGGCCAGCGTCACTACGACGTCCAGATGATGGGCGGCGCAGCTCTCCACCTCGGATATGTCGCGGAAATGCGCACCGGTGAGGGCAAGACCCTGGTCGGCACCCTGCCCGCGTACCTGAACGCGATCTCCGGCAAGGGCGTCCACCTCATCACCGTCAACGACTACCTCGCCGAGCGTGACTCGGAGTGGATGGGCCGGGTGCACAAATTCCTCGGCCTCGAGGTCGGCTGCATCCTGGCGAACATGTCGCCGGCGCAGCGCCGCGAGATGTACAACTGCGACATCACGTACGGCACCAACAACGAGTTCGGCTTCGACTACCTGCGCGACAACATGGCGTGGTCGAAGGACGAGCTGGTGCAGCGCGGCCACAACTTCGCGATCGTCGACGAGGTCGACTCGATCCTCGTGGACGAGGCCCGTACCCCGCTGATCATCTCCGGCCCCGCGGACCAGGCCACCAAGTGGTACGCCGACTTCGCGCGCCTGGTGAAGCGGCTGAACAAGGGCGAGGCCGGCAGCATCGGCGTCGAGGAGACCGGCGACTACGAGGTCGACGAGAAGAAGCGCACGGTCGCCATCCACGAGAGCGGCGTCGCCAAGGTCGAGGACTGGCTCGGCATCGACAACCTCTACGAGTCGGTGAACACCCCGCTCGTCGGTTACCTGAACAACGCGATCAAGGCCAAGGAGCTCTACAAGAACGACAAGGACTACGTCGTCATGGACGGCGAAGTCATGATCGTCGACGAGCACACCGGCCGTATCCTCGCGGGCCGCCGCTACAACGAGGGCATGCACCAGGCGATCGAGGCGAAGGAAGGGGTCGACATCAAGGACGAGAACCAGACCCTCGCCACGATCACCCTGCAGAACTTCTTCCGCCTCTACGACAAGCTCTCCGGCATGACCGGTACGGCCATGACCGAGGCCGCCGAGTTCCACCAGATCTACAAGCTCGGTGTCGTCCCGATCCCGACCAACCGGGACCTCGCGCGGCTGGACCGGGCGGACCTGATCTACCGCACCGAGGAGGCGAAGTTCGCGGCGGTCGTCGAGGACATCGCCGAGAAGCACGAGAAGGGCCAGCCGGTCCTGGTCGGCACCGTCTCGGTCGCGAAGTCCGAGTACCTGTCGGCGCAGCTGTCCAAGCGCGGTGTCCCGCACGAGGTGCTGAACGCCAAGCAGCACGACCGGGAGGCGTCCATCGTCGCCCAGGCCGGCCGCAAGGGCGCGGTCACCGTCGCCACGAACATGGCCGGCCGTGGCACCGACATCAAGCTCGGCGGCAACCCCGAGGACCTCGCCGAGGCCGAGCTGCGCCAGCGCGGCCTGGACCCGGTCGAGCACGTCGAGGAGTGGGCCGCGGACCTGCCGGCGGCGCTGGAGCGCGCCGAGGCGGCCGTCAAGGCCGAGTTCGAAGAGGTCAAGGAGCTCGGCGGCCTGTACGTGCTGGGCACCGAGCGCCACGAGTCCCGCCGGATCGACAACCAGCTGCGCGGCCGCTCCGGCCGTCAGGGCGACCCGGGCGAGTCCCGCTTCTACCTCTCCCTCGGTGACGACCTGATGCGCCTGTTCAAGGCGCAGATGGTCGAGCGTGTGATGTCGATGGCCAATGTGCCGGACGACGTCCCGATCGAGAACAAGATGGTGACGCGCGCGATCGCGTCCGCCCAGTCGCAGGTCGAGCAGCAGAACTTCGAGATCCGCAAGAACGTCCTGAAGTACGACGAGGTGCTCAACCGCCAGCGCGAGGTCATCTACGGCGAGCGCCGCCGCGTCCTGGAGGGCGAGGACCTGCACGAGCAGGTGCGGCACTTCATGGACGACACGATCGAGGCGTACATCGACGCCGAGACGAAGGACGGCTTCGCCGAGGACTGGGACCTGGACCGGCTGTGGAACGCCTTCGGGCAGCTCTACCCGATCAAGATCACCGTCGAGGACCTGGAGGACGCGGCCGGCGACCGGGCAGGCATCACCGCCGAGTTCATCGCCGAGACCGTCAAGGACGACATCACCGAGCAGTACGAGGAGCGCGAGGCGCAGCTCTCCGGTGACGTCATGCGCGAGCTGGAGCGGCGCGTGGTCCTGTCGGTGCTGGACCGCAAGTGGCGCGAGCACCTCTACGAGATGGACTACCTCCAGGAGGGCATCGGGCTGCGCGCCATGGCGCAGCGCGACCCGCTGGTCGAGTACCAGCGCGAGGGCTTCGACATGTTCACCGCCATGATGGAGGGCATCAAGGAGGAGTCCGTCGGCTACCTGTTCAACCTGGACGTCCAGGTCGAGCAGCAGGTCGAGGAGGTCCCGGTCGAGGACGCGGCGCCGTCGCTCGTCAAGGACGCCCGTCCGGAGATCCGCGCCAAGGGCCTGGAGGCCCCGAAGCGGGCGGACCGGCTGCACTTCTCCGCTCCTTCGGTGGACGGCGAGGGCGGTGTCGTCGAGGGCGACTTCGAGAGCGAGGGTGCCGGTTCCGACGGGGACGGCCAGACGCGCGCGGAGCGCCGCAAGGCCGCCAAGGGCGGCAAGCGCCGCAAGAAGTAGCGCGGGCGCACGGCGCGAAAAGTCGCGCGGTAAGCACCGGCCGGGGCCGGACTCCCATCGTGGGGGTCCGGCCCCGGCCGCGTTCCCACGAGGCCGCGGGGGCGGCGGGTCAGCGGGCCTCGACCGCGGTGCAGCGCCAGACACCCCCGCCCGCCCCGTCGGCGTCCCCGCCCGTTCCGCCCGCCGGGCCGCGCTCCAGCCGGAAGGCGATGGCGCGGAAGGCGTCATGGGCCAGGGAGACGACGGCCGTCACCTCCAGGGCGCCGTCGTGCTGCCGCGCGACCTGGCAGCTGTGGACGTAGGGTGCCTCCCCGCGGGCCCGGCGCTGCCAGTCGGCGCGGGAGGTCACCAGCTCCCAGAGCCGGTCGTAGGCGGGGCCGCGGACCCGGCCGGCGAGGCAGCTGATGGGCTGCCGTCCGGTGAGGACGGTGAGCAGCCGGCCGGCGAACCACAGGTGTGGCGGAACGGCGGCCGGCCGGCCCGCCCGGACCGGCGGGCGCCGGTGGTCGTGCCGGTTGGGCGGCCCGGACCGGCGGGTGCGGGCCGGGCCGGGACGGGCGGACGCGGGTGAGGTGACGGCCATGCTGATACCCCCGTGGTGCGGTGCCGGCGGGATCCGCCGGATTCGGCCGGATGTGGCCGGGTGCGTACCCGGGCCACCGGTTTCTACCGTTCGGTAACCCGGTTGTACGCGCCACCGGGGGGCGGGGACAACGCGGTCCGCCGGCGCGGGACGCGGGCGGCCGTTTCACCTATCCGCGTGGTCGCGCCGTTACGCACATATGCTGACGGCCATGCGCGTCTACATCCCCACGACCCTGTCCGGCCTGGCCGAGGCCCACAAGGCGGGCGAACTGGGCCCCGCACCGCTGGACGCCTACGCGGTCACCCCCAGCCTTCGCGAGTGGTACGTCTCCGACGACATCGAGGAGCTGGAGTACGCGGCGCTGACCCGGGCCGCCCAGGCGTCGCTCCGGCAGCTCGCCGTGAACCCCGACGCCCCGCGCCGCCGCATCGTGCTCGCGGTGGACGTGCCGGAGTCGGCCGTCACCTTCGACCCGGACCGCGGGCTGGACGCCGCAGCCCTCGGCGAGGTCCGGCTGGCCGCGGTGGTGTCGATGAGCGATGCCGCCGCCGTACACCTGGACGCCACCGACGCGGAGCAGGACGTGACCGCCGCGGCGCTGGCGCTGGGCGCGGCCGACGCGGGCGACGACGACGCCCAGTTCACCGTCGACGGCGCGGAGGACCACGAGCTGCTCTGGTTCGCGACGCAGGAGATCCCCAACCTGATCGGCTGAGGCCGCCGGGCTGTCGTACCCGCCGGGTAACGTCGGGGGCGTGAACGCTCATCTGGTGTGGGACTGGAACGGGACCCTTTTCCACGACATCGACGCGGTGCTGGAGGCCACGAACGCCTCCTTCGCCGAGCTCGGCCTGTCCCCGATCACCCTGGACCGCTACCGCGAGCTGTACTGCGTGCCGGTGCCGAAGTTCTACGAGCGGCTGATCGGCCGGCTGCCCACGGACGCGGAGTGGGTGGTGATGGACGAGGCGTTCCACCGGCACTACTGGGAGCGGGCGGGGAACTGCGGTCTCGCCGAGGGCGCGGCCGAGCTGCTCGCCGCCCAGCAGCACGCGGGGCTGACGCAGTCGCTCTGTTCGCTCGCCCCGCACGATCTGCTGATACCGATCGTGCGCACCCACGGCATCGAGCGGCACTTCGTCCGGATGGACGGCGCGACCGGGCCGTCCGGCGGCGGCAAGGCCGAGCAGATGGTCCGCCACCTTGCCGCCCTGGAGGGCGTCTCACCCGACCGCGTCGTCGTCATCGGCGATGCGGTGGACGACGCGCTGGCGGCGGCCCACGCGGGCGCACACGCCGTTCTGTACACCGGGGGGTCGCACAGCCGGGTCAGTCTGGCGGCCGCCGGGGTGCCGGTGGTGGATTCGCTCGCGGAGGCGGTCGAGGCCGCCCGGCGGCTCACCGCGGGATGACAGGTCCGGATGATCGGCCCTGAATGACCAGGGCCGGTCGGCCGGGCCCGGGATGACGGGGCCTGACCGGATCGGACATCCGGCTGTTTGCGCGCTGTCCATTTGGTCCAAGAATCCGGCCAGGTTTTGTACAGAGGCGTCCCCTGACAGCCCCCCGGGCCGGAGCGATAGCCTTACTGCGTGATCAGCGTTGATCCATGCAGGCGGGTCCGATCCGTAAACAACGGTACGGCGCCCCTGTATCCCGGCATAGCGTCGTCCCGTAGCGGTGAACCCGCGCCCCGGGACGCCGCGCCATCACCCGACGTCACGCAACGGCGCGCGACAGGAGTCAGAGGACATGCAGACCAAGCTGGACGAAGCCAAGGCCGAGCTGCTCGCACGGGCGGCCCGGGTAGCTGAGAACAGCCCGGCAGGGGGACACCCCGGCCAGGGCCTCGACGCAGAGGCGCTGACCGCGTTCCTCCAGCGCTACTACCTGCACAGTGCACCGGAGGACCTGCTCGACCGCGATCCGGTCGACGTGTTCGGCGCGGCACTGTCCCACTACCGGCTCGCAGAGGTACGCCCGCAGGGCACCGCGAATGTCCGGGTCCACACCCCGACGGTCGAAGAGAACGGCTGGGCCTGCAGCCACACCGTCGTCGAGGTCGTCACCGACGACATGCCCTTCCTCGTCGACTCGGTCACCAACGCCCTGTCGCAGGCCGACCGGGCGATCCATGTGGTGGTCCACCCGCAGATCGTGGTGCGCCGCGACGTGACGGGCAAGCTGCTGGAGATCATCGGCAACGGCTGCTCGCTGCACGACAACGGCGGCGACCCCGACAACCTCCCGCACGACGCGCTCACCGAGTCCTGGATCCACGTCGAGATCGACCGTGAGACCGACCGCGAGGATCTCAAGCAGATCACCGCGGAGCTGCGCGGCGCGCTGTCCGACGTCCGTGAGTCCGTCGAGGACTGGACGAAGATGCGCGAGGCCACGCTCCGGATCGCCGAGGAGCTCGCCGCGACGCCGCCGCCGCTGCCCGAGCAGGAGGTCGGGGAGGCCTGGGAGCTGATGAAGTGGCTCGCCGACGACCACTTCACCTTCCTCGGCTACCGCGAGTACGAGCTGACCACCGACGCCGGCCCGGACGGCAGCGGCGAGGACGTCCTGTCGGCGATCGCCGGCACCGGCCTGGGCATCCTGCGCTCCGACCCCCAGCACGGGGACGACGGCACGCACCCCGGCTCCCCGTCGTTCAACCGGCTGCCGGCCGACGCACGGGCCAAGGCCCGTGAGCACAAGCTGCTGATCCTCACCAAGGCCAACAGCCGCTCCACCGTCCACCGGCCCTCCTACCTCGACTACGTCGGGGTGAAGAAGTTCGACGCCGAGGGCAACGTCATCGGCGAGCGGCGCTTCCTGGGCCTGTTCTCCTCAGCCGCGTACACCGAGTCGGTGCGCCGCGTCCCGGTGATCCGCCGCAAGGTGGAGGAGGTGCTGGAGGGCGCCGGCTTCACCCCGGACAGCCACGACGGCCGCGACCTGCTCCAGATCCTGGAGACCTACCCGCGCGACGAGCTGTTCCAGACCCCGGCCGACGAGCTGCGCTCCATCGTCACCAGCGTGTTGTACCTGCAGGAGCGCCGCCGGCTGCGGCTGTTCCTGCGGCAGGACGAGTACGGCCGCTACTACTCCGCGCTGGTCTACCTGCCGCGCGACCGCTACACCACGGCGGTGCGGCTGCGGCTCACCAACATCCTCCAGGACGAGCTGAACGGCCACAGCGTCGACTTCACCGCCTGGAACACCGAATCGGTGCTCTCCCGGCTGCACTTCGTCGTCCGCGTGGCGCCCGGCACGGCCCTCACCGACCTCACCGAGGCCGAGATCGACCGGATCGAGGCCCGGCTCGTCGAGGCGGCCCGCTCCTGGGCCGACGGCTTCGCCGAGGCGCTCACCGCCGAATGCGGCGAGGAGCGGGCCGCCGAGCTGACCCGCAGCTACGCCCAGGCCTTCCCCGACGGCTACCGGGCGGACTTCACCCCCCGTTCGGCCGTCGCGGACCTGCAGCACATCGAACAGCTCAAGCCCGAGGGCGACTTCACCCTCAGCCTGTACGAGCCGGTCGGCGCGGCTCCCGGGGAGCGCCGCTTCAAGATCTACCGCACCGGTGCGCCCGTCTCGCTCTCCGCCGTTCTGCCGGTGCTGCAGAAGCTCGGCGTCGAGGTCGTGGACGAGCGCCCCTACGAACTGCGCCGCACCGACCACACCCGTGCCTGGGTGTACGACTTCGGCCTGCGGCTCGACCCCTCCCTCGGCGATCTCGGCGACGACGCCCGTGAGCGCTTCCAGGAGACGTTCGCCGCCACCTGGACCGACGAGGCGGAGAACGACGGCTTCAACTCCCTGGTGCTGCGCGCCGGGCTGAACTGGCGCCAGGCCATGGTGCTGCGCGCCTACGCCAAGTACATGCGGCAGGCCGGCTCCACCTTCAGCCAGGACTACATGGAGGACACCCTCCGGAACAACGTCCACACCACCCGGCTGCTGGTGAACCTCTTCCAGGCCCGGATGTCCCCGGACCACCAGCGGGCCGGCAAGGAGCTGACCGACGGGCTCCTGGAGGAGCTCGACGGCGCGCTCGACCAGGTCGCCTCGCTGGACGAGGACCGCATCCTGCGGTCCTTCCTCACCCTCATCAAGGCGACGCTGCGCACCAACTACTTCCAGCGCCGCGACGACGGGCAGCCGCACAGCTACCTGTCGATGAAGTTCGACCCGCAGGAGATCCCGGACCTGCCCGCGCCCCGCCCGGCCTTCGAGATCTGGGTGTACTCACCGCGGGTCGAGGGTGTCCACCTGCGCTTCGGCAAGGTCGCCCGCGGCGGGCTGCGCTGGTCCGACCGGCGCGAGGACTTCCGTACCGAGGTGCTGGGCCTGGTCAAGGCGCAGATGGTGAAGAACACCGTGATCGTGCCGGTCGGCGCCAAGGGCGGCTTCGTCGGCAAGCGGCTGCCCGACCCGGCGGTGGACCGTGACGCGTGGCTGGCCGAGGGCATCGCCTCGTACAAGACCTTCATCTCCGGCCTGCTCGACATCACCGACAACCTGGTGGGCGGCGAGGTCGTCCCGCCGAACGGCGTGGTGCGGCACGACGAGGACGACACGTACCTGGTCGTCGCCGCGGACAAGGGCACCGCGTCCTTCTCCGACATCGCCAACGAGGTCGCCGTCAGCTACGGCTTCTGGCTGGGCGACGCGTTCGCCTCCGGCGGCTCGGTCGGCTACGACCACAAGAAGATGGGCATCACGGCCAAGGGCGCCTGGGAGTCCGTCAAGCGGCACTTCCGCGAGATGGGCCACAACACGCAGTCCGAGGACTTCACGGTCGTCGGCGTCGGCGACATGTCGGGCGATGTGTTCGGCAACGGGATGCTGCTCAGCGAGCACATCCAGCTGATCGCCGCCTTCGACCACCGGCACATCTTCCTGGACCCGACCCCCGACGCGGCGGTGTCCTACGCCGAGCGGCGCCGGATGTTCGAGCTGCCGCGCTCCTCGTGGGCGGACTACGACAGCTCGCTGATCTCGGCGGGCGGCGGCATCCACCCGCGCAGCGCCAAGGCCATCCCGATCACCGCGCAGGTCCGCAAGGCGCTCGGCATCGAGGGGAACGTCGCCAAGCTGACGCCCGCCGAGCTGATGAAGGCGATCCTGCAGGCCCCTGTGGACCTGCTCTGGAACGGCGGCATCGGCACCTACGTCAAGGCCTCGACCGAATCGCACACCGACGTCGGCGACAAGGCCAACGACGCGATCCGCGTCGACGGCGCGGACCTGCGGGTCAAGGTCGTCGGCGAGGGAGGCAACCTGGGGCTGACACAGCTCGGCCGTATCGAGTTCGCGCTCAACGGCGGCCGGATCAACACCGACGCGATCGACAACAGCGCCGGCGTGGACGCCTCGGACCACGAGGTCAACATCAAGATCCTGCTCAACAGCGTGGTCGCGGACGGCGATCTGACCGTCAAGCAGCGCAACACGCTGCTCGCCGCGATGACCGACGAGGTCGGCAGCCTGGTGCTGCGCAACAACTACGCGCAGAACGTCGCGCTCGGGAACGGCATGGCGCAGGCGTCCAGCCTGCTCCACGCCCACCAGCGCTTCATGCGCAAGCTGGTGCGCGACGGCAGGCTCGACCGGGCGCTGGAGTTCCTCCCCACCGACCGGCAGATCCGCGAGCGGCTCGCCAACGGGCAGGGGCTGAGCCAGCCCGAGCTGTCCGTGCTGATGGCGTACACGAAGATCACCGTCGCGGAGGAGCTGATCCACACCGACCTCCCGGAGGATCCGTACCTGCGCACGCTGCTGCACGACTACTTCCCCAAGCCGCTGCGCGAGCGGTTCGAGACGCAGATCGAGAGCCACGCGCTGCACCGTGAGATCGTCACGACGATGCTGGTCAACGACACCGTCAACACCGGTGGCACGACCTTCCTGCACCGTTTCCGCGAGGAGATCGGCGCGACCGGCGAGGAGATCGTCAGGGCGCACACCGCGGCCCGCGCGATCTTCGGGCTCTCCGCGATCTGGGACGACGTCGAAGCGCTCGACAACGTCGTGGACGCCGATGTGCTGACCCGGATCCGGCTGCACTCGCGCCGGCTCGTCGAGCGTGCCACGCGCTGGCTGCTCAACAACCGGCCGCAGCCGCTGGAGATCGCCGGGACGATCGAGTTCTTCCGCGACGGGGTGGCCACCGTCTGGTCCCAGCTGCCGAAGCTGACGCGCGGCGCCGACCTGGAGTGGTACCAGAGCATCCATGACGAGCTGACCGGCGCGGGTGTCCCGGAGGAGCTGGCCACCCGGGTCGCGGGCTTCTCGTCCGCCTTCCCGGCCCTCGACATCGTCGATGTCGCGGACCGCACCGGCAAGGACCCGCTCGAGGTCGCCGAGATCTACTACGACCTCGCCGACCGGCTCCAGATCACCAAGCTGCTGGACCGCATCATCGAACTGCCGCGGGCCGACCGCTGGCAGTCGATGGCCCGCGCGGCCATCCGCGAGGACCTCTTCGCGGCGCACGCCTCGCTCACCGCCGACGTGCTGTCCGCCGGGAACGGCACCTCCAACCCGGAGCAGCGCTTCAAGGCGTGGGAGGAGCAGAACGCGGCGCTCATCGGCCGTGCCAGGACCACTCTCGACGAGATCCAGGGCTCGGAGGAGTTCGACCTCGCGAACCTGTCGGTCGCGATGCGGACGTTCCGTACGCTGCTGCGCGCCCGCCGCTGAGGCGGGGGCCGACAGGCCCACGCCGACGCAGGACCGTGAACGCCGGCCGGACCCCGTACACCGGGGCCCGGCCGGCGTTCGTGCGCCCGGGGGAGCGTCAGCCGGCCGTTCCCGGCACGGGTGCGCTCGGTGCCGACCCCTGGGGCGATACCGGTGTTCCGCAGCACCGCGAGGTGCCGGGCGCCGGTGAAGGGGTGGCCGGTGGCGGGCGGTGGTCGCCGTTCCGCACGAAGGCGAAGGTCAGGGTCACCGCGAGGAGCAGGGCGACGACGCTGCCGGCGATCGCGAGCAGCGTCTGCTGACGGTACTTGCCGCCCACCGGCGGTACGTCGGGTGTGGCGGTGCCCCAGTTGGACCAGGTGGAGACGACCGGGCCGAAGAGGTTGCCGGGAGCCGGCTCGGCGGAAGGGTCCGGTGCGGAGTCCGGTGCGGAGTCGCCTGATGCCATGGATTCCGGCTCGGGCGGCCGCTGGGCCGCGGCCGCGCGCCGGACGATCTCCGCCGTCAGCGGCTCGGGCAGCCAGTCGGTGACATCGCGCAGCGGCCGTCCGGCGGCCCGTTCACACAGTCCGGCCAGTTCGGCGGGCTCGGGCCGGTCGGCGGGATCGGCGGCCAGACAGCGCTCCAGTACCGGTCGCAACAGGTCCGGGTAGCCGGACAGGTCCGGTGGCCGGAGGGCGGTGTTGGCGATCCGGGTGGCGAGGCTGATGGGGCCGCCGGGACCGCCGTCGCCGTACGGATGGCGGCCGGTCGCGACCACCGCGGCGAGCAGGCCGAGCGAGAAGATGTCGGTGGCGGGCGTGAGGGCGTCCCCGTTGGCGTGCTCGGGCGACATGTACTGCGGGGTCGTGATGAGGCCGCCGCCACGCGTCGGACGGGTGGATTCGGCGGCCCTGGCTATGCCGAAGTCGGCCAGCCAGGGACCGTCGTCGCTGAGCAGGACGTTGCCCGGCTGGAGATCGCGGTGCACGATGCCGCCGGCGTGCACCGCGCGCAGCCCCTCGGCCACACAGCCGGTCAGCTGCAGGGCGGCGGGGAGTGGCAGCGGCCCGAAGGCGGTGAGCGCGTCGTCGAGGGAGAGGCCGGGTACGTAGGCGGTGGCCAGCCAGGGCCGGTCCCCGGTGGAGTCATGGCCGACGATCGGGACGACGTGGTAGCCCCGGACGTCCCGTGCGGCCCGCACGTCCCGCTGGAAACGCCGGCGGAACTCCTTGTCCCGCGCGTACTCCCGGCGGATCACCTTCAGGGCCGCGGGCTGCCCGCCCGGGGTGTGCGACAGATAGACCGTGCCCAGGCCGCCCTCGCCGATCCTGGCGAGCAGCCGGTACCCGGCGATCTCGCGGGGATCGTCCGGCCGCAGTGCGCCGAGAGCGCCGGGCGCGTCGCCGCTGTCGCTGTCGTTGCTGGCGATGTCCGGCACCCCCGATTGGCGATCGAGGGACGATGCTATCGGTCCGAACTCCTGTGCATGGCAGGGGAATCCGGCCAGGAAAAGGATGCTCCACGGCCGTGTTCCGCCCCGCGGGGACGACTGCGCCCCCGCCCTCCCGGCGGACCGGGTGGACGGGGGCGCGGCTGGTTCGCGGAGTGCGGCCGGTCAGGCCGCCGGAGCCGAGGAGACCAGGACGAACTCGTTGTAGGGGAAGATCTTCCCGGCGGCGCGGGGGAACGGGAAGGAGTACGTGCGCTTCGTGGTCAGACCCGCCTCGTCGGCGTAGGCCCGCAGCTCCTCGAAGCCGACGAAGCGCACATGCGTGGCGTCCGTGCGGTAGCCGGCCTCCTGCGGGGTGATGAGCACCACCGAGCCGCCGGGCTTGAGGTACGGCAGGTACTGGGCGAGCAGACCGGACGCGACGTCCTCGTCCAGGTGCTCCAGCACGTGCGCGCAGAGCAGGCTGTCGAACGAACCGGGCCCGCAGTCCGCGGCCTCGGCCAGCTCCTCCGGGGTGTACGCGGTCAGACCGCGCTCACGGGCGGTCGCCACCGACGTCGGGTTGTGGTCCACACCCACGCTGTCCGGACCGCAGTTCTGCAGGTTCCGGCCCAGTCCGCAGCCGATGTCGAGCACCCGGCCCAGCTTCAGGCGACGCAGGTTCCAGCGGTACGGGGCCTGCGTGGGAAGCAGCCGCTTGATGCCGGCCTTTTCCAGGGTCGCCAGACGCTCGGTGTAGTTGGCGTCGGCGGTGCTCTTACGGTCCTGCGAGGTGTCGGACATCAGCCGGAGTAGCTTTCTCTGGGATGAACGGGAAGAACGCTGGGTGACGAGAGGCCGGGCCCGGCCCGGGGACCGGCGGCGGGCGACCCTGTCTGAGCCGACCTGGACGGGAGGCACTCTTCTTGAATCCTCCCCCAGCCGAAGCAGGGGGATTCCTGGCTCACGCTGCTCGGTCGCTCAGCGAACAATCGAGTCTGACGCGATCAACACCAGCCGGGGTGAAACCAGCCCGGTTTACGTGAACGCTAGCAGCGCGGAGAACGCAAATACCAGGGCCGTCCGGCACGGTGGCCGGCGGGCTCTCACCCTTGATCGGAAAACAGCAGGTCAGCGACCCGGGAGGCGGCCGAGCCGTCGTCCAGGGGGCAGAAGGCGCTGTGGAAACGGGCATAGCTCTCCGCACTGCGCCGGATGACGGAGTCCAGATCCCGCAACGCGCCGATCAGGTCGTCGGTGCTGCGCAGCAGCGGGCCGGGCGCCTGGGCCTCGAAATCGAGGTAGAAACCGCGGACGGTGTCCCGGTAGCGGTCCAGGTCCGGCGTGAGGAACAGCATGGGGCGCCCGGTGTTGGCGAAGTCGGCCATCACGGACGAGTAGTCGGTGACGAGCACGTCCGCGATCAGCAGCAGCTCCGCGAGATCCGGGTAGCCGGACACATCGCGGGCGAAACCGCCGCCGTTGACCGGCACCCGGTCCGCGACCAGCGGATGGGCGCGCACCAGGAGCACGTGGTCGGCGGCGAGCGCCGACTCGGCGGCGGCGAGGTCCAGGGCCAGGTCCAGCCGGTAGTGGCGGTCGTCGTACGCCCGGTCGTCGCGCTGGGTGGGGGCGTACAGGACGACCCGCTTGTCCGCCGGGAGACCGAGCCGGGTGCGGACCTCCTCCGCGAGCTTGTCCCGGTCGTCGGCGAAGAGCAGATCGGTGCGCGGCAGCCCGGTCTCGACGACCTCACCGTCGTAACCGAGCGCCTGGCGCAGCAGCGGGGTGCTGTACGGGTTCGGGGAGATCAGTACGTCCCACTGGTGGCCGCGCCGGGGCTGCGGCCACAGGTGGGCGAGGTCGGCGCACAGGGTGCCGGCCAGGTCCTGGCCGATGCGCTTGACGGGGGTGCCGTGCCAGGTCTGGACGACCCGCTGGCCCTCGCGCCGCTCGAACCAGGCGGGCAGGTGGGTGTTGGTGACCAGATGACGGCTGCGGGCGAGCGCCTCGTGCCACGCCGCGCTGCCATGGGTGACGGCGCGCGCGGTGGGCGGCAGCTGCACACGGGCGTCGCCGACCACCCACAGGTGGTCCAGGGCGGCGCCGCGGCGCACCAGCTCCTCGTGCACGGCGCGCGGCGAGTCGGAGTACTGGCGCCCGTCGAAGCTGCTGTACAGCACGGTGTCGCGCAGCGTACGGGCGCGGGCCTGCGGATAGTGCCGCTCGCGCAGCAGGCGGCCGCGGTACGGGCCGCGGTCCTCCGGCGCCACGGTGGGACCGGCGTCCAGGAACAGCTGGTCGTGGCAGCGGCGGTCCAGCGTGAGGGCCCGGTCGGCGTCCGGTAGCTGCGTCGGGACCGGGAGCGGGAGAGGAAGCGACGGGAACGCGCAGGGGGCCACGTGGACGGGGGTCTCGCCGGTGACGTCGGTGTTCTCCGCGCTGCCGGTGCGCAGGTGGAGGTACCAGTGCCCCTCGGTCGGCGCGGCCTCCGCGGGCCGGACGGTCACGCTGAAACGGTCCCCGTCCGCGGTGACCGGGAAGGCTGCCTCCGCCCGGTGGGTGCCGTGCCGCAGCACCAGTTCGGCTCCCTCGGGGGTCCTGCCCGGCAGTTCGCCCTCGATGAGCAGCGAACCGTCCGCCTGCAGTCCCACCTGGTCGGCCACGGCGCGGAGCGTACGGTCCCGCAGCTCCAGGTCGCCGGCGGCGGTGACCCCGAGGACCAGCTCACGGTGGAGCCCGCCGAGCAGGGGGTCGGTGCCGAGCGCGTACCGGCCGGGCGACAGCGACGGGCCGACGGCGATCCGGGTCGACCCGTCGGCCAGGGTGAAGGCGACGTCCCAGGTCGCGCTCGCCCCGGGGGAGGCGCCCGCCGGGCCGTCGGTGCCGCTGCCGGTCCCGTCGGCGGGGGCTGGAGTGGTGGCGGTGGCGCGGGCGGTCGCCAGGTCGGCGAGGGAGAACCGGGCGGTGACGACGCTTCCGGGCTTTCCGGCGGAGCTGGCCGGCCGGCAGACGGCGGGGTATTCGAGGAACGCCCCGGAGGCGCGGTGGGTCAGGAGCAGGGTCCGCGGCTGCTCCGTGCCGCTGTTGACGGCGAGCACTTCGACGGTGTCGTCGTCCACTGCGTGGTGGCCGGTCAGCCGGACCTCGACCGGTTCGACCGACAGCCGCAGCCGGCCGTCCTCGAAGCAGGGGACGAGGCGCAGCCCGTCACCCAGCGGATGCGGCACCGGTGAGGCGCCGGAGCCGGTGTCCCCGGCGTGCACCTCGGTGGTCCTGACGACGCCGGAGGTCGCCACGGTGACGCCCAGCCGCCACCGGCCGGCGGTCCACCGGCCGCCGCGCCGCAGCCGCTTGGGGTCGACGGTGATCTCGAAGCCGGACCAGTCGTAGCAGTGCTGCTCCTGCCGTGAGGTGTCCGTGGCCTCCGGGACCGGCACGGTACGCAGCGGGACCAGGAGTTTGCGGCGGCCCGACGTCAGGACCGCGGTCTTGAGCGACCTGCGCTTCGCGGAGGCGTCCAGGTTCTGGATGTACGCATAGCCCCTGAGGACGAGCTTGCCGTCCTGCCAGCGCGTTTCCAGCAGGCGGGACCGTACGGGGAGGTCGGCCGCGGAGAGCGCGGCCACGTCGTACGGCAGCCGGATCGTGCCACCGGCGCGCGCGCCGTCGGGGATCTCGGCGCGCCTGCGGAGCGGGGGGCCCGCGACGGTGAAGCCGGCGTGGTTGCGCTCCTCGTGCGCGAGCGCGGCGAGCAGGTCGTCGAGCCGGCCCTCGCGGATGAGGTGGCACGTGATCCGCAGCCCGACCGGGAGTTCCCCGTGGAGGGAGGGGTCGACGCGGGCGAGGAAGTCCCGGGCGCGGTCCATGAAGACCTCGCGGTACTCGGGGCCTGCCATCGGCAGCGCCCCGGCGCAGTCCAGCAGGTCACCGGAGAGGATGGAACGGTCGTACTCCCGCTTGAGCGCCTCCCGCTTGTGCGTTGGCGTCGACGCTGACATGGACGTCGACGTGCCGGCGAGGAAACGGCTGACGCCGTCGACGGCCGCGAAGCGGTCCCGCAGGTCCTGGACGTCGGTGCGGCGGCGGGTCGCCGGGCGGGGGTGGGGCTGGTGCCGGTCGCGCTCGCGCTCGGGCAGGACGTCGACGGCTTCGGCGAGGAAGTGCGCGGGGATCGTGACCGCGCCGTCCTCGTGGCGGACGTCTTCGGGGAACGTGAGGGCGTGGCGGTCCCAGAAGGTGCGGCGGAACACCTTGTTCGTCGCCGAACGGTCCGCGAGGAGGGCGCCGTCCCGGGTGATGTGGGTGGTGGTCGCCGTGGTCGTGACTTGTGCGGCGGCGGTGGTGGCGAGGTCCGCGCCCGAGCGGTCCAGCCGGGTCACCAGCTTTTCGTACGTGCGGGGCGGGAGGGTGTCGTCACCGTCGAGGAAGGCCAGGTACGTGGTGCGGGGATCCGCCTGCCTGGCGCCCGCGTTGCGGGCGTGACCGACGCCCAGTGCGTCCGGCCGCGCGGCTCGTACCAGCCGGAAGCGCCGGTCGTTCGCGGCGAACCGCCGCGCGATCTCCGGGGCGTGGTCCGCGTCCCCGTCCGTGACGTCGACCATCACCACATCGAGTGCGTCCAGCGTCTGTTCCGCGACCGACCGGAGGCATTCCTCCAGGTGCTGTTCGACGTTGTGGACGGGGACGACGACGGTCAGTCGGGGCGTCATACGGCGGCTCGGGCCTTTCCGGGTGCGGGTGCCGGGGCCGGGCTCTCCGGCGCGGGGGTCCGAAATCGTGTATTTACGGGCCTGGCGGCCCACACATACACGGCAGCATTTCGGACCCCCGCGCCTACGACCCCGTCCCCTCCCGTCGCCGGGCCTGCTCGACCCGGCGTGGCGATCTGGTCGACACAGCGTAGCTGTTCCATCGCCCAACGTAGTCGCCCGGAAAGTGGTGTTGCCCTCCCCGCTCGTCAGCCGCGGCGGCTCACCACTGCCTTCGTGATGAACGGCGGCAGCACGTTCACCGCGAAGCGCCGCAGCGGGGAGCGGCGGCGCTTCGCGGGTGCGGGCGCCACGGTTGCCGGTGCCGGGCTGACCGCGGGGGCCGCCGGGGCCTTGGCGGTGGCCTGGTGGCGGGAGGCGGGCTGGGCCGGCAGGGCCGCCTTCCGTCCGTTGATGCGGATGAGCTGTTCGCCGGCGACGCTCTGCACCTCGTGCCAGAGGTCCTCACGGGTCTCCAGCCAGGTCAGCAGCTCGGCGCGCACGGCCGCCGGGTCGCCCCAGGTGCCGTAGAGCTTCCGCTCGGTGATGCAGATGACGTGCAGTCCGCCGGTGGTCACGGCCTGCCAGGCCGCGGCGGCGACGCCGGGGCAGTGCTCGGCGCGGAAGTCGTCGAGGACGACCACGCCGTGCGCCTTCAGCAGGTCCCGGGCGTCGGTGATGTCCGCGTGGACGTGCTCGTAGAGGTGCGAGGCGTCGATGTGGACGAACCGGCAGCTGTCGGCGGTGACATGGTCGGGCACCACCGAGGACAGGCCCTGCACGACCGTCGGCAGCTCCTCGTGGAAGGAGAGGTAGTTCGCCTCGAACGCCCGCCGGGTGAGCGTGGAGTACGACCTGGCCATCTCCGCGCTGTTGTCGGTGTCCTCGGCGGGCGCGTCGAACAGGTCGCAGACCGTGAAGCGCTCTCCCTCACGTCGGTAGGAGCCCGTGAAGATGGCGCTCTTGCCCATGTACACGCCCACTTCGAGCAGATCGCCCGGTTCGGTGCGCTCCTGCTGACGGCTGAGGAGCCAGTCGAAGAGCAGCTGGTCGGCCGGGAAGAACCAGCCCTTCACCTCGGCCAGTTCGGTGGGGGTGGGGAGCTGCTCGGTGGGCTTGGTGGGGGCTTCCATGGGTGTTCCGTTCAGCTGGGCGCGAGTGAGGCGGAGAGGGTTCCGGTGTGCGGGCGGCTGGACAGCGCGCGCACATGGCCGGGGGCGGGCGCCGGGCGGCGGTCCTGGAGCGGGATCACCGACGGGAGGGTGTCCCCGCGGTTCTCCAGGAACAGCCGGCGGACGACGCGCTCCGCGGCGTATCCGTCGTCGTACGGGCAGAAGCGTTCGCGGAACGCGGCGCGCAGCTGGGCCGAGCGGGGCCCGCGCCAGGCGTCGGTCGCGAGGATGTCGATCAACTCGTCCTCGCTGCGCGCGAGGAGGCCGGGCGGGTGCGCGGTGATGTCGAAGTAGGCTCCGCGCGAGGCACGGTAGACCTCCCAGTCCTCGGCATGGATGACGATCGGCCGGTCGAGATTGGCGTAGTCGAACATCAGCGACGAGTAGTCGGTCAGCAGCACGTCCGAGGCCAGGCACAGCTGTTCGACGGACGGGTGCCGGGACACATCGAGGAAGGCCGGCTGTCCGGCAGCGTGCTGGGCGCCGGTGTCGTAGAGGTGATGTGTGCGCATCAGGACCGTGAATCCGGGGCCAAGTTCGCGGGCGATCCTTTCCACGTCGAGATCGGCGTGGAATCCGGCGCGGTAGTCGCGGTGGGTGGGTGCGTAGAGCACGGCCGTGGAGTCGCGCGGAATGCCCAGTTCGGCGCGGATGCGCAGCACGTCGTCGGTGGTGGCGCGCTGGTAGACGTCGTTGCGGGGCTGGCCGTACTCCAGGGTGGTGAAGCCGGACGGGTAGGCGCGTTCCCAGGTGAGGCTCGAGTGCCGGCTGGACGACAGGTTGTAGTCCCAGAGGTCCGCCTGGGCGAGGACCTGTGCGAAGTCCGTCGACCTCGCGGCGGCCGGGAAGTCCCGCAGGTCCAGGCCCATGTGCTTGAGCGGGGTGCCGTGGTGCGTCTGGAGGGTGAGCTGGCCGGCGCGCTTGGCGTAGCGGGGGTGCAGGTCGTCGTTGGTGACCAGGTACTTGGCCCGGGCCATTGCCGTCCAGAACGCGGCCGAGCCCGGCTGCAGGCGGCGTACGCCGGGCGGCAGGGTGTGGGCGTGCTCGGGGGTGGTGACCCAGGCGGTGCGGATGTGCGGCGCCAGCTCGCGCAGCCGGGTCTCGATCGCGGCCGGGTTGCAGACGTAGCCCCGGTCCCGGTACGCGGAGAAGACCGCCAGTTCCTGGTCGAGGGCGCGGCGCCGCTGCAGGCGGTAGTGCAGCCGCAGCGCTGCCTCGCGGATCCGGCCGTACCGGGCGGCGACCCGGGCCTGCGCCCGCAGCCGTGTCCGGTGGACGCCGCCGAGCGCCTGGAAGGCGCGGCGGGCCCCGAGGCGCACCAGGAGGTAGCGCAGCCCCGCCTGGCCGAACGGGGTGGGGGCACGGAAGGCCCGCGGGCGGTGCCGGCGGTAGTAGGCGCGGCACCGCTTGAAGTAGTCGGCGCGCGATGAACGCGGCAGCCGGTCGGGGGAGTTGTAGACGGTGGTGAGGTGGTCGAGCATCCGGCGGAAGAGGGCCGGCCGCCAGTGCTCCAGCCGGGGATGGCTGTCGAGGAAGGCGAAGACCCGGTCGTACTGCTTGAAGATGTCGAAGTGCCGGCGGCTGGTGGTGCCGAGGACGGTGCCGCGGCGGCGCTGCCGGTAGCGGACGCACACCTGGTCCAGGACGGCGATGGTGCCGGCGGCCAGCAGCGCCGGGTACGTCCACGCGGTGGCCTCGTAGTAGCCGGGCGGGAAGGCGAGGTCCACCCGCTCGGCGAACTCCCGGCGGTAGGCCTTGTTCCAGACGACGGTGAGGAGCTGGAGCAGTTCCGGGCGGTCACCGAGGGTGAACGTCTCCGGCCCGGTCTGGCTCAGGTGTCCGGCCAGGCCGTTGCGCCGCGCCTCGCCGTTCCAGTAGGTGCGCTCGTAGTCGAAGACGAGGATGTCGGGGCCGCCGGTCTCCTTGAGGCGGTCCGTGATCGCCAGCAGGGAGCCGGGGGCGAGGCTGTCGTCGGCGTCGAGGAAGAGCAGGTAGTCGCCGGTGGCGCGGATCAGCCCGGCGTTGCGGGCGTGGCCGGGGCCGACGTTCTCGGGGAGGTGGATGGCGGTGATCCGGCGGTCGCGGCCGGCGAACTCGTCGATGATCTCGCCGCTGCCGTCCGGGGAGCCGTCGTTCACCACGATCAGCTCGAAGTCGGTGAAGGACTGGGTCGTTACGGATTCCAGGCAGGCGTGCAGATAGGCCTGAACCTTGTAGGCGGGAACGATGACGCTGAACCGGGGCAAGGGACATCCAGGTGTTGACGCGGGCGCTGTGGACGGGCGCCCGCGTACACACGAGGATTGCTCGGTTATCGGATGAACAATGACGTACGCGGCCTGTGCCCGTTATATGGGGCGCAACGTCGCGGAGAGTGATCTGGTTACGGCGTCCAGGGGTGAGCTTCCCGCGGGTGGGCGCGGGCTACTTCACGGCGCCGGCCATCACCCCCGAGACGAACTGCCGCTGGAAGGCGAAGAACACCACGAGCGGGATGACCATGGACACGAACGCGCCCGGCGCGAGGATGTCGATGTTGCTGCCGAACTGCCTGACCTGCTGCTGCAGCGCGACGGTGATCGGCTGCGAGTCGCTGTCGGCGAAGATCAGCGCCACCAGCATGTCGTTCCACACCCACAGGAACTGGAAGATGCCCAGAGAGGCGATGGCGGGGCCGCCCAGCGGCATGATCACGGTGGTGAAGAGCCGCAGCTCGCCGGCTCCGTCCAGCCGCGCCGCCTCCAGCAGTTCGCGCGGGATCTCGGCGAAGAAGTTCCGCAGCAGGAAGATCGCGAACGGCAGGCCGAAGGCGGTGTGGAAGAGCACGACGCCGGTGATGTCGCCGAAGATGCCGATCTTCCCGAAGAGCTGGGCGACCGGGATCAGCGCCACCTGGATGGGGACCACCAGCAGGCCCACCACGGCCAGGAACCACCAGTCGCGGCCCCGGAAGTCCATCCACGCGAACGCGTAGCCGGCCAGCGAGCCGATGACGACGACGAGCAGCGTGGTGGGGACGGTGATCAGGATGGTGTTGACCAGCGAGTTGACGACGGTGTCGTTGCTGAGCAGCGACTTGTAGTTGGAGACGGTGAGCTGGGAGGGGGCGCTGAGGACCTTCCACCAGCCGGACGCCGCGATGTCCGTGGGGTCGCGCAAGGAGGACAGCAGCAGACCGATGGTCGGCAGCAGCCAGAAGAGCGCGACCACGATGAGGAAGACGCGTACCGCGCCTCCGCTGACCCAGGAGGCGAGTTTCGCCGCGATCGCGCTCATCGTCGTGCCTCTCTGCGCAGCCGCCGGATATTGAAGATCATCACGGGCAGGACGAGCAGCAGCAGAAGGACGCCGATCGCACTGCCGACGCCCTGGTCGTTGCCGCCGCCGAAGGACTTCAGGTACAGCTGCAGGGCGAGCACGTTGGCGTCGCTCTGGGAGGCACCCGGGGCGATGATGTAGACGAGGTCGAAGATCTTCAGCACGTTGATCATCAGCGTGATGAGGACCACCACCAGCACCGGTGCCAGCAGCGGCACGGTGATCTTCCGGAACACCTGCCACTCGTTCGCGCCGTCCACCCGTGCCTGCTCCAGCAGTTCACGCGGCACGCCCGCCAGGCCGGCCGCGATCAGCACCATCGCGAAGCCCGCCCACATCCAGATGTACGAGACGATGATCGACGGCGTGACCAGGCTCGGACCGAGCCAGTCCACCCCGTTGTACTGGGTGGCGAAGTTGGACGAGGGCAGCCGCAGCTGGGCGCCGGCCGCCGAGGCCGGCAGCGCGAACGTGCCGTCGTCACCGGACTTCGCCGACGCGACGACCTTCCCGTCCTTCACCGCCTCGACCTTGACGCCGGGCAGCGCCTTCTCGCCCGGGTCGATCGCGCCGGTCGTGCCGCCGCCACCGGGCTTGAAGTCCAGCCACACCGTGCCCGAGACACCGCCGTCCGCCGCCGGCGCGGCGGCCTTGGCGTCCTGCGTGTCACCCGGCAGCTTGTTCTGCGGGACGCCGATCAGCGGCAGCGCCGCCGCCGTGCCCGGCTGCGCCTGCGCCTTGGTGGTGAACGAGCCGCCCGCCGACGGTGCGAGATCGGCGTTCGGACGCGGTCTGGCGCCCGGATAGGCGGACGCCTCGGCGAAGGTGTCATGGATGCCGACCACGACCGCGTTGGCGACGCCGCGGTCCGGGTCGTTCTCGTAGACCAGCCGGAAGATGATGCCGGCCGCCAGCATCGAGATCGCCATCGGCATGAAGACGACGAGCTTGAAGGCCGTGCCCCAGGAGACCCGTTCGGTCAGCACCGCGAAGATCAGGCCCAGCGCGGTGGCCACCACCGGGGCGATGACCACCCAGATCGCGTTGTTCTTGACGGCCGTCAGATTGCTGTGGTCGGTGAAGACCTCGCCGAAGTTCTTCAGGCCGACGAACGCCGAGTTGTCCGCGTCGAAGAGGCTGCGCTGGATCGTGTACCCGATCGGGTACAGCACCAGCGAGCCGAGCAGCACCAGCGCGGGCAGCAGGAAGACCAGTGCCACCCAGGGGCGGGTGCCCATCAGGGACTTGCGCTTCACGGGAGGCGGGCCGGCCGCGGCCGCGCCCCCCGTGGTCACCGTCGAGGCCACCGGTGCCTCAGTTCTTGTACGCCTTGGCGGCGTCCGCTTCGAGTTTCGCCTGGGCGCCCGCCACGTCGGTCGGCTTCACCAGGAAGTCCTGCAGGTCCTTCCATTCGCCCTCGCCCTTGGTACCGCCGAAGGCGGCGGGAGCCTGGTCGGACATGTCGAAGCGGAAGTCGTCGCCCGCCGAGATCAGCGCCTTGGCGATCGCGCGCGAGACCTCGTCGGGATAGGCCGCCAGGTCCAGCGACTTGTTCGGCGACACGTAGCCGCCGGGCTTCGCCCACACCTGCGCCGCGTCGGTCGAGGCGAGGAAGGTCAGCAGCGCCTGCGCGCTCTTGCCGTCCTTCAGCACCACGGCGACGTCACCGCCACTGACCACGGGCGGCTTGCCGCTGCCGACGGCCGGGAAGGGGAACACCTTGGCGTCGGTGCCGACCTTCGCCTTGGTGCTGGAGGAGATGACCGCGGCGGAGAAGTCGCCCTCGTAGACCATCGCGGCACCGGGCGGGGTGCCGGTGAACGTCTGGCTGATCGACTTCGGGAAGTCGGTCTGCAGGGCGCCGCTCTGGCCGCCCGCTATCAGGTCCTTCTTGCCGAAGAGCCCGGCCAGCGTGGTCAGCGCGTCCTTCACGGACGGATCGGTCCACTTGATCTTGTGCTGCGCGAGCTGGTCGTACTTCTCGGGGCCGGCCTGGCTCAGATAGACGTTCTCGAACCAGTCGGTGAGGGTCCAGCCGTCCGCGCCGCCGACCGATACCGGGGGCGTGCCCGACTCGAAGACCGTCTCCGCGGCCTTCAGGAAGTCGTCCCACGTCTTCGGCTCGGTGACGCCCGCCTGCTGGAAGGCCGCGGTGTTGTACCAGACCAGCGACTTGTTGGCGGCCTTGGCGTAGACCCCGTACTGCTTGCCCTGGTAGGCGCCGAGATCCTGCCAGCCCTTCGAGAAGTTCTTGGTCAGCTGCGCCTGGGCCTCGGGCCCGATCGGCTTGAGCCAGCCCTTGTCCGCGAACTGGTGCAGCACGCCGACCTGTGGCAGGAACGCCACATCCGGCGGCGCCCCGCCCTGGATCTTCGTCCCGAGGAAGGTGGAGGTGCTGTCGCCCGTCGGGACGAACGTCACCTTCGCACCGGTGCGCTTCTCGAACTCGTCCAGCACACCTCGGAAGTTCTTCTGCTCGGCGCCCGTCCACACGGCGGCCACTTCGAGCTTCTGGCCCTTGAGATCCGGCAACTGGAGCCCCGACGACGAGGCCGACGGAGCGCCCGATGACGGCCCCGCGTCCTTCTTGTCGTCACTGCCGCAGCCGGCCGCGGTGAGCGCCAGTGCGGCGGCCGCCACAACGGCCAGCGCGGTTCGTGCCTGGTGGTTGTGCGCGCGCGTGCTGAATGTACGCATCTGCTCATCCCCTCGGTCCGGTCCGTCTGTCCTACGCCCGGGCCGATCGGCGACGCAAGGGCATGGGCGGGGTATAGGGGTTGATCGTGACCTTGACGTGATGCGGCGTCAGAGGGGTTTAATCACCGGAGAATTGGGCCCCCCGCCCGATCCGCCGGAGCCGGCGGTCGCGCCTCGGTCACACCAGCGGCTGGGCCGGGCCCGCCCCCGCGGACTCCGCGGCCCGCTGCAGCGCGCTGGCGAGCAGCGCCAGGTCCGTCGGCCCGTTGCCGAGCTCGCGCAGCGGCCGGCGGGTCGGCGGGTCGCCCATCCGCTCCCACTCCAGCGGTACGACCGTGGGCCGCAGCGTCGCCGTACGGGGGATGCGTCCGCTGACCCGGCCCGCCTGGAACGGCGCCACCGCGCCGCCGGGACGGCGCAGATAACCGCGGCCGGGCACCTCCTCGTCCAGCCCCGCCGGATCCTCGACATGGACCAGCAGGGCGGCCGACGCGGGATCCTCGGTGCGCAGCGCGATCCGCAGCCGTGACCGTTCGTCCGCCTCGGTCCCCGAGGTGCGCTCCGGGCGCCCCGTCGACGCGATCAGGTGCACGCCGAGCCGCTCGCCCTCGCGGGCCACCGCCTCCAGTGCCCGCACGACGGAACCGGCCGCCGGGCGGCCGGTACTGCCGAGCCCCGGCGCCACCAGTGCGTCGAAGTCGTCGACCACGACCACCAGCCGGGGGAGTGCGGAGTCGCTGCGGGTCTGGACGCGCAGCGCGCCCTGCTCGGACGGTTTGCGGCCGTCGCCCCGCCCGCCGTCGCGCGCCGTCGACTGCCGTGGCACGGTCACCATCCGGTCCGCGTGCCACTCGCCGAAGCCCTGGCCGCCGAGCAGTTCCTCGCGGCGCTTGAGCTCCGCGCCGAGCGCCTGGGCGAACTCCCGCATGCGGGTCGGGTCGGAGGCGGCAAGATACGTCGAGACATGCGGCAGGTCCGTGACCGCGCGCAGTCCTTCGCCGCGCTCGGTGCCCGCGCCGTCGACCAGGACCAGCGCCAGCCGGTCCGGCCGCTCGGCGGCGGCGAGAGCGGACGCGATCGACCGCAGCAGCTCGGTCTTCCCCGAACCGGCGGCGCCGCCCACCATCAGATGCGGCCCCTCGGCCGCCAGGTCCACGACGACCCGGCCGCCGGAGCCCGAGCCCAGCACCGCCAGGGCGCGGCCCCCGGCCCGTGCGTAACCGGTGAGGGCCGGCCGCCCGCCGTCCTGTCCGGCCTCCTGGGCGTCCGCGTCGTCCGGGGTGCCGTCCCAGCGGGCGGTGATCTTCGCGGGGGTGGCCAGCGCCAGATCCAGCGCGTCCAGCAGCCGCACGGTGCGCGGCAGCGCGTTGCGGGCGCGCGGCGCCGCCGTGTCCGTCTCCCGCAGCGGCGCGAGCGCCCGCGCGAAACGCTCCGCCCACGCGGGCGAGACCGCGTCGACGACGACCTGCGCCGGCCCGTACGGATCCATCCGCAGGGTCGTCGCCACATCGCCCGACAACTGGGCGACGGCGCCGCACTCCGTCGCGAGCCGGTCCGGCGACTCGGCCAGGCACAGCACATGCATCCCGACCGAGGGACCGGCGGCCGCTATCCGTTCGAGGGTGTCGCGCAGCGTCGCGGAACCGGGGTCGCCGTCCACGACGACCAGGGTGTACGGGCCCTCGCGGTGGGCCGCGGCCTCGGCGACGGCCTCCGTGGTGGCGGCGGCCCAGCCGGAGCCCAGCGGCCCTTCCTCCAGCCGGCGGGCCAGCTCCGTGACGCGTGCCGCGGCCTGGTCGCGGTCGAAGGCGAGCAGCAGCCGGCAGTCCTGGCCGTGCGCGGGACGCAGCTGCGGCAGCCAGTTGAGCCAGGACCACTCGTCGGCCCGCTGCTCGGCGCCGCGCGAGCGGTCCGCACTGATCAGGACGAGCTCCAGCGTGCTGGGGGAGTGCAGCGCGCAGGCCTGCGCCAGCACCGCGCGGGCCAGCCCGGCCAGCCGCGGCCGGGGCCCGGCGAGGCCGAGCGCGAAGGTGTGCGGATCGCGCAGGTCGACGGTGAAGGGGACGGTGCGCAGGGTGCCCGCGCCGTCCTCCGACGGCAGATCGGCCGTGCCCAGCCGCAGCGTCAGCGCGTCCGGGTGGTCGGGCCCGCGCTCCCACAGCCGGCGGCCGGGGCCCAGCGCGGTCAGCAGCACGGTGGCCGGGTCCGG
>NZ_JAAGLX010000057.1:0-42541 GCF_010548325.1 Streptomyces sp. SID13666 | reverse complement strand
GCCCGCGCGATGTGCGTGGGGACCGCGGCCGGGCGGGCTGCGGGCCGGCCCGGCGGCTGTCGGTCCGCGGTCACGGCCGCGCTGCCGGGCGCCGGAACGCGCCGGGCCTGTCCTCGGCGCCGTCGGAGCGCTTGTCCTCGGGCAGGGTCTGCGGCGCCGGTACGGACCGCGCGAGTTCGGCGATGACGTCGTCGGCGTTGATCTGCCGCACCCACAACTCGGGCCGCAGCGTGACGCGGTGCGCGAGGGCCGGGACGACCAGGGCCTTCACGTCCTCCGGGGTGACGTAGTCGCGGCCGTCGAGCACCGCGCGGGCGCGGGCCAGCTGTACGAGCGCGAGTCCGCCGCGCGGCGAGGCGCCGACCTGGATCTGCGGATGGGCACGGGTCGCGCCGATGAGGGCGACGACGTACGCGATCAGATCGTCGTCCACCTCGACGCTCTCCAGGCTGGAGCGCATGGCGAGCACCTCGGCGGGCGTGCTGAGGGTGTTCAGTACGGCTTCGGGGGCGGCCCGGTCGAGCCGGATGCGGAGCATCGACGCCTCGTCGCGGGGCGGCAGGTAACCCATCCTGACCCGCAGCAGGAAGCGGTCCAACTGGGCCTCGGGCAGGCTGTACGTGCCCTCGTACTCGATCGGGTTGGCGGTGGCGATGACCACGAACGGCTCGGGCAGCCGCCGGGTGACGCCGTCGACCGAGACCTGCGCCTCGGCCATCGCCTCCAGTAGCGCCGCCTGGGTCTTGGGGGGTGTGCGGTTGATCTCGTCGGCGAGCAGCAGATGGGTGAAGAGCGGTCCTGGCCGGAAGACCATCTCGCCGCTGCGCTGGTCGTAGAAGGGCGCTCCGGACACGTCGGAGGGCAGCAGGTCGGGGGTGAACTGGATCCGGCGGAAGTCGAGTCCGAGCGCGGTGGCGAAGGAGCGGGCGAGCAGGGTCTTGCCGAGTCCCGGCAGGTCCTCGATGAGGATGTGGCCGCCGGCGAGGACGCCGAGCATGACCAGTTCGAGGGAGTCGGGCTTGCCGACCACGGCTCGTTCGATCTCGGTGAGCACCTGGCGGGCGCGTTCTCCGGCCTCGCGCGGCGTCAGGGCGGCCGGGGACGCGGCGGCGGACCGAGCGGCGGACGCCTGAGCAGGAACCTTGCTGGCGGAGGCCGGGGCGGAAGGGGCCTGGGCGGAAGGGGGCTGAGCGGAAGGGGCCTGGGCGGAAGGGGCCTGGGCGGAACTGGGCTGAGCGACGGTGGGCTGAGCGGCGGGCTGGGCCGGCTGAATGGTCGTCACGGTGCTCCTGGGAGGACGTTCGGCGGTTCAGTGGTTCCGAGGGGGTCGGCGGTCACCGTCACAGCTCGTCGAGGCGGTCGACGACGGCCCGCAGGACCTGTGGCGGGATGGTGCCCTCCGGGGCGGGCCGGTGGGGATCGATCCAGGGCCACAGCTCGGGGCCGACGACGGCGGCGGCCCGGTCGGGCTGGGCGCGCAGTGAGATCCCGTGCCGTTCGGCGAGCCGGGCCGCGTACAGGCGTTGGAGGCCGGGTCGCAGGGTGTGGGTGAAACCGTCCTCGGACGACATCCCCTGGGCGACCGCACGGCCCCAGTCGCCCAGCCGGGGCGTCCTGCTGCCCAGCAGCCGGACCGGTCTGCGGTAGCCGTGGTCCTGGGAGTCGAAGCCCGTCGCGTAGCGGGCGGTGAGCAGGGCGACCGCCGCGATGAGCACGGCGCCGGTGCTGGCCGCGGCGAATCCGCCGGCCAGGGCGAGGGCGGCCTCGGTGCCGGCCGCGACCGTGCCGAGCACGAGCAGCGTGTGGCGCGTGGAGCCGGGGGTCACCGGTCGCCCGCCGGGGCCCGGTCGCCGGTGGTCGCTGCTCCTACGGCTGGCACGGCCTCCGGGGCTTCCACGGCGGCCAGTTGGGCCGCGATCGTGTCGAGGGCGGTGCCGGCCCGCCGCAGATGGCCGTCGTCCATCGGGTGGCTGGAGTACCGCGCCTCGCGGAAGAGCTGGGTCAGGTCCCCGGCCGCGGTCCCGGTCAGCGTCCCGCCGGCGACCGCGCGGTGCAGCAGGTCCGTCGGGCTGTCGGATTCGAGCCGGGCGATCCCTGACCGGGCGAGGGTGGTCTCCATCGCCGCGTAGCAGGCGATCACCGCGGCACGGGCGTCCTCACCGTGCAGGGCCCGGCGGCCGGAGTCGACGGCGCCGGCCAGCGCGCTCTCGGCGGTGTCCGGGCTACCGGGGATCAGTTGGAGGCCGGGTCCGGCCTTGCCCGCCAGGTACCAGCGCAGCCAGCGGACGAGCGCGACGACGACCACGACCGCGGCCAGTACCGCTCCGACGACGAGCAGCAGATGGAACAGATCGAAGGACGATCCGGCGGTCGCCTGCCCGGTGGAGGACGGCGGCTGTGTCGGTGCCTCGGTGACGGGCGGCCCGCTCGCCGTCTCCGTGGGGAGGCTCTGGTCGGTCCGCGGCTCCGTGCCGGCCGGGTTGCTCCGGTGGCTCAGCAGCACGGCGACGGGTACCACCGCGGTGGCGGCGGTCAGCAGCAGGAGCGCCGCGTCCTTGAGCCGTTCGGCCACCGGGTCCGGGCTGTCGATGTGCTGCACGGCCCGGCGGTAGCGCGCGGCGAGCAGCGCGCCGCCCACCACGCACGCCAGGGCCAGCAGCAGCAGATACCCGCCGTGGTACGAGAGCGGGCCCGAGCCGTCCGGCGGATCGAGCACCGACCGGCCGCCACCCGCTCGCAGCGCACCGGCCGCGAGGACCAGACCGCCGATCGCGGCGGTGGCGAGCAGGAGGACCGGCCGACCGGTGATCCGGGCCAAGGTGTCAGGCGAGTCGCACAGCGCCGGCGAACGGCATCCAGCTCATCTTGCCGACCTCGACGACGCCACCGGGGTGCGGGGCGTGCACGATCTCGCCGTTGCCCAGGTAGATGGCCACGTGGCTGATGCCGGAGTAGAAGAACACCAGGTCGCCGGGGCGCAGCTCGGACTGCGAGACGCGCGTGCCGTCGTTGATCTGAGTGTACGTGGTGCGGCTGATGCTGATGCCGGCCGAGCGGTACGCGGCCTGGGTCAGTCCCGAGCAGTCGTACGAGTTCGGGCCGGTGGCGCCGGAGACGTACGGCTTGCCGCGCGCGGCGAGGGCGAAGGCGATGGCCTGCGCGGCGCGGCCGCTGGCGGGGCCGTTGTACGTGTAGGACGCGCTGTTGGCGCTGCCGGACTGCTGGGTGTCCAGTGCGGCGACCTTCTTGCGGTCCTCGGCGGTGAGGCTGGTCAGCAGCTTCTGCGCGTCGGCGAGCTTGGCCGCGGCGGTCTTCTTCTCGGCGGCCAGCTTGGTCTGCGCGGCGGCCAGGTCCGCGACGCTCGCGGCGGCCTTGGCGCGCTCGGTCGTCGCGGCCGTCTGCTGGGTGCGGAATTCCTTGATGGCCTCTTCCTGCGTGGCCGACACACGGTCCACGAGGTGGGACTGCTCAAGGTACTTCTCCGGGTTGTCGGAGAGCAGCAGGGCGGTGGTCTGGTCGACGCCGCCTTCGCGGTACTGGGCGGCGGCGAACTGGCCCAGGGTCTCCCGCGCGTCGTTCAGCTTCTGGGTCTTCTTCGCGACCTCGGCGAGCAGCAGATCGGCCTTCGCGCGCTGCTGGTCGGTCTTCTCCTTCGCCGCGTTGACGTGCTCCGTGGCGGCTTCGGCCTTTTCGCGGAGGTCGTCGACCTGCGCCTTGACCTCGGTGATGGAGGGCTTCGCGGGCGCGGCGCTCGCGGACTCGCTCAGCAGAGTCACAGTGGCCAGCGCCACCGTCGTCAGGCCCACCACGGCACGCGGGCCGGTGGAGGCGAGTATTCGCGGGCGCGGTTTGCGGTGCGACGCCAAGGCAGACATTCCTTCCGTGGACCGCTTACCGGGTTAGCTGACGGGTTCGGGCGATGGAAGGCCGCCCTACGGTGCTCGCGTCCGTTGTGCGGACGTTCGCCCCGATTCACCCCAAGTCGTGCGCGTGGGTCCCCGGTTCCGGCCTTGCGGTCGGATTCAGCGGAGGCAGCTCGCCGTCGGCACTGCGCCGGCTTGTGGAACGAGCTGCCTAGCGGGCCACCGTAGTCAACTTGAGTGACTCTTGGGAAGTTTCCATCAGAAGGTGAGCGAAATCGCTTCGTTACCTTACCTATTGTGACCGTCCGTCCGAATGGCGGGCCGACAGCCGGGACCTGTCGGTCCGTCTGTCGATCCGTGACATTCGGGACGGGGGACTCAGGAAGGGCGGGAAGCGCCGTAAACCGGCATTTGGGTGATCGGTGCGATCTTGACGACCGTGCCGGTGTGCGGGGCGTGGATCATGTTGCCGCCGCCTATGTAGAGGCCGACATGGCTGATGTCGTCGTAGAAGAAGATCAGGTCGCCGGGCCGCAGGTCCGACATCGAGACGCGCTCGCCGGCCTTCACCTGGTCCCAGGTGGTGCGCGGCAGGGAGACGCCGGCCGCCTTCCAGGCCGCCTGGGTGAGCCCTGAGCAGTCGTACGAGTTCGGACCCGTCGCGCCCCACACGTACGGCTTGCCGATCGCGTTGCGGGCGAAGGCGATGGCCTTCTCCGCCTGCGACGCGGTGCTGTGCGAACCGGTTCCGCCGGTCCCCGGCGTCGTCCCGGAGCCGGTCTTCGCGGCCTCCTTGGCGGCGGCGTCCCGTGCGGCCTTCTCCTTCGCGGCGATCGCCGCGGCGCGCTTGCGGTCCTCCTCCGCCTTCTTGGCCGCCAGCGCCGCCAGCCGTGCCTTCTCCTGCGTGGTGAGGGTGTTGAGGAGGGTCTGCGCCGCCGCGAGCTTCTCCTTGACGGTCTCCTTCTCCGTCGCCAGCTTCGTCCGCGACGCGTTCAGCGCGTCGAGGCCCTTCACGGCCTCGGAGCGCTTCTGCGTCGTCGTGGCCTGCTGGGTGCGGAAGTTCTCGACGGCTTCCTTCTGGTTGCTGGTCATCCGCTTCATCTGGTGCGTCTGGTCGAAGAACTGCTGCGGATCGGCGGAGAGCAGGAACGTACTCGTCGTGTCGACGCCGCCGCTGCGGTACTGGGCGGCCGCGTACTGGCCCAGGACGCGCCGCGCGTCGTTGAGCGACTCGGTCCGCTGCGCGACCTGGCTCAGCAGCGCCTCCACCTTGGAGCTCTGCTGGTCGGCCTGCTCCTTCGCGCCGTTGTAGCGCTCGGTGGCGACCTCGGCGTCGTGGTTGAGCGCGTCGACCTTCGCCTGGACCTCTTCGATGGAGGGCGGCTGCGGCTGCGCGGGTGCCGCGCTCGCGGTCTCGCCGAGCAGGGTGACGGTGGCCAGTGCCGCCGCCGTGAGACCGACGGCCGCGCGGGGGCCGGTCGTGGTGAGCAGGCCGGCGCGTATGCCGGGGCGGGGTTTGCGGTGCGACGCCAAGGCGGGAAGTCCTTCCGTAAACCGCTTACCGGGTTAGCTGTCGGGTTCGGGCTGTCGGAAGGTCGCCCTACGGTTCGTGCGGAACGTCCTCTGCGGAACATCCGTGCGGACCGATTCACCCCAGTGGTTCCAGTGGGTCCCCGGCTGCGGCCTCTCGGCCGCACTCAGCGGAGACGGTCCGTGACGGCGTGTTGCCGAGGTGGAGGACGGACCGCCTGGTCCGGCACGGTAGCCAACTCTCGTGTCCGGTGGGAAGACCGGTGTCCGATAGGCCCGAAACCATTTCGTGATCTGTGCGCAGTGGTCGGATCCGGTCGCGGAGAGTGACGACTCTTTCAGGCCCGGTCCACGTCCGGACGGACTCCGCCAAGCGGAGTGTGAGGTGTCAGTGGGGGCGCCTAGACTCGGGAAGCGATGAGCAGCCTCTTTGACGACAGCTTCCTGGCCGACCTCCAGGCCCCCGACCACGCGTCGGAATCCGTCCCGCCGCCCCCGGAGCACGGGTCCGCGCACCGGCCGGACGATGCCGCGGACGACCTCTTCGGCGGGCGCTTCAACGAGCCCCCGCAGGGTGGCCGGGACGCGTACTACCGGGACGGGGCCGCCCGCCCCGTCGTCGACCCCGCGCAGCTCCTGGAGGGGCTGAACGAGCAGCAGCGCGCCGCCGTCGTGCACGCGGGCGGGCCGCTGCTCATCGTCGCGGGCGCCGGATCCGGCAAGACGCGGGTGCTGACGCACCGCATCGCGCATCTGCTGGGTACCCGCGGGGCGCACCCGGGCGAGATCCTCGCGATCACGTTCACCAACAAGGCCGCGGGCGAGATGAAGGAACGCGTCGGCGACCTCGTCGGCGCGCGCGCCAACGCGATGTGGGTCATGACCTTCCACAGCGCGTGCGTGCGGATCCTGCGCCGCGAGAGCAAGAAGCTCGGCTTCACCTCCAGCTTCTCGATCTACGACGCCGCCGACTCCAAGCGGCTCATGGCGCTCGTCTGCCGGGACCTGGACCTCGACCCCAAGCAGTTCCCGCCGAAGGCGTTCAGCGCGAAGGTCTCGAACCTCAAGAACGAGCTGATCGACGAGGAGGACTACGCCCGGCAGGCGGAGAACCCCTTCGAGAAGCACGTCGCCGAGGCGTACGCGCTCTACCAGGCGAGGCTGCGCGAGGCCAACGCCCTGGACTTCGACGACATCATCATGACCACGGTGCACCTGCTCCAGGCGTTCCCCGACGTCGCCGAGCACTACCGGCGCCGGTTCCGCCACGTCCTCGTGGACGAGTACCAGGACACCAACCACGCCCAGTACACGCTGGTCCGCGAGCTGGTCGGCACCGGCGAGCACACCGCCGAGCTGTGCGTGGTGGGTGACGCGGACCAGAGCATCTACGCCTTCCGCGGTGCCACCATCCGCAACATCCTGCAGTTCGAAGAGGACTACCCGCAGGCGACGACGATCCTGCTGGAGCAGAACTACCGCTCCACGCAGACGATCCTCACGGCCGCCAACGCCGTCATCGAGCGCAACGCCGGCCGCCGCGCCAAGAACCTGTGGACCGACGCCGGCGACGGCCCGATCATCACCGGCTACGTCGCCGACCACGAGCACGACGAGGCGCAGTACATCGCCGAGGAGATCGACCGGCTGACGGACGCGGGCGACTCCCGCCCCGGTGACGTCGCCGTCTTCTACCGGACCAACGCCCAGTCCCGTGTCTTCGAAGAGGTCTTTATCCGCGTCGGGCTGCCGTACAAGGTCGTCGGCGGGGTGCGCTTCTACGAGCGCAAGGAGGTCCGCGACATCCTCGCGTACCTGCGCGTGCTGTCGAACCCCGAGGACACCGTCCCGCTCCGCCGGATCCTGAACGTGCCCAAGCGCGGTATCGGCGACCGGGCCGAGGCGATGATCGACGCCCTGTCGCTGCGCGAGAAGATCTCCTTCTCGCAGGCGCTGCGCCGGGTCGACGAGGCGTACGGCATGGCCGCCCGCTCCTCCAACGCGGTCAGGAAGTTCAACGAGCTGCTGGAGGAGCTGCGCACCATCGTCGAGTCGGGTGCCGGTCCCGCGACCGTCCTCGAAGCGGTGATGGAGCGCACGGGCTATCTGGCGGAGCTCCAGGCCTCCACGGACCCGCAGGACGAGACCCGTATCGAGAACCTTCAGGAACTCGCCGCCGTGGCCCTGGAGTTCGAGCAGGAGCGGGCCGCCGCCGAGGACGCGGAGCCCGGCACCCTCTCCGAGTTCCTGGAGCGCGTCGCGCTGGTCGCCGACTCGGACCAGATCCCGGACGACGAGGAGGGGGGCGGCGTCATAACGCTGATGACGCTGCACACCGCCAAGGGCCTCGAGTTCCCGGTGGTCTTCCTCACCGGCATGGAGGACGGGGTCTTCCCGCACATGCGGGCCCTGGGCCAGGCCAAGGAGCTGGAGGAGGAGCGGCGACTGGCGTACGTCGGCATCACACGGGCGCGCGAGCGGCTGTACGTGACGCGGTCGACGATGCGCAGTGCGTGGGGCCAGCCCTCGTACAACCCGGCCTCGCGCTTCCTGGAGGAGATCCCGCCCACGCTGATCGACTGGAAGCGGACCGGCCCGGTGGCCGCGCCGGGGGCCGCGATGTCGGCCGCCGCGTCGTCGCTGTCGTCCTCGCGCGCCAAGGCGGGCCCGAAGGGCTTCGCGACCCGGCGTGCCACGGACCGGCCGGTGATCGCGCTGACGGTCGGGGACCGGGTCACGCACGACCAGTTCGGCCTCGGAACCGTCGTCGGGGTCAGCGGTACCGGGTCCGACGCGCAGGCGACGGTCGACTTCGGCGAGGAGAAGCCGAAACGGCTGCTGCTGCGGTACGCGCCGGTCGAGAAGCTCTGACGGGGGGCCTTGCGCGCCTCCGGCGAGGGCCGGAGGCGGGTCGGGTGAGTGCGGTCAGCGGGGGTCGAGCCCGTGGGCCAGCAGCCACGGCAGCGGGTCGATCGGCGTACCGCCGTGCGGCCGGACCTCGAGGTGCAGGTGCGGGCCGGTGGTGTTGCCGGTGTTGCCCGAGTACGCGATGACCTGGCCGGCCTTGACCGAGCCGGAGCGGATCTTGGTGCTGCTGAGGTGGCAGTACCAGGTCTCGGTGCCGTCGGCGGCGGTCACTATGGCCATGTTGCCGTAGGAGCTGTTCCACTGCGTGCGGATGGTGCCGTCGGTCACGGACGACACGGGAGTGCCGGTGTCGACCGGGAAGTCGATGCCGGTGTGCAGCGCCATCCAGTTGACGCCGGACTGGCCGTAGTACGCGCTCAGTCCGCGCTCCGACACCGGCAGCAGGAACTTCGGCCGCAGGGCCTCCTTGCGCGCCGCCGCGTCGGCCTTCGCCTTCTTCGCTGCGGCCTCGCGGTCCTTGAGGTCGATCCGCTCCTGCGTACGGCTGGCGCGGGTCGCGAAGTCGTCCGCGTCGGAGGTGACTCCGGCGAGCTGCGTGTCGAGCTTCGAGACGGGCGCGTTCGTGGCGGTCTTGCCGGAGGCCTCGGTCTGCGTCGTCGCATGGGCGCCGGGCACGTCGCTGATGGCCGCGGCGGCACAGGCCGCCACACCCATGACCGCGACGGACGGCACCGCGATGGTCAGGAGCGCGGAGCGCTTCGCGGGCCGCTTGCGGCGGCAGCCGCTCCCGCCGCCGCGCGGGGCCGCCGGGACGTGGACCACATCGGTCTTGGTCTTGGTCTCAGACTCGGACTCGGACTCGGACTCGGACCCGGTCTCGGGCCCGGTCTCGGCGTCGAGGTCGAGTGCGAGGTCCAGGTCGTGATCGAGGTGGAGGTCGGCGTCGGGTCCGGCCTCGTGCGCGGGCGCCGTTTCCGGCTCGTACGCGAACTGAGTGGTGTAGTCGGCGCCGTACTCGTTCCCGTACTCGTTCCCGTTCCCGTAGTGCGGTGCTTCGGCCGACGGGCCGGCGTATCCGGGTACGGGCTCCGGTGCGTAGGTGTGCTCGACGGGCGCGGCCTGCGCGGGCACGGTGTAGACGCCGGTGTCCCAGGACATCGCGTCGTAGGTGCCGGTCGGGTAGCTGCCGGTGTCCTGACCAGGGGCGTTGTAGCCGTACGCCGGGTACTGGCCGGAGTCCCAGTTCTGCTGCGGCTGCTGCTGTTCCTGCTGGTGGAACTGCGGCTGCGGCTGGGCCGGGACGTGGGGCTGCTGCTGGGACTGCTCGGGGTACGTGGGGTAGCTGCCGGTCTGGGCCTGCCAGAAGCCGCTCGCGTCGTAGCTGCCCGTCTCGGAGACGGACGCGTCGTAGCCGTGCTGCGCCGGCTGCGGGACGAACGCATAGCTGCCCGTGGCGCCCGTGTCCGCGGTGCCGGTCATCGCTCCGAAGAGCGGATCGCCGTCCGCGAAGGTGGTGCCGATGTTCTGGTACGAGCCCGTTGAATAAGGGTCGTAGCCGTAAGCACCGTAGTCGGGGGCGTACCCCGACGGGTGACGATCGTTCACCGCCTACTTCTCTTTCGCCTCGGCAGCAGGAGAATTAGCGGTGACTGTAGCCCCCTACCCCCGACGGCGACAATCTTCGGCAGGTTCCGGATCCGGACAATGCCTTGTGTTCGAATTGAATTCGACGGCTATGCCGCGTTCTCGGCCCCCACCGCGAGCTCCTCGCCGGTCAGGGACTGCCGGATTCCGGCGGCCACGGCGGCGTGCACCGGCAGTGCGAGATGCCCGATTCCCGCGACTTGCACATTGTGTACCAGCAGGTCGGGATGGTCGATGCGGGCGGTTTCCACCGGGATCATCAATTGGTCCAGGTCGCTCCAGAAGGCGACGAAATGCGTGCGGCAACCGGGGGCCGGTTCCGTCAATTCGTTCATGAGATCGGAACCGGGGCGCATTTGCCGCACGATCGGGTGCGGCGTCAGCAGCGGGACGGCGCGGGTGCCGGAGTGCGGCGTTCCCAGCGTCACCACCGTGCGTACCCGGCTGTCACCACCCAGACGCTGTACGTAATAGCGGGCGATCAGACCGCCCAGGCTGTGGCCGACGATGTCCACCTGCCGCTGCCCGGTCTGTTCGCAGATCTGCTCGACATGACGGCCGAGCAACGCGGCGGCTGTACGGATGTCGCAGCTCAGCGGGGAGTAATTCAGAGCCTGGACGTGCGTCCAGCCGTGCTTTCGCAGGGAGCGGCGGAGAAGGGTGAATACCGAACGATTATCGACGAAGCCGTGCAGCAGCAGAACGGGAGGGTGTGCGGCCGCGACGGCCCGCAGTCGTGCCGTACCGGAATCCGCGTCCGTTTCCGTGTACGAGCCGCTGTGCGAGTCCGTGTGGGGGTCGTGGTCCGGGTCGGCGGAGGGGCCGGTGCCGGCGTCGGGCCGGTCGCGCTCGGGGAGGATGCCGGTCGGATAGAGGAAGAGATGGCCGGTCAGGATGACGAGCTCGAGAACCGCGGCGCGAATGGCCACCGCGCTGCGCAGCCAGCGGCCCGTGGCGACGGCTCCGAACGACAGGGCGCTCATGGCCCACCTCCCGTGCGGCACGACGGGAGACAGCTCCGTCCCCCGTGTGCCCTAGTCCGGAGAGCCGTACAGCGGACCCCGGCTCCCCGGGAACCCATCGGGCCCGCTGGCCACCTCCGGTGGAACGGAGGGCGGCGGCAGGCCCAACGTGTTGCGAACGTGTCCCACCGTGTGATTTCCCCCTCGCTCCGCACCGCGAAACTGTCGGGTGCGGGATGCTGGAGATAACGTTCGTTCACACTCGGTCCCACTTGAGGTCCCGCTCGGCCGGCGATGGCGCCGGCAATGTCATGGAGGCAGTGATGGGAGTGTCCGGTCCGATCCGCGTGGTGGTGGCCAAGCCGGGTCTCGACGGTCATGATCGCGGGGCCAAGGTCATCGCCAGAGCGCTGCGTGATGCCGGTATGGAGGTCATCTACACCGGCCTGCACCAGACCCCCGAACAAGTGGTCGACACCGCGATCCAGGAGGACGCCGACGCGATCGGGCTCTCCATCCTCTCGGGAGCGCACATGACGCTCTTCGCGAAGGTCCTGGACCTGCTGAAGGACCGTGACGCCCTGGACATCAAGGTCTTCGGCGGCGGCATCATCCCCGAGGCGGACATCGCCCCCCTCAAGGAACTCGGCGTCGCCGAGATCTTCACCCCCGGCACGCCCACCACGGACGCGGTGGCCTGGGTCCGGGCCAATGTCCGCCAGGGCGCCGAAGCCTGATCCCTCCCGGGAGCCGCCTCCCGGGAGGCGGCTCCCGGAAAGCCCGCCGCTCCGCCCCCCGGCCGGATCATGAGGCCGGGGCGGCCGGCGCCGGCGGTTCGAGCTCCGCGAGCATCACGGCCCGCAGCCGCAGCGTGCCGACCAGCCGCTGGAACGCCTCCGCCCAGTAGCTGCCCGCTCCGGGCGACCCGTCGTCCGGCTCTTCGGTCGCGGCGGTCAGGACGGTGAGCCGCTCGGCCTCCGCCGGGTCCAGACACCGTTCGGCCAGGCCCATCACCCCGCTGAAACTCCATGGATAGCTGCCGGCGTCCCGCGCGATGTCGAGCGCGTCGACCACGGCCCGGCCCAGCGGCCCGGCCCAGGGGACGGCGCACACGCCGAGCATCTGGAACGCCTCGGAAAGCCCGTGGGTGGCGATGAACCGGGCCACCCACTCCGCGCGCTCCTCCTCCGGCAGGATGGAGAGCAGCTTGGCCGGGTCGCCGACCGCCGCGACCGGTGACGCGGGCGCCGGCGGGGGGCCGAGCAGGGCGCGGGCCCAGGCGGGGTCGCGCTGGCGCACCGCGGCCCGGCACCAGGCGGCGTGCAGATCGGGCTGCCAGTCGTCCGCCACGGGCAGCGCGATGATCTCCTCGGGATCGCGGCCGCCGAACCGGGCCGTCCAGGTGGCCAGCGGCGCCGCCTCCACCAGCTGACCGAACCACCAGGCGCGCTCGCCGCGACCGGTGGGCGGATGCGGGGCGACGCCGTCCCGCTCCATCGCGGCGTCGCACTCGTACGGCGCCTCCACGAGGATGCCGATCCCCGCCACGTTCTCCCCGGTGCCGAGCGAGACGCAGCTGCGGGCCCGTTCGGCCATCCGGGCGGCCAGCGCGGAGCCGGGCAGCGCGGACAGCAGCTCGGCCGCGGTCGCCCGGACATTGCGGCTGCGGTCGGTCAGCGCCTGTTCCAGGAACGGCTCGTCGGCCGGTGACAGCCCGGCGCGCAGCGAATCGAGGAACATCAGCCGGTCCTCGGCCCGCTCACCGGTCCACGTCGACCGCAGCAGCGCGAGTGCGGCCGATGCGTCCTGGCCGCGCAGCCGGGTCAGCAGCGCCACCCTTTCGGCGAACAGGCCCTCGTCCCACAGCTGCCGGATCGCCGCGGGATCCCCGGCCGCCGGCTCCAGGCCCCTGACCCCGGCCCGCAAAGCGAACCGCCACTCCGGATTCAGCTCCGCCAGCCACAGCGCGCGGGGCCCGGCCAGCGCCAGGGCGTCGGCCCGCAGATCCGTTCTGGCGCGGGCGGCGTCCAGCAGGTCCGGGAGCAGGGCGGGCGGCGCGGCATAGCCGTACCGACCCGCCGCGGCGAGCCACTGCGGGAGCAGCTCGGCGAGGTTCGGGGCCGTGCCACGCCTTCCGGACGAGCCGCCGCCCGCCGAACGGTCCGCCAGCAGCAGCCCCAGCCTGCGGCGTGCCGCCTCGGGCAGCACCGGCCGCCGGTCCGGCGCGGCGGGCGCCGGCCGCTCCCGTGCCGCGGCCGGCCGTAGACCCGCACGGCGGCTCACAGTGCCGATCGCCGCCGCGTCGAGCAGCTCGGTCGCCGGGTCCAGGGCCGGGTGCGGGCCGCCGGACGCCGGCGGTCTGCGGCGGTCCGTGCCGAGCAGTGCGCTCCCGACCAGGTCGGTCCAGCTGGCGTTCATCATTCCTCCGCGTTCCTCCTCGATGGCGCCCGCCGTGGGCCCGGACCGGGCCAGGCCCTACAACGGGACGGGGGTGGCGTCCGGGCCCCAGGCGGTGAGGGGGCGGACGCCGGTGTGGCCGAGCTCGGCGAAGAGCGTGACGGGGTGGCCGCCGGACACGGCGGCGAGCCGCCAGGGGCCGCGGCCGGCGATCGGCAGCGCGTCCTGGCCGTCGGCGTCGGCGAGCTGCCAGCCGCCGGCATCGGAGCCGGGTATGGGGACGACACCGGACAGGACGACGGGCCAGGCGTTGAGCCACGGGTCGTCCGCGAGGGCGGCCCCGTAGGCGGCGAGGGCGGGGCCGACCGGGACCCCGGCCGGCACCGGGCCGGGTGCGGCCGGGCCGTGGCTCTCGCCGAGCACGGCACGCAGCGGCCGGGCCGAGGGGTGGAAGGCGAGCTCGGCGTCAAGGCTCAGCCCGAGCGGGAGCGCCAGTTCGGGTGCGCGGCCCGCGGCGCCGAAGGAGAGAAGCATCGCGACCCGGCCGGACCGGGCGCCGTGCAGCCAGATCCGACGGGTGGTCAGCCGGTCGTCCGACGTGTCGAGTTGGGAGAGCACCAGCCAGCGGTCCCGGACGGTAGGCCCGGCCAGCAGCTCGGCCGCGTCCGTGGTGAACCCGACGCGGGTGCGCACCGTGGCGGCCAGCGGGCCGGGCAGCCGCTGCTCGCCGAGGTAGCCCCGGGTGAGCAGATGGAGCAACGCGGACTCCTCCAGCAGCCGCGAGGGCCAGTCACCGCCACCGGCGGCGACAGCGCCCAACTCCCTGACCCGGGTGGCCAGTCCCGGTGCCTGGGCGTCCACCATCCGGGCCGCGATCTCGTCCCACTTCTGATAGCCCTCCCGGTCGGCGCCGGCCAGGCCGCCGCGCAGCAGGTCGGTCAGCCGCTGCTCCAGCTCCGTCACGCCCGCCGTCACCCGCTGGGCGCGCCGCTCGGCACGCCGCCGCGCGGCCTCCGGGTCGGCGGGTTTCGCCGGCCCGGCCGCGGCGGCCCTGGTCCGTTCCTGCCGGCTGTCGAGCCATTCGGTCACCCAGTCCGGCGCCACCGCCGGCCCGACGGCGCCGCCCGCCGCCTCGGACCACAGGAGCAGCAGCCCGAGCGCGTGCTTGCACGGGAACTTGCGGCTCGGACAACTGCACTGGTAGCCGGGGCCCTTCGTGTCCACGACCGTCCGGTACGGCTTGCTGCCGCTGCCCGCGCACAGACCCCACACCGCGGCCTCCGCCGTACCCGTACCGGACCAGGACGCGGGCATCGCGAGCCTGGCCCCGGCCTTCTGTGACGCTGCGTCAGGAGCGAGCGCCAGCACCTGATCCGTAGTCCACCGTTCCTCCATGACACGACCGTAGGTGCCGCCACTGACAATGCGTCCGACCTGCGGCTTCACCCGTTGTCAGTGGCGTGGTGCATGGTGGAAATCACCGCGGGACCGAGGGGTTCCGCGGGACTGGACAGGGGGATTCATGGCAGTCATGCCCACCGACATCGAGGATGCTCCGGAAGGTGCTCTGCGGCCGCACGCGGAGGAGGCCTTCGCCCATGAACTGAAGGCCCTCGCGGCGGCCGACGACCGTCCGCGGCCGTCCCGTTGGAATCTCTCGCCGTGGGCGGTGGCTTTGTACATCCTCGGTGGGACGCTGCCTGGGGGCACCTCCCGGACGAAGTCTGGGGGAGGCACCGTCATCACGCCCAAGTACGTCGGTCCCCGGCGCATCGTCGAGGTCGCCGTCACCACCCTCGCCACCGACCGGGCGCTGCTGCTGCTCGGTGTGCCGGGCACCGCCAAGACGTGGGTGTCAGAACATCTCGCCGCGGCGATCAGCGGTGACTCCACCCTGCTGGTCCAGGGCACGGCCGGCACGCCGGAGGAGGCGATCCGCTACGGCTGGAACTATGCGGAGCTGCTCACCAACGGCCCGAGCCGCAGAGCCCTGGTGTCCAGCCCGGTGATGCGGGCGATGGCCGAGGGGAGGATCGCCCGGGTCGAGGAGCTGACCCGGATACCGGCCGACGTGCAGGACTCCCTCATCACGATCCTTTCCGAGAAGACGCTGCCGATACCGGAGTTGGGGTCGGAGACCCAGGCGGTCCGGGGCTTCAATCTGATCGCGACCGCCAACGACCGCGACCGTGGCGTCAACGAGCTGTCCAGCGCGCTGCGCCGCCGGTTCAACACCGTCGTGCTGCCGCTGCCCGCCTCGGCGGAGGACGAGATCGACATCGTCACCCGCCGGGTCGACCAGCTCGGCCGCGGACTCGACCTCCCGGCCGTCCCCGAGGGCGCCGACGAGATCCGCCGGGTCGTCACCGTCTTCCGGGAGCTGCGCGCCGGTGTGACCGCCGACGGCCGGACGAAGGTGAAGTCGCCGTCCGGCACGCTGTCGACGGCCGAGGCCATCTCGGTGGTGACCAACGGCCTGGCGCTCGCGGCGCACTTCGGCGACGGGGTGCTGCGGGCGGGCGATGTCGCGGCAGGCATCCTCGGCGCGGTCGTCCGCGATCCGGCCGCCGACCGGGTGATCTGGCAGGAGTACCTGGAGACGGTCGTGCGCGAGCGCGAGGGCTGGAAGGACTTCTACCGCGCCTGCCGGGAGGCGACCGCATGAGTGCGCCGGACGTCATGACATCCGGCGCACCACTCGCGGTGCCGCCCGCCGCCGGGCCGTCCGGGGTCGCCCTGCTCGGGGTGCGGCACCACGGACCGGGCTCCGCGCGGGCGGTGCGCGCCGCGCTCGACGCGTACCGGCCGGGGACGGTGCTGATCGAGGGGCCGCCGGAGGCCGATCCGCTCGTCGGGCTCGCCGCCGAGGACGGCATGCGGCCGCCCGTCGCGCTGCTCGCGCACGTCCTGGACGACCCGGCGCGGGCCGCGTTCTGGCCCTTCGCGGAGTTCTCGCCGGAATGGGTGGCGATCCGGTGGGCCGCCGGGCACGGCGTACCGGTCACCTTCATCGACCTGCCCGCCGCACATTCCCTCGCCCTGCGCACGACACCGGACGAGCAGGACGAACCCCCCGGCGAGGGATCCCCGGACGACGGATCCCCGGATGACGGATCCTCGGACGGCGACGAGGCGGTCCAGGCGCTGCGTATCGACCCGCTGGCCGTGCTCGCGGAAACCGCCGGGTACGACGACCCGGAGCGCTGGTGGGAGGACGCGGTCGAACACCGGAGCAGCAGCGGTGCCGACCCACTGGCACCGTTCGCCGCGCTCGCCGAGGCGATGGGCGCGCTGCGCGAGCTGTACGGCGACGGCGGCCATGCGGACGACCCGGCGCGCGAGGCCCATATGCGGCTGCGGATCCGGGACGCCCGGCGGACGCACGACCGTGTCGCCGTGGTCTGCGGAGCCTGGCACGTCCCGGCGCTCGCCCGGCGGGTGACCGCCACCGCGGACCGCCAGCTGCTCAGGGGGCTGCCCAAGGTGAAGGTCGAGATGACGTGGGTGCCATGGACGCACCGACGGCTGTCGCGGCACAGCGGATACGGCGCGGGGATCGACTCACCCGGCTGGTACGGGCATCTGTTCGGGGCACGGGACCGGCCCGTCACCCGGTGGATGACCAAGGTCGCGGGGCTGCTCCGTGCCGAGGACCTGCCGGTCTCCTCCGCGCATGTCATCGAGGCGGTGCGGCTCGCCGACACCCTCGCGGCCATGCGGGGCCGCCCGCTCGCCGGCCTGAGCGAGACGACGGACGCGATACGGGCGGTGATGTGCGACGGCTCGGACGTACCGCTCGCCCTCATCAGGGACCGCCTCGTCGTGGGGGACGTCCTCGGCGAAGTGCCGGACAGCGCGCCCGCCGTGCCGCTGGCCAGGGATCTGACCCGGGAGCAGCGCAGGCTCCGGCTCAAGCCCGAGGCGCTGGAACGCGAGCTGGAACTGGACCTGCGCAAGGAGACCGACGCGGGCCGCAGCCGGCTGCTGCACCGGCTGCGGCTGCTGGGCATCGACTGGGGGGAGCAGGTCCGTTCGCGCGCCGGGACCGGGACGTTCCGGGAGAACTGGCGGCTGCGCTGGGAGCCGGAACTGGCGATCCGGGTCGCCGAGGCCGGGGTCTGGGGCACGACGCTGCTCTCCGCGGCGACGGCGAAGGCCGAGGAAGGGGCGGTGCACGCCGCCGCGCTCGCCGACGTGACCGCGCTCGCCGAACGCTGCCTGGTCGCGGGGCTACCGGACGCGCTGCCGGTCGTGATGCGGGTGCTGGCCGACCGCGCCGCCCTGGAGACCGACGTCGGCCATCTCGCCCAGGCGCTGCCCGCCCTCGTACGGTCCGCCCGCTACGGCGATGTGCGCGGTACGGACTCCGCGGCGCTCCACAAGGTCGCCGAGGGGCTGGCGGAACGGGTCTGCATCGGGCTGCCGCCCGCCTGCGTCGGGCTGGACGCGGACGGCGCCGCCGAGATGCGCGGCCACGCCGAGGCGGCGCACCGGGCGATCGGCCTCTTGCAGGCCGACGGCCTCCTCGACCGTTGGGCGGTGATGCTGCGGGGCATCGCCGAGCGCGACGGGGCGATACCGGGGCTGCTGCGCGGCAGCGCCACCCGGCTGTTGACGGACGACGGACGGCTCGACGAGGAGGCCGCCGCCCGGCTGATGGCGCTCGCCCTGTCACCGGGGACGCCGTCGGCCGAGGCCGCGGCGTGGCTGGAGGGCTTCCTCGCGGGCGGCGGCATGCTCCTCATCCACGACGAGCGGCTGCTCGCGCTGGTCGACGGCTGGCTCGCCGCGGTACCGACCGCCGCGTTCAACGACGTACTGCCGCTGCTGCGGCGCACGTTCGGCGAGTTCGAGTCCGGCGTCCGCCGCACCGTCGGCGAGCTGGTCAGACGCGGCGGCTCCGCGGGCCGGTCCGCGGCCGCCGCGGGGGAGGCGGTGCCGGGCTTCGGCGCCGGGTTCGACGAGGAGCGGGTCGCGGCGGCACTGCCGGTGCTGCGGCTGCTGCTGGGGCACACGGACGAAGGGCTCGCAGACGATGCCGGGCGGTCCGACCGGTCCGGCACGACGGGGTCCGGCACGACGGGATCCGGCACGACGGGGTCCGGCACGACGGGGGAGAACGGATGACCGACGACACGACGACCGGTGGGACGACGGCCGCCGATGAACGGCTGCGCCGCTGGCGGCTGGTGCTCGGTGGAGGGGCCGCCGACGGGACCGGCCGCGACCTCACCGGGCGGGACGCGGCGATGGACCGCACTCTCGGCGCGCTCTACGGCGGGGACAGCGGCGGCGCGGACGGCAAGGCCGGCCGGACGGCCGGTCTCGGCGGCTCCGCGCCGCAGGTCGCCCGGTGGCTCGGCGACATCCGTACGTACTTCCCGTCCTCCGTCGTCCAGGTGATGCAGCGGGACGCGATCGACCGGCTCGGGCTGGCGGCTCTGCTTCTGGAGCCGGAGATGCTGGAGGCCGTCGAGGCGGACGTGCATCTCGTCGGCACGCTGCTGTCGCTGAACAAGGCGATGCCGGAGACCACGAAGGAGACGGCGCGGGCCGTGGTCCGCAAGGTCGTCGAGGACCTGGAGAAGAAGCTCGCCACCCGCACCCGCGCGACCCTGACCGGCGCCCTCGACCGGTCCGCGCGGATCAGCCGCCCCCGGCACCGTGACATCGACTGGGACCGCACCATCCGCGCCAACCTCAAGCACTACCTCCCCGAGCACGGCACGATCGTGCCCGAGCGGCTGATCGGGTACGGCAGGGCGTCGCAGGCGGTGAAGAAGGACGTGGTGCTCTGCATCGACCAGTCCGGTTCGATGGCCGCCTCCGTCGTCTACGCCTCCGTGTTCGGGGCCGTGCTGGCCTCGATGCGGAGCATCGACACCAAGCTGGTCGTCTTCGACACCGCGGTGGTCGACCTGACGGACCAGTTGGACGATCCGGTGGATGTGCTCTTCGGCACACAACTCGGTGGCGGCACCGACATCAACCGCGCTCTGGCGTACTGCCAGTCCCTGATCACCCGGCCGGCGGACACGGTGGTCGTCCTCATCAGCGATCTCTACGAGGGCGGGATCCGGGACGAGATGCTCAAACGGGTGGCAGCCATGAAGGGCGCGGGAGTGCAGTTCGTGGCCCTGCTGGCGCTGTCGGACGAGGGCGCGCCGTCCTACGACCGCGAGCACGCGGCCGCGCTGGCCGCGCTCGGAGCCCCCGCTTTCGCCTGCACACCGGACCTGTTTCCCGAGGTGATGGCCGCCGCGATAGAGAAACGGGCGCTGCCCGTACCAGAAGCCTGACGCGAGCCTGACAACGCGCTCTGTGACCGTTCTCACCGCTCACATGTGACCTGCGATTTAGGGACCTACGTCCCACGGGGATAACCTGCGAGACGGACATGCCGCGTACTTCGGTGACCGTGTGCGCCCTCCTTGTGACCGCGTAGTCACGCTTCCCGTATCGGCACGTTCGCGTAGAAAACAAACCGCGATCACCAAGGACGGACGCGCGTGGACCTGTTCGAGTACCAGGCGAGGGATCTCTTCGCCAAGCACGGTGTACCGGTGCTGGCCGGTGAAGTCATCGAGACGCCCGAGGCGGCTCGTGAGGTGACCGAACGTCTGGGTGGCCGTGCGGTCGTCAAGGCGCAGGTCAAGGTCGGTGGCCGAGGCAAGGCCGGCGGCGTGAAGCTCGCCTCCGACCCCGCAGACGCGGTCGCGAAGGCCGATGCCATCCTCGGCATGGACATCAAGGGCCACACGGTCCACAAGGTGATGCTTGCCGAGACCGCGGACATCGCGGAGGAGTACTACGTCTCCTTCCTGCTGGACCGCACCAACCGCACCTTCCTCGCCATGGCGTCCGTAGAGGGCGGCGTGGAGATCGAGATCGTTGCGGAGGAGAACCCGGACGCGCTGGCCAAGATTCCGGTCGACGCCAACGAGGGCTGCACCCCGGAGAAGGCCGCCGAGATCGTCGCCGCGGCCAAGTTCCCGGCCGAGATCGCCGACCAGGTGGCCGACGTTCTGCAGAAGCTGTGGACCGTCTTCATCAAGGAGGACGCCCTCCTCGTCGAGGTCAACCCGCTGATCAAGTCCGGTGACGGCAAGATCATCGCGCTCGACGGCAAGGTCTCGCTCGACGAGAACGCCGAGTTCCGCCAGCCGGACCACGCGGCCCTTGAGGACAAGGACGCCGCCAACCCGCTGGAGGCCGCGGCCAAGGCCAAGAACCTCAACTACGTCAAGCTCGACGGTGAGGTCGGCATCATCGGCAACGGCGCGGGTCTCGTCATGAGCACCCTCGACGTCGTCGCGTACGCCGGTGAGAAGCACGGCGGCGTCAAGCCCGCCAACTTCCTCGACATCGGTGGCGGCGCCTCCGCCGAGGTCATGGCGAACGGCCTGGAGATCATCCTCGGCGACCCGGACGTCAAGTCCGTCTTCGTCAACGTCTTCGGTGGCATCACCGCGTGCGACGAGGTCGCCAACGGCATCGTCCAGGCCCTGGAGCTGCTCAAGTCCAAGGGTGAGGTCGTCAGCAAGCCGCTGGTCGTCCGCCTGGACGGCAACAACGCGGAGCTGGGTCGCAAGATCCTGACCGACGCCAACCACCCGCTCGTGCAGCGTGTGGACACCATGGACGGCGCGGCCGACAAGGCCGCCGAGCTCGCGGCTGCGAAGTAAGGGACAAGGTCACCACACCATGGCTATTTTCCTGACCAAGGAAAGCAAGGTCATCGTCCAGGGGATGACCGGCGCCACGGGCATGAAGCACACCAAGCTCATGCTTGCGGACGGCACCAACATCGTTGGCGGCGTCAACCCGCGCAAGGCCGGCACGAACGTCGAGTTCGACGGCACCGAGGTGCCCGTGTTCGGTTCCGTCGCCGAGGCGATCGAGAAGACCGGTGCCGATGTCACCGTCATCTTCGTGCCGCCGAAGTTCGCGAAGGACGCCGTCGTCGAGGCGATCGACGCCGAGATCCCGCTGGCCGTCGTGATCACCGAGGGCATCACGGTGCACGACTCCGCCTCGTTCTGGGCGCACGCCGGCGCCAAGGGCAACAAGACCCGCATCATCGGCCCGAACTGCCCCGGTCTCATCACCCCGGGTCAGTCCAACGCCGGAATCATCCCGGGCGACATCACGAAGCCGGGCCGTATCGGCCTGGTCTCGAAGTCCGGCACGCTCACGTACCAGATGATGTACGAGCTCCGTGACCTCGGCTTCTCGTCCGCCGTCGGCATCGGTGGCGACCCGATCATCGGCACCACCCACATCGACGCGCTGGCCGCGTTCGAGGCGGACGCCGACACCGACCTGATCGTCATGATCGGTGAGATCGGTGGCGACGCCGAGGAGCGGGCCGCGGACTACATCAAGGCCCACGTGACGAAGCCGGTCGTCGGCTACGTCGCGGGCTTCACCGCCCCCGAGGGCAAGACCATGGGCCACGCGGGCGCCATCGTCTCCGGTTCGTCGGGCACCGCCCAGGCGAAGAAGGAGGCCCTCGAGGCCGCCGGCGTCCAGGTCGGCAAGACCCCGTCGGAGACGGCTCGCCTGGCGCGCGCCATCCTCGCCGGCTGACGTTCGTCTGCTGACGGCTGAGAGGTCGTCACGCGTGACGACGCGGGCCCGTCCCCTTCGGGGGGCGGGCCCGCGTTTGCTTTGTGCGGCCGGTGCCGCCGCCGGTGCGACCCCTGTGCGGCCCTGGGCGGCTCAGCGCTCAGGGGGCAAACGGGGGGCTTGTGCGGGAGATTCGGCCGGTTTGTTGGGCTTGATGGGCTTGACGGGTTTGCTGGGTGCGGTCGTCTGCCGGGTGGGCTTGGCGGGGCCCGGTCGGCCGATGCGGCCCGCCTCCGGTACGCCCTGCCCCGGAGTGGCGGAGGGCGGTGCGGTCACCGGCGTCGGCTGGGCACGGTGCGGCAGTTCGCCGACGCGGTCGTACGTCACCACCAGCGCGGCGCCCGTCGCCCCGGCGATCAGCGCGGTCAGTGCCACCGCGGACAGCGTCCTGCGGCGCACGCCCCGCTCGCTCGCAACGCGTACCCGGGCCGCCGGGACCTCTTGGGCGCCAGCCGTTCCCGTACCCGTCTTCGGGTCTGGTTCCGCGTCCTGCTCCGGCTCCGTGAGGATGGCCTTCAGCCGTGCCGGTGCCTGGTCGCCCAGCTCCGGGACGGCCGCGCTCAGCGCCGCCCGCGCCTGAGTGATCCGGCTCGCCGTCGCGACCGTGCTCGCCTCGCTCTCGGCCGCGGCCACGGGCAGATCGAGCCCCAGCCCGTCGTAGAGCACGAGCGCCTGCCGCTGCGAAGGCGACAGCCGCAGCACCGCCGCCCGCACCGCGCCGTCCCGTTCGGAGCCGCGCAGCGTCCGCGCGGCGGCCCGTGGATGCGTACGGTGCCCCGGCACCCACTGCTGCCACGGCGCGAGCGCGTACTCGTACGCCGCCGCGCGCACCCAGCCGACCGGATCCGGATCCGCCGCGACCTCCGGCCACCGCTGCCACGCGAGATCGAACGCGCGGCGCACGGCATGCCGCGCGAAGCCCGGATTCCCGGTGATCAGGTCCACCTGCCGCACGAGGCCGCTCACGCTGTGCGTGTACAGACTGTCGAAGGCGGCCTCGGGATACAGGGCTGGTGAGGTCGGTGCGGTCTGGGCCGGTGGGATCGGTGTGGTCGGTGCCCGCGGAGCGGTAGGTACGGGTGGCGGGGGTGGTGATGGCTTGGGCTTCGGCGTCCGCGGTGGTGCCGGCGGTGGCGGAGGCGTCGGGTCGGCGGCCACAGGGATCGCCGGGGGGCGCGCCTTCGCACGCCGCGTGGGGGTGTTCGCCGGCTTGGGAGCGCGCTTGACGGCGACTTCCGGGCGCTCAGGGAGGGGTGCGATGGGCGCCGGCTCGACTGGGGAAACGGCGGGCCGGGCCGCACGGGTGACGAGGTGTGAGGACTCGGGAGCGTTCGTCCTGGGTGCGGAGGGGGGGGGAGACGGGGACGGGGAGGCGGGCTGGGACGGGGACTGTCGGGACTGGGACTCGGGCTGGGGATCCGGCTTGGGCTGGGGCTTGGGCTGGGGTTTTGGTTGGGGCTTGGGCGCCGGTGAGCCGGCGCGTGTGCGGGTCCTGGCGCGCTGGGGACGTTCTTCGGCCGAGGTCTTCACCGTCTTCGCGGCCTTCTTGGCGGTAGAGGCCTGCTTCGCCGCCTTCCGCGCCGTCACGTGCCCGACCTCACACAGCCGCTCCGACCGCCTTCGAATCCCCGTACGCACGATTGTGTGAAAAGACGCATAAAGTCATATTGCGCGACACGACGGGCGTTCGCCCGCTACCGCCTCAAATCGGTGTGTTCTTGGCACCATGGGTCGACGTGACCCACATGACGGACCACCTTCCCGGCCTGCCCGAGCGTGCCGCGAACTCCCGCCGCGCATCCGCGGCGGCCGCCGCGTTCGGTGGCGGGGTGGTCGCGGCCGGTCTCGGGCTCGGGGCCCTCGCCGTCACCGTTCTCATCCTGTGGATCAGCGCACCGTTCCCGGACAGCGGACTCGACGGCGCTCTGCGCATCGCCGCGGATCTGTGGCTGCTGGCCCACGGCGCGTGCCTGTCGCGGACCGACACGCTGTCCGGGCTGCCCGCCCCGATCGGCGCCACGCCCCTGTTGCTCACCGTGCTGCCCGGGTGGCTGCTGTACCGGGCCGCGGCGCATGCGGCTGCTCCTCCCGAAGGGTCGGGGGAGGGTGACGTCGGTGACGGTTCCGGTGTGCGGACGGAGCCTCGGGTCGCGGCTGCCGCCGCGGGCTGGCTCGTCGCCGGATATCTGCTGGTCGGCGTCGGCGCCGTGCTCTACACGTCCTACGGGCAGGTGCGCAGCGTTCCGCTCAGCGCGCTGCTCCATCTGCCGGTCGTGGCCGCGTTGGCGGCCGGGGCCGGCGCGTGGTCCGGGTGCGGGCGACCTGCGGTCGCGCTTCCCCGGGCGGTACGCCGTTGGCTCGACGAACTCTCGCTGCCGCGGTGGCTGACCCTTCCGGAAGGCGGCCTGCCGGCCGCCCTCCGTGCCGCCGCGGCTTCCACCGCCGTGCTCGTCGGGGGTGGCGCGGTGCTCGGCGGGGCCTCGCTCGTCTGGCATGAACGATTGGTCGGACATTCGTTCGCGCAGCTCAGCGCTCCGCTCTCGGGGCGGTGTGCGGTGCTGCTGGTCGCTCTGGCGCTGGTGCCGAACATGGCTGTGTGGGGTGCGTCGTATGCGCTGGGGCCGGGGTTCGCCGTGGGCGCCGGGAGTGTGGTGGCTCCAGCCGGATTGGGCGCGTCCGGGCTGGGGCCCGGATCCGGGCCTGACGTTCTGCCGAACTTTCCGCTGCTGGCGGCGCTTCCGGCGCCCGGGGCCACGCCGCTGAGCTGGGCGGTGTTCGGTCTTCCTGTGCTGGCCGGGGTCTACGCGGCCTGGCTCGTCGGCGGCGCCGCCGCGGCGGGCTCCTGGCGCCCCGCCCGCACCGCGCTGGTCGCCGCCCTCGCCGCGCTCGGCTGCGGCGCGGCCACCGCGTTGCTCGCCGGCTGGTCGGCGGGCCCGATGGGCTCGGCCGTCCTTGCGGACTTCGGGCCGCGGTGGTGGGCGGCGGGGGGTGCGGCGCTCGGGTGGACGCTGGTGGTGGGGGCGGCGGGGGCGGTGGGGGTGCGGTGGTGGCATGTGCGGGATCCGGCGGAGCCGGTGTCTTGGGGGGAGCGGTGGGGGAGCGTGCGGGGGGTTTTCCGGTGGCGGTGGTCGTGGTCGCGGTCTGCGCCGGAGGTTGCGGCCGAGGTGGCGGAGGTTCCGCCTATGCCGCTGGTGCCGCCGTTGGTGCCGCCGGCGGAGTAGCTGGGTCGGTGCCCGGGCCCTGCGGGGCGGCGGTTCGAAATCGACTGTTCAGGGCCTGGCGGCCCACAAATAGCTCGGCAGCATTTTCGAAGTACCCCTCCCCCAACCTCCGGCCGGGGGTGCCCCCAACGGCCCCGGTCCCCTCGCGTCACAGCCCCGGGGTGGGCGGGAAGTCCGCTTCGACCGCGGGCCCACAGCAGTCCGGCCCCGCCGGTAGGCGAAAGGGCGGGTGGGTGGGGGAAAGCCCGCCGCAGGCGCAAGGGTGCTGTGGGTGTCCGCGGCCCGCACTCCGCCGGTAGGCGAAAAGCCCGCCGCAGGCGTGACGGGGCTGCGGGGGTTCACGGGCCCGCGCCCCCGCCGGCAGGCATTCCGCCCGTCCGGAGGACTACCCGTCGTTGCCCAGGAAGGAGCGGACCGGCTTCGGGAGGAGGTCCTTGCAGGATTCGCTCGACGGGGTGGTGAGGGCGTCGCGTTTGCAGGTGTAGTAGTCGTTGTAGACGAACTGGAGGGTGAAGCTCGCGGCGACGATCGCCAGGGCGACCGCGCTCGTGATGATGCCGCTCCAGGCCGCCGCCGCGAAGGACCGCTGGGAGGCGGGGTTCGCGGAGGGGTTGGGGCGGGGGGTGTCGGCGCCGGATGCGGCGAGGGCCGCGGCCGCTTCGGCGCGGGCGGCGGCGCGGGTCTCGGGCTTCATGCGCAGGGCGCTGATGCCCCAGTAGAGGGCGAGGGCGCCGAGCAGGAGGCCGAGCTCGGTCCAGTGGAGGATCGCGAAGATCAGCGCCCAGCCGCCGCAGACCAGCGCGTAGCGGGAGCGGCGCTGGGCGGGGTCGGTGGGGTCGAAGCGTGAGCCGTTGGGCTGCGGCGGGGTTTCGGGGCCGCTGGGGCGATGGCCGAAGCCGTCCTGGCGGCCGGGCTGCTGGTTGCTCCACTGGCCGCCCCAGCCGGGCGGCGGCGGAGGCGGCGGGGTGCTGTCGCCGTCCTCGGGCGTGCCTTCGGGGCGCCGGGGCTGCCAGGGCTGTTCGGGGGCGCCTTCGGGCGGCGGGGCGAACGGGTTGTCCTGCTGATCGCCCTCGGGCGCACGCAGCGCGATAGTGATCTGTCGGCTGCTCATGATTGGTAGCGCCATCCCCTTGCCGTCGACTCCTCATGTCGTATGCGTCACGCGCAGGGCGCGCGATTGCTGTTCCTCCGGAAGACGCTACCGTCCGCGCGCTCCCCCGTCCCGTGGGGGGACCTTCGCGTGCCGGTATCGTTGCTGACGGTCGACGGCCTCGTAGGGTTCCCCGAATCGTGGGATCCGTCGGCTCATACGATCCTCCAAATCCGCACGGTCTCGAGAGAGAGCCCCGCCAGTGGCTGCGCAAACCCCGGCTCGTCTAGTCGTCCTCGTCTCCGGTTCGGGGACGAATCTGCAGGCGCTGCTCGATGTCATCGAGAGCGATCCCGCGTACGGCGCGCGGATCGTGGCGGTCGGTGCCGACCGGGACGGCATCGCCGGTCTGGAGCGGGCGGAGCGGGCCGGGCTGCCGGTTTTCGTGGTGAAGGTGAAGGACTACGCCGACCGGGCGGGATGGGACCTCGCGCTCGCGGAGGCGACGGCGGAACACCGGCCGGACCTGGTGGTCTCGGCCGGCTTCATGAAGATCGTGGGGAAGGAGTTCCTCGCGCGGTTCGGGGGACGGTTCGTCAATACGCATCCCGCGCTGCTGCCGAGCTTCCCGGGCGCCCACGGCGTCAGGGACGCGCTCGCGTACGGCGCGAAGGTGACGGGCTGCACCGTGCACTTCGTCGACGACGGCGTCGATACCGGCCCGATCATCGCCCAGGGGGTGGTGGCCATCGAGCCGGATGACACGGAGGAAGCGCTCCATGAGCGCATCAAGGAAGTCGAGCGAGGGCTGCTCGTCGACGTCGTGGGGCGGCTGGCTCGCGACGGGTATCGCATTGAGGGACGAAAGGTATTGATTCCGGCATGAGCGCCGAAGGTACGAAGCGGCCGATCCGCCGCGCGCTGGTGAGTGTGTACGACAAGACCGGGCTGGAGGAGCTGGCGCGCGGACTGCACGAGGCGGGCGTCGAACTGGTGTCGACCGGGTCGACCGCCGCGCGCATCGCCGCCGCCGGGGTGCCCGTCACGCCGGTCCAGGACGTCACCGGCTTCCCGGAGTGCCTGGACGGCCGGGTCAAGACCCTGCACCCCAAGCTGCACGCCGGGATCCTCGCGGACCTGCGTCTTGAGGACCACCAGCGGCAGCTGGCCGAGCTCGGCATCGAGCCGTTCGAGCTGGTGGTCGTGAATCTGTACCCGTTCAAGGAGACGGTCGCCTCGGGCGCGTCGCCCGACGAGTGTGTCGAGCAGATCGACATCGGCGGTCCTTCGATGGTGCGCGCCGCCGCCAAGAACCACCCCTCGGTCGCGGTCGTCACCAGCCCCGGGCACTACGCGGACGTCATCGCGGCCGTCAAGGACGGCGGGTTCGACCTGACGCAGCGCAAGCGGCTCGCCGCCGAGGCGTTCCAGCACACCGCCTCGTACGACCTGGCGGTGGCGATCTGGTTCGCCGAGGGCTACGCGGCCGACGAGAGCCCGTTCCCGGACTTCACCGGCGTCGCCCTCACCCGGCAGCACGTGCTGCGCTACGGCGAGAACCCGCACCAGCCCGCCGCGCTCTACAGCGACGGCAGCGGCAAGGGCCTCGCGGGCGCCGAGCAGCTGCACGGCAAGGAGATGTCGTACAACAACTACACGGACACCGAGGCGGCGCGCCGGGCCGCGTACGACCACACGGAGCCGTGCGTCGCGATCATCAAGCACGCCAACCCGTGCGGGATCGCGGTCGGCGCGGATGTCGCGGAGGCGCACCGCAAGGCGCACGCCTGCGACCCGCTGTCGGCGTTCGGCGGGGTCATCGCGGTCAACCGCCCGGTGAGCGTGGAGCTCGCCGAGCAGGTCGCGGAGATCTTCACCGAGGTCATCGTCGCGCCGGCGTACGAGGACGGCGCCGTCGAGGTGCTGGCCCGCAAGAAGAACATCCGGGTGCTGCGCTGCGCGGACGCGCCGATCGGCTCGGGCGAGTACCGGCCGATCGAGGGCGGGGCGCTGGTCCAGGTCAAGGACCTGCTGCAGGCCGAGGGCGACGACCCGGCGAACTGGACGCTGGCGACCGGTGAGGCGCTGGACGCCGCCGAGCTGGCGGACCTGGCCTTCGCCTGGCGCGCCTGCCGCGCCGTGAAGTCCAACGCGATCCTGCTCGCCAAGGGCGGCGCCAGCGTCGGCGTCGGCATGGGGCAGGTCAACCGGGTGGACTCGGCGAAGCTCGCGGTGGAGCGGGCGGGCGAGGAGCGGGCGCGGGGTTCGTACGCGGCCTCCGACGCCTTCTTCCCGTTCCCCGACGGGCTGGAGATCCTGCTGGCGGCGGGCGTCAAGGCCGTGGTCCAGCCGGGCGGTTCGGTCCGTGACGAGCTGGTCGTCGAGGCGGCGAAGAAGGCCGGCGTGACGATGTACCTCACCGGGACCCGGCACTTCTTCCACTGACGCAGACGCAGAGCCGAACGCGGCCCGCACCCCCGAGGGGGTGCGGGCCGTCGCCGGTCTACGGGCGCTTCACCACGACGGTGTGCATGATCTTGTCGGCGAAGGTCTGGTTCTTCTCGTCCCACAGCGGCCACAGGTAGCCGATGTAGCAGGCCATCCCGTCGAGGGCGTGGCACAGCCGGCGGACGAACGCCATCCCGAAGCCCAGCACCTGGCCGTCGGCCTCGCGCAGCAGGTGGATCCCGGCGATCTTCTTGCCCGGGGTCTGGCCGGTGGAGCCTTCCCGGTAGCAGAGCCACAGGGTGCCGGCGAGGCTCAGCATGCCGCCGATGGCGATCATCGCGAGGGCGCCGCCCGGCATCGAGGGGGTGGGGCAGGTGCTGGTGCCGCTGGTGTTGCACCGGTCGGCCGCGTCGAAGAGCACCTTGGCGAGCTGGACGTAGCCGACGATGATCAGGATGAACGGCACCAGGCTGACGATCAGGAAGTCCAGCAGCGTGGCGCCGGCGCGCGCGCCCCAGCTCGCCAGCGGGGGCATCCCCGGCGGCAGGCCGCCCTGCGGGTACCCGTACTGGCCCTGGTTCTGCTGCGGGAACTGCGGCGGCTGCTGCGGGTAGCCGTACCCCTGCGGGGACTGGGGCGGCTGCTGCGGCTGGTCGTAAGGGTTGTTGGGGCCGGGCGGATAGCTCACGTGCGGTTTCCTCCGAGCGGGGACGTGGAGCGTGGGGACGCAGGGGCACATCGTCGTGGCCACGGTGGTGGCAGCGCAAGGCGCGCGGTGGCGGCGGATCGGCCACGGAGTCAAGGGCGGGTCAAGGCGCGGCCGAGTGCGGGCATCGGGTAACGATCCGAGGCCCGGATTCGTCGGCGGGACCCCCCATCCGGAAAGATGGGGTCATGACCGCCCAGATTCTCGATGGCAAGGCCACCGCAGCCGCGATCAAGTCCGATCTCACGTCCCGCGTGGCGTCGCTCAAGGCCCGGGGCATCGTGCCCGGTCTTGGCACCCTGCTGGTCGGTGAGGACCCGGGCAGCAAATGGTATGTCGCGGGCAAGCACCGCGACTGCGCGCAGGTCGGCATCGGCTCGATCCAGCGCGAACTGCCCGACACCGCTACCCAGGAGGAGATCGAGGCGGTCGTCCGGGAGCTGAACGCGAACCCGGAGTGCACCGGCTACATCGTCCAGCTCCCGCTGCCCAAGGGCATCGACACCAACCGGGTCCTGGAGCTGATGGACCCGGAGAAGGACGCCGACGGCCTGCACCCGATGAGCCTCGGCCGCCTCGTGCTCAACGAGACCGGTCCGCTGCCGTGCACCCCGAACGGCATCGTCCAGCTGCTGCGCCACCACAAGGTGGAGATCAACGGCGCGCATGTGGTCGTCGTCGGCCGCGGTATCACCGTGGGCCGCTCGATCGGGCTGCTGCTGACCCGCCGCAGCGAGAACGCCACCGTGACGCTGTGCCACACCGGCACCCGTGACCTGAGCGGGCTGCTGCGCCAGGCGGACATCATCGTGGCGGCGGCCGGGGTCGGGCACCTGGTCAAGCCGGAGGACGTCAAGCCCGGCGCGGCCGTGCTGGACGTCGGTGTCAGCCGCGACGGCGAAGGCAAGATCGTCGGCGATGTGGACCCGGGGGTGGCCGAGGTCGCCGCCTGGATCTCCCCGAACCCCGGCGGCGTCGGCCCGATGACCCGCGCGCTGCTGCTGGCCAATGTCGTCGAGGCTGCCGAGCGCGCGGCTGCGGGCCATGGCGGCTGAGCCGGAGCCCGGAGAGGTGGCGGCGGGCGAGGCGGCCGCTCCCCGGCCGCACCGGTACGCGCTCTGGACGCGGACCACCGCCCGCCCCGAGGGCGGCGGCCGGGCGGCCGGCCGGGACGCCTCCGCGCCGGCCCGGCAGTGGCCCATCCTGGTGGTGCTCGGCGGGGTCGCGCTCGGCCTGGTGCTGACCGCGGCCGACCACTTCCGGGCGGGAACGGTGATCGTCGGGGCGGCGCTGCTGGTGGGCGGTGCGATGCGGTTCACGCTGCCGTCGGTCGGCATGCTGGCCGTGCGCAGCCGGTTCACCGACGTCATCACGTACCTGGTGCTCGGTACCGCCATCGTGCTGCTGGCGCTGATGGTGCAGCCGGATCCGATCCTGGACGTCCCGTTCCTCGAGGACATCATCCGCTTCTCGGTGCGCTGATCCCGCCGCCGGCCCGGAAATCGCGAAGCGGTGACCGGGGCCACACCGGGGCGGGTCAACTGTTCCGCCGTGGCGCGATAGCCTGACGGCGGGTCTCTTGATGCCGAGAGACCCACGTTCCGGGGCTAGGGACGCTGCCGGGGCGGCCAGATTTCCCGCAGGAAAAGGCCAGGAGAAGGCAATGACTCGCACCCCCGTCAACGTCACCGTCACCGGAGCGGCGGGCCAGATCGGCTACGCGCTGCTCTTCCGCATCGCGTCGGGCCATCTGCTCGGCTCGGACGTGCCGGTGAACCTCCGCCTCCTGGAGATCCCGCAGGGTCTCAAGGCCGCTGAGGGCACCGCCATGGAGCTCGACGACTGCGCGTTCCCGCTGCTGCGCGGCATCGAGATCACCGACGACCCGAACGTCGCCTTCGCCGGTGCGAACGTCGCCCTGCTCGTCGGCGCCCGCCCGCGGACCGCCGGCATGGAGCGCGGTGACCTGCTCTCCGCCAACGGCGGCATCTTCAAGCCGCAGGGCAAGGCGATCAACGACAACGCCGCGGACGACATCAAGGTCCTCGTCGTCGGCAACCCGGCGAACACCAACGCGCTCATCGCGCAGGCCGCGGCCCCGGACGTACCGGCCGAGCGCTTCACCGCGATGACCCGCCTGGACCACAACCGGGCGCTCTCGCAGCTGGCGAAGAAGACCGGCACCACGGTCTCCGACATCAAGCGCCTGACGATCTGGGGCAACCACTCGGCGACCCAGTACCCGGACATCTTCCACGCCGAGGTCGCCGGCAAGAACGCCGCCGAGGTCGTCAACGACGAGCAGTGGCTGGCCGACACCTTCATCCCGACCGTCGCCAAGCGCGGCGCCGCGATCATCGAGGCCCGTGGCGCCTCCTCGGCCGCCTCGGCCGCGAACGCCGCGATCGACCACGTGCACACCTGGGTCAACGGCACCGCGGCCGGCGACTGGACCTCGATGGGCATCGTCTCCGACGGTTCCTACGGCGTTCCGGCCGGTCTGATCTCGTCCTTCCCGGTCACCACCAAGGACGGCGCCTTCGAGATCGTCCAGGGCCTGGACATCAACGAGTTCTCCCGCGCCCGCATCGACGCTTCGGTGAAGGAGCTCGAGGAGGAGCGCGACGCGGTCCGCGCCCTCGGCCTCATCTGAGCCCCACGCACAGCGCACGACGGCCCGCCGCCGGTCCCCGAGAGGGGCCGGCGGCGGGCCGTTGCCGTGTACAGGAATATGACGCCGGAACCATCCGGGCAGCGGGCGTGTCCTTTATCCTGAGAACTCCGGATTACGTTCAACTCGCGTTGATCGGACGTGAGTTCGACGATCGGGGGGCGAATGTCCGGTCCCGTGCGCCGTGGCTCCCGTACGGAGGCCACCCGCCTGCTGTGCGCGGGTGTGTACCCCGACATCGACTTTCGCGGCCGGGTCATCGAGCAGCTGGTCTTCGCGTCCCCCGAACTGATGACGGCCGTCAGACTCCCGCGCGCGCAACTGCCGCTGCCGGCACGGTCGGAGGACAATGGTCTCGACGAGGTCGAGGGGGAGCTCGCGGACGTCGCGGGCGAGATCGACCGGACCGACCGGACCGGGCGGGCCGAGCGCGGCCGGCTGGAGCGGCTGCGGTCGCTGCTGATCAGCGGCAGCACCGCGGCCGGCGGACTGGCGTCGGCCGTCGCCGTCGTCCAGGCCATCGCCCAGCCGCTCGGATGAGGAGGGGGCCGACATGAGCCATTGGGACGCGGACCGGCAGCAGTGGGTGCGGGGCCCACAGACCGGACAGGCACCGGAGGAGCCGTACGAGCCCCCGGTGTACCCGCCGGAGGAGCCGTACGAGCCTCCGGTGTACCCGCCACCGCCGGCCTACCGGCCGACGACGCACGGCATGACGCACGACGCGACACGGTACGAACCGATCCTGGGGCCCGCGTTCGGCCCGCCGCCCGGCCCGCCCCCGGGCCCGCCACCGGGACCGCCGCAGGGCTGGTCGCGCGCGACCGTGCTGACGGCCGTCGTCGCGTCGGTGGTGCTCGTGGCCGGGCTCGGATTCGGCGGCTGGGCGCTGCTGCGCCACCACGACGGGAACAAGGACGCCCGGCCCGGGTCGAGTTCGCCGCCCTTCGACCAGCCGTCGACCGACACCACGACCGACACCACGACCGACAGCACGACCGACAGCACGACCGACGGTACGACCGATACGGGGACCCCGTCGGAGTCGACCACCGACTCGCCCTCGTACAGCCCGAGCACCGAAGGACCGAGCCCGGCGCCGTCCGGCTACGTCCGGACGTCCGACCCGGCCGGTTTCTCCCTGGACGTTCCCGAGGGCTGGCAGCGCAGCACGGAGGGCGACAGCGTCTTCTACAGGACGGCGGACGGCAACAGCCTGATCCAGGTGTTCGCGCTGCGGGGTCCCGAGACGACGCCGTACGAGTCCCTGGTGGCGACCGAGCAGACGGTGTCGAAGAACCCCGGGTACCACCGGATCCGGTTGGTGCAGCTCGGTTCCGGCGCGGGTGACGCCGCCGAACTCGAGTACACCTACGTCCGCACCGACGGCACTGTCCGGCACGTCGTCGTCCAGGCCTTCACCGATCCCAGCACCGTCCAGTACGCGCTGCTGGTGGCGGGCCCGGACGGTGACTGGACCGCGCACCAGGAGGTCTTCAGGAACCTGCTGTCGTCGTTCTGCACGACCGGCCACTGCCCGTCCGACAGCGGCTGATCAGCGGCTGTTGCCGGTCGCTTCGGCGAGCAGCGCGCACAGTGCGTCGAGCGCGCCGTTGAAGGCGTGTTCCGGCGGCGTGCCGAAGCCGACGACCAGGGCGCCGGGACCGTCCGCCGGGCCGTTGTAGGCGTCGAGACCCGCGAGGGCGAGGCCCGCCCGGCCCGCGCGGGCGACGAGGTCGCTCATCGGGGCTGAGCCGGGCGGCAGTTCGAGGACGGCGTGCAGCCCGGCCGCGATGCCCGACACCCGCACCTGGGGGGCGTGGGCGGCGAGCGCCGCGACCAGCCGGTCGCGGCGCCTGCGGTAGTGCAGCCGCATCCGCCGCACATGGCGGTCGTAGGTGCCCGAGCGGATCAGTTCGGCGAGCGTGAGCTGGTCCATGACGGGGGAGTGGCGGTCGGCGGACCGCTTCTCGGCGACCACCGCGTCGAGGAGGGCCGGCGGGAGGACGAGCCAGGCGAGCCGTATGCCGGGCGCCAGGCTCTTGCTGGCGGTACCGGCGTAGACGACCTGGCCGGGGGCCAGCCCCGGGTGCGCGCCGACGGGCTGCCGGTCGTAGCGGAACTCGCCGTCGTAGTCGTCCTCGATCACGGTCCCGCCGGTGGCCCGCGCCCACTCCACCACCGCGGTGCGCCGCTCGGGCGAGAGCGACGCCCCGGCCGGGAACTGGTGCGCCGGCGTCAGCAGCACCGCGTCCGCCGCGGGGCGGTGGTGCGGGCCGAGCCCGTCGAGCCGGGCGCCGCTGCAGTCCACGGGCAGTTCGACGGTGCTGAGGCCCGCCGAGCGCAGGATCCGGCGGGTGTCGGGGAAGCCGAGCGCCTCGACGCCGATCCGGCGGGCGCCGCGGTCGCGCAGCGCGCGGGCCAGCAGCCCGGTCCCCTGGACGAACCCCGAGCAGACCAGGATCAGCTCGGGGTCGGCCCGCACCCCGCGCACCCGCGCCAGGTACTCCGCGAGCGCCTCCCGCAGCTCGGGGCGGCCGCGCGGGTCCGAGTAGCCGAAGGCCTCGTTGGGCGCGGCAGCCATGGCGCGGCGGGCCGCCGCGAGCCAGGCGCCGCGCGGGAACGCCGACAGGTCGGAGGAGCCGGGCCGCAGATCGTAGGGGTAGCCGTCGGCGGCCGGATTCCCCAGCAGCAGCCCGGTCTGCTCGGGCACGGCCCGGCCGCGGGCCGGGCGGGGCGGCGGCGCACTGCCCGCCACCTGCGTGCCGGAGCCCTGCCGGGCGGCCAGCCAGCCCTCCGCGACCAGCTGGCCGTACGCGTCGGCGACCGTGTTGCGGGCCAGGCCGAGGTCCTTGGCCAGCGCCCGCGACGACGGCAGCCGGGTCCCCGCGGTGAGCCGGCCGTCCCGTACCGCCTCGCGCAGCGCCCGCTCCAGACCGGCCCTCGCACCGGTGCCGGCGGTCAGGTCGAGATGGAGGTCGACCCCGGAAATGGCCCAGTCGTTCATCTCTCAAGTGGACCATGCGACGGGGCCACTGTCCGCTTAGCGTGGAGCCATGACTTCGAACGACCAGACCCTTGTCCCCGCTCCCGCCCAGCGCATCAACCTGATGAAGGCCGCCCCTGACGTCTACGAGGCGATCCTGGCGCTCAACAAGGCCGCCGCCCACGGCCTCGACCCGGTCGTCGCCGAGCTGGTCAAGATCCGCGCGTCCCAGCTCAACGGCTGTGCCTTCTGCCTGGACATGCACACCCACGACGCGAGCAAGCTCGGTCTGTCCGAGCAGAAGCTCCACGGCATCGGGGCCTGGCGCGAGACGCCCTTCTTCACCGCCCGCGAGCGCGCCGCCCTCGCCCTCTCCGAGGCCGTCACCCGCCTAGGGGAGCACGGCGTCCCCGACGACGTCTTCGACGAGGCCGCCCGGCACTTCGACGAGGCCGAGCTGGCACGTCTGATCGCCATGTGCATCACGATCAACGCCTGGAACCGGGTCGGCGTCACCACCCGGCTCTCGCCCGCCGCCCGCTAAGCGCTCTCCGGCGGCGCGCCGCCCTCCCCGAACCGGGCCAGCACCAGCGCGCCGAGCACCGCCAGGGCGAAGCCCGCGAACGCCAGCGGCTCCAGCCCCGGCCGGGTGCGGTCGCCGAGCGCGATCACCCCGACCAGGGCGGGCCCGACGGTCTCGCCGATCACCATCCCGGCGGTGGCGGCGGTGACCGAGCCGCGCTGCAGGGCCGAGGTCAGCAGCAGGAAGGCGGCGCCGCCGCCGATGAGCAGCGCGTAGGCCGCCGGATTGCCGAGCACGGCGCCGAGCGACAGATCGTCGACCAGCCGCACGGCGACCTCGACGACCCCGAACCCGATCCCCGCGCCGAACCCCAGCGCGGCGGCCCGCGCCCGGTCCGGCAGCCGCCCGGCGAGCACGCCGAGCCCCAGCACCGCGAACGAGGTGGCCAGCACGCCCCACCGCAGCGCGGTGCTCCCGACTCCGTCGCCCTCCGGCCCGGACGCGAGCCCCAGCATCCCCAGCCCGCCGCACACGGCGGCCACCGCGCCCCACTCGACGCCCTTCAGCCGCACCTTCAGCATCCGCGCGGCGGCGACCGCGGTGACGGCCAGGCTGGCCGCCAGCGCGGCGCCGACGGCGTAGATCGGCAGCACCCGCAGCGCCACGAGCTCGAGCGCGAACCCGGCGGTGTCGAGCCCGAGCCCGGCCACGTACCGCCACTGCCGCAGCGCCCGCACGAACAGCCGGGCATCCACCCCGGACCCGCTCCCCGGCGTAGCGGCCCGCGCCGCGACCGCCTGGAACACCGAAGCAACCCCGAAACACACGGCTGCGCCGAGCGCGCAGAGCATTCCCACGACCATGCGCCGACCTTAGGTCCGCCGGACGGGATACGACGGGAGGACCCGGCCCCGCCCGGACCGGCCCCGCCCGGACCGGCCCCGCCCGGACCGGCCCCGCCCGGACCGGCCTCAATCGCCGGCCGGGCTGAAAGATCGCCTCAAACGCCGGCGGGCCGAACGACACCCGCCGATGCCGTCCGGACGTGAGGGGGCCGGGTCCGCAGGGGTGGGGTTTCGAAATGCTGCCGAGCTATTTGTGGGCGGCCACGCCCGTAAATAGTCGATTTCGAAGCCCCGACCCCCACGCCCCGGCCCCCGACCCCCACGCCCCGGCGGTCAGCCCGCGAGCACCGCTCGCAACTGCTCCAGCCCCCAGTCCAGATCCTCCTTCGAGATCACCAGCGGCGGCGCCAGCCGGATCGTCGACCCGTGCGTGTCCTTCACCAGCACCCGCCGGTCCATCAGCCGCTCCGACACCTCGCGCCCCGTCCCGTGCCCCGGCGCGATGTCGATCCCGGCCCACAGCCCGCGCCCCCGCACCGCCGCGACCGGCCCGGAGCCCGTGAGGAGGCCGAGCTCGTGGTGCAGGTGGTCGCCGAGTTCGGTGGCGCGCTGCTGGTACTCGCCGGTGCGCAGCATCGCGATGACCTCCAGCGCCACCGCGCAGGCCAGCGGGTTCCCACCGAAGGTGGACCCGTGTTCGCCGGGCCGGTAGACGCCCAGCACCGCCGCGGACGACACGACCGCCGACACCGGCACCACACCGCCCCCCAGCGCCTTCCCGAGGACGTACATGTCCGGCACGACACCCTCGTGCTCGCACGCGAAGGTGCGGCCGGTCCGCCCGAGCCCCGACTGGATCTCGTCGGCGATGAACAGCACGTTCCGGTCCCGGGTGAGCGCCCGCACTCCCGCCAGATAGCCCGGCGGCGGCACCAGCACCCCCGCCTCCCCCTGGATCGGCTCCAGCAGGACGGCGACCGTGTGCTCGTCGACGGCCGCCTCGATCGCGGCGAGGTCGCCGTACGGAACGATCTCGAACCCGGGCGTGTACGGCCCGAAGTCGGCCCGTGCCTCCTGGTCCGTGGAGAAGCTGATGATCGTGGTGGTGCGCCCGTGGAAGTTGCCGTCCGCGACGACGATCTTCGCGCGCCCGTCCGGGACGCCCTTGACCTTGTAGCCCCACTTCCGGGCGGTCTTGACCGCCGTCTCGACCGCCTCGGCGCCGGTGTTCATCGGCAGCACCATCTCCATGCCGCACAGCTCGGCGAGCTGCGTACAGAAGTCGGCGAACCGGTCGTGGTGGAAGGCGCGGGAGGTCAGCGTCACACGGTCGAGCTGGGCCCTGGCGGCGTCGAGCAGCCGTCGGTTGCCGTGGCCGAAGTTGAGGGCCGAGTAGCCGGCCAGCATGTCCAGGTACCGGCGGCCTTCGACGTCCGTCATCCACGCGCCTTCCGCGGTGGCGACGACGACCGGCAGCGGATGGTAGTTGTGCGCGCTGTGGGCCTCTGCGGCGGCGATGCTGGTGTCCGTTGTCGTCACGTACGTGCTCCGTTCGTGGTGCGTCGGGAGTTGTTGCCTCGGGGCGGGGTGACGCCCCTTTCTATCGTCGGTCGGCCGCAATGCGATGAAACCTTGCGGCATCCGCTGTTCGGGGCGCACCCCCGCAGCGGTGCCGGGGAGGGGGTGATCGGGGCCGGGGGACCTGAGAGAATGACGGCATGGCCAACGACCGCCCGCCCGTCACCCACCACCACCCTCAACCGAGGGACTTCGCCCCGCCCCTTACACCGCGCGCCCTCTCCGGTATCCAGCCCACCGCAGGCTCCTTCCACCTGGGGAACTACCTGGGCGCGATCCGCCAGTACGTGGCGCTCCAGGAGACCCACGACGCGTTCTACATGGTTGTGGACCTGCACGCCATCACGGTGCCGCAGGACCCCGCCGAGCTGCGGTCCAACACCCGCCTCGCGGCGGCGCAGCTGCTGGCCGCGGGCCTGGACCCGGACCGCTGCACGCTCTTCATCCAGAGCCACGTGCCGGAGCACGCGCAGCTCGGCTGGGTGATGAACTGCCTGACCGGGTTCGGCGAGGCCGGCCGGATGACGCAGTTCAAGGACAAGTCGGCGAAGCAGGGGGCGGACCGGGCGACCGTCGGCCTGTTCACGTACCCGATCCTGCAGGTCGCGGACATCCTGCTGTACCAGGCGAACGCCGTGCCGGTCGGTGAGGACCAGCGCCAGCACGTCGAGCTGACCCGCGATCTGGCGGGGCGGTTCAACAGCCGCTACGGCGACACGTTCACCATCCCGGCGCCGCACATCGTCAAGGAGACCGGGAAGATCTACGACCTCCAGGACCCGACGGCGAAGATGAGCAAGTCGGCGTCGTCCCCGAAGGGCCTGATCAACCTTCTCGACGAGCCGAAGGTCTCGGCGAAGAAGATCAGGAGCGCGGTCACCGACACGGACACCGTGGTGCGCTTCGACGAGAAGGACAAGCCGGGCATCAGCAATCTCCTCACCATCTACTCCACTCTCACCGGTACCGGAATCCCGGAACTGGAGCAGCGGTACGCGGGCAAGGGCTACGGTGCGCTGAAGACGGACCTCGCGGAGCAGTTTGTGGAGTGGGTCACACCGTTCCGGGAGCGCACGCAGGAATACCTGGGCGACCCGGAGACGTTGGACGCTGTCCTGGCCAAGGGTGCGGAGAAGGCGCGCGCCGTGGCCGCCGAGACCCTGGCCAGCGCGTATGACCGGATCGGCTTCCTGCCCGCGAAGCACTGAAACGCACCGGAGCACCGGCGCAGCGCCGCACCGGGAGGGCCCGGCCGGGGCGGTACCAGAGTCAGAGGTCCCGGCAGAGTGTGTCCGACGACGCTCGCGGCGCGACCCGCGCACGCGTCACACTGAGAGCAGACCGAACAGCGCCCGCGAGGCGCCCGTGATCCGGGGAAGAGGGGTGAACGCAGTGGGGACCAGCACGATCGGAGTCTCGATCGCGGTCCCGGAGCCCTACGGCCGCCTGCTCCAGGAGGCGCGCGCCGGCTTCGGTGACCCGGCCGCGTACGCCATCCCCACGCACGTCACGCTGCTGCCGCCGACCGAGATCGACTCCGGTGACCTCCCCGCGCTGCGCCGCCACCTCGCGAAGGTCGCGGCGGCCGGCCGGCCGTTCCCGATGCGGCTGGACGGCACGGACACCTTCCGCCCGCTGTCCCCGGTGGTCTACGTGCACCTGGCGGACGGCACCCGCGAGTGCACCGAGCTGCAGGGCGAGGTGCGCTCGGGACCGGTCGTGCGTGAGCTGCAGTTCCCGTACCACCCGCATGTGACCGTCGCCCACGGCATCGCCGAGGAGGCGATGGACCGGGCCTACGCGGCGCTCGCGGACTTCAAGGCGACCTGGACGGCCACCGGGTTCGCCCTGTACGAGCAGGGCGGGGACGGGGTCTGGCGGAAGATGCGTGAGTACCCTTTCGGCGTCGACACCTGTGGTGCCGTTCCGCACCAGCAGGGCGCCCGCGCCACCCATGACGCCCCGCTGATCCCCTGAAGAGGTCGCCGGCCCTCGGATGAAGCGGCGGCCGGCCCTCAGACCGGCAGCTTCCTGAAGAGCGCGCGCGGCACGTGCCGCAGTGCCGACATGACGAAGCGCAGCGCGCCCGGCACCCACACCGTCTCCGCGTGCCGCCGCAGGCCCGTCTCGATGGCCTCCGCGACCGCTTCGGGAGTGGTGGCCAGCGGCGCCTCCGGCAGCCCCGCCGTCATCTTCGTGCGGACGAAGCCGGGCCGGACGACCATCACGTGCACGCCCGAGCCGTGCAGCGCGTCGCCGAGGCCCTGGGTGAAGGCGTCCAGGCCCGCCTTGCTCGACCCGTAGATGAAGTTGCTCCGCCGGGCCCGCTCGCCGGCCACCGAGGAGAGCACGACCAGCGAGCCGTGCCCCTGCCGTTGCAGCGCGCTCGCGCACACCAGCGACGCGGACACCGCCCCGGTGTAGTTGACCTGCGCGACATGGACGGCCGACAGCGGCTCCTGCTCGTCGCGCGTCTGGTCGCCCAGTACGCCGAAGGCGAGCAGCACCATGTCGAGGTCGCCCTCCGCGAAGAGCTTGCCGAGCACCTCCTCGTGGGACGCGGTGTCCAGCGCGTCGAAGGGCACCGCGTGCGCGTCCGCGCCCAGCGACCGCAGGTGCTCGGCGGCGGCGTCGAGGGCGGGGGAGGGGCGGCCCGCCAGATGGACGGTCCTGGTGCGGCGGCCGATGAGGCGGCGGGCGGTGGCGAGCGCGATCTCGGAGGTGCCGCCGAGGATCAGCAGGGACTGGGGGGTGCCGAAGGCGTCTTTCACTGCGGAGCTCCTGGTGGGCCTAGGGGGCCTGGGGGGCCTGGGGCGGTCTGACGGGCCCCGCTGCGGGGCCCGCCCGGGACCGTCCTAGAGGGCGAGGCGGCGGGCGAGGTCCGAGGTGAAGACCCCGCGGGGGTCGAGCTCGGCGCGCAGCCGCCGGAAGGCGTCGAGCCGCGGGTACATGCCGGGCAGCAGTTCGGGGCGCAGCCGCGAGTCCTTGGCGAGGTAGACGCGGCCGTCGGCAGCGGCGACCTCGTCGTCCAGGACGTCGAGGAAGGTGGCCAGCCCCGGCATGGTCGCGGGGATGTCGAGGGCGAGGGTCCAGCCGGCCATCGGGAAGGACAGCCAGCCCGGGTCGGCCTCGCCGAACCGCTTGAGCACGGCGAGGAACGACGGGATGCCGCGGCGGCTGATCCGCTCCACGATGCGGCGCAGCGCGCTCTCCTGCCCGTTGCCGATGACGAACTGGTACTGGACGAAACCGCTGCGCCCGTAGATCCGGTTCCAGTCCGGCACCCCGTCGAGCGGGTGGAAGAACGTCGAGATCTTCTGCAGCTCGCCGTGCCGTTCGCGGGGCGCCTTGTGGTACCAGAGGGCGTTGAACAGCCCGACGCTGCCGCGGCCGAGCAGCCCTTCCGGTACGAAGTTCGGGGCGCCCGGCAGCCGGCCGGGCCGGAAGTCGAGCGGGTCGCGGCGGGCGCGCGGCGGCAGGGCGTCGAGCGGGGCGTGGTCGCCGCGGGTCAGGACGGCGCGGCCGGTCCTCGCGCCGCGCGCGAGCAGGTCGATCCAGGCGACCGAGTAGCGGTAGCGGTGGTCGTCGGCGGTCAGCCGGGCCATCAGGTCGTCGAGGTCGGTGGCCCGTTCGGTGTCGACGCTCATCAGCGAGGTCTCCACGGGCAGCAGCTGGATCGTCGCGGCGAGCACGACGCCGGTCAGTCCCATGCCGCCGGCCGTCGCCCAGAACAGCTCGGGCTCGTCCTCGGGGGTGACGAGGCGGGTGCCGCCGTCGGCCGTCAGCAGCTCGATGGCGCGTACGTGGCGGGTGAACGACCCGGAGAGGTGGTGGTTCTTGCCGTGGATGTCCGTGCCGATGGCCCCGCCGACCGTGACGTAACGGGTCCCGGGGCTGACGGGGACGAACCAGCCGAGCGGCAGCAGGACCTGCATCAGCCGGTGCAGGCTCACCCCGGCGTCGCAGACCACCAGGCCGTTGATGGCGTCGATCTCGTGGATCCGGTCCAGGCCCGTCATGTCGAGGACGGCGCCGCCGGCGTTCTGCGCGGCGTCGCCGTACGCCCGGCCGAGCCCGCGGGCGATGGCGCCGCGGCCCCCGCAGTCCCGGACCGCCTCGGCGGCCTCCTCGTAGGTGCGCGGGCGGAGCACATGCGCGGTGGTGGGCGCGGTGCGGCCCCAGCCGGAGACGGGGGTGGTCAGGGCGGAGGGAGCAGGCATACGGGTGACGTTATCGCCCGAGAGGTGTTGATTGCCCGTATATGCCGGTCCTCTCACTGAAACGGGTGACTGATGGTGAGTCAAAAGTCAATAGTGGGCATATTAACTCATTGTCCCTTTTGTTCTGGAAGGGCGAACCACGAACGAAGGAGAACCCGCCGGTGCGAACTCCGGACTCCGCCGCGTCACGTGTGTCAGAAGTGGACCGCCGGCTGCTCACCGCGCTGCGCCGGTGCGGCGACGGACCGCACGTCGCCCGCACCGCGCGGGCCCTGTCCTGGAGCGGTGAGCACGCCGCGCTGTGGCTCGCCGCCGGGGTCGCGGGCGCGTCCGTGGACCGGCGGCGCCGCCGCGCCTGGCT
>NZ_JAAGLX010000056.1:0-43871 GCF_010548325.1 Streptomyces sp. SID13666 | reverse complement strand
CTCCCCCCACGCTCGGGGCGCTCGCCGCCGCCGAACGCCGGCTCGCGGACGCCCGCGCGACCGCGCTGCTCGACGCACCGCCCGAGCTGGCCCGGCTGCTCGCCTCGGTGGCCGCCGCCGGGGCGGCGCACGTCGTCCTGCTGACGGGGAAGGGCTGACGAAATGACACAGCGGACCCTGGACGCGGTCCAGGCGGCGCTCGCCGCGGAACACGCCGCGGTTTACGCCTATGGGGTGATAGGTGCGCGGGTCGCGAAGCCGCGCGCCGCCGACGCCCGCGCGGCCTACGACTCGCACCGCGCCCGCCGCGACGCGCTGAGTCGCACCGTGCGGGACCTCGGCGCGGAACCGGTGCCGGCGGACGCCGGGTACGCACTGCCGTTCCCGGTCACCGACAGCGCGGCGGCCGTACGGCTGGCCGCCGTGATCGAGGACCGGGTCGCCGGTGTGTACGGGGATGTGGTGCGCGCGGCCACCGGGGAGCCGCGCCGGGACGCGGCCGGAGCGCTGCGTGAGGCGGCGGTGCGTGCCGTGCGGTGGCGCGGCGGCAGCGTAGCCTTCCCCGGGTTGGCCGAGCGGAGCGCACCGTGAGAGCCGCACCGCAAGGAGCCGTGTCAGGGCTGTAGGACACGGCAGAACGGGAAGGCATCCCCCCGCGGGGACGCCCGCCCGCGAAAGATCCACGGAGGGACAGCACAACCATGGCTTCAGCACCGCAGCCCGGCGGCCCCGGCACCATTCCGCTGGACCCGCCCGACCGGCTGGTCCGCACGATCGGGGCCTGGGAGGGCGACGCCGGCCGGGAGTGGCTCGCGGCGCTGCCGGGCCGGGTGGCCGGAACGCTGGAGCGGTGGGAACTGCGGCCGGAGCGGGTGTTCACCCCCGGCGGCCAGATCAGCATGATCGTGCTCGTCCGGACGGCGGACGGCACCCCCGCCGTGCTCAAGCTGGGCATGGTCACCCCCGAGACCGAGCACGAGCACGCCGCGCTCGCCCACTGGGACGGCCGCGGCGCGGTCCGGCTGCTGCGCGCGGAGCCCGCCCTGGGCGCGATGCTGCTGGAGCGGCTGCAGGGCGAGGTGTCCCTGCGCTCCCTGCCGGAGCCCAAGGCGATGCTCGAGGCGACGGCCACCCTGCAGCGGCTGTGGGTGGCGCCGGCCGAGGGCCATCCGTTCACCTCGGTCGCCGACTGCACCGCCGGTCTCGCCGACCACCTGCGGGAGCGCCGTGAGCAGCCCTGGGCGGCGGAGGTGCGCCCGCTCATCGACGAGGCGCTGGCGCTGCGCGAGCAGCTGCTGGCCGGTCCGGCCGAGGACGTGCTGCTGCACGGCGACTACCACCACGGCAACGTCCTGGCCGCCGAGCGCAGCCCGTGGCTGGCCATCGACCCCAAGCCGCTGGTCGGCGAGCGGGCGTACGACCTCGCCTGGCTGGTCCGGGACCGGGTCGAGACGCTGGCCGCGTCCCCTGGCCCGCAGGCGGCGGCCCGCCGCCGGGTCGCCAAGCTCGGCGCCGCGCTCGACGTGGACCCGGAGCGGCTGCGCGGCTGGAGCCACTTCCGGGCCGTCGAGGCGGGCGTCTGGGCGCTGTCGGTCGGCGACAGCCAGGCCGGCGAACTCCTGCTGGAGTTCGCCAGCTGGCTCTAGTCCGTGTCGCCGGTCAGCCGGTCAGCCGGGCGAGCGCCTCGTCGACCGTCAGCTCGACCCGCTCGCCCGACCGGCGGTCCTTCAGTTCCACGACGCCCTCGGCCGCGCGGCGGCCGACGACGAGGATCTGCGGGACACCGATGAGTTCCGCGTCGGTGAACTTCACGCCCGGCGAGACCCCGGCGCGGTCGTCGAGCAGCACCCGGACACCTGCGGCGTGCAGCTTCTCCGCGACCTCCAGCGCCAGCTCGGTCTGCAGGGCCTTGCCGGCCGCGACGAGGTGCACATCGGCGGGGGCGACCTCGCGCGGCCAGCACAGGCCCTGGCCGTCGGCGGTCTGCTCGGCGAGGGCGGCGACCGCACGGGAGACGCCGATCCCGTAGGAGCCCATGGTCACCCGCACCGGCTTGCCCTGCTGGCCGAGTACGTCGAGCTGGAAGGCGTCGGCGTACTTGCGGCCGAGCTGGAAGATGTGACCGATCTCGATCGCACGGTCCAGCCGCAGTCCGGCGCCGCAGCGCGGGCAGGGGTCGCCGGGCCGCACGGTGACGACGTCGAGGTAGCGGTCCACCTCGAAGTCCCGGCCGCAGACGACGTTGCGGGCGTGCTTGCCGCTCGTGTTGGCGCCGGTGATCCAGGCGGTGCCGGGGGCGATGCGCGGATCGGCGATGTAGTCGATGCCCAGGCCCTGCGGTCCCACATAGCCGCGGACGAGCTCCGGGCGGCCCTCGAAGTCCTCGGCGGTGACCAGCTCGACGACGGCCGGGGCGAGGTGCTCGCCGAGCTTGCCGAGGTCGACCTCGCGGTCACCGGGGACGCCGACGGCGGTGATCTTGCCGTCGACCTTCACCAACAGGTTCTTCAGCGTCGCGGACGCCGGGACGCCCAGGTGCGCGGCGAGGGTCTCGATGGTCGGGGTGTCGGGGGTGTCGAGTTGCTCGATGGGGCCGTGCTCCACGCCCTCGACGGGCGGCACGACCGTGGTGACGGCCTCGGTGTTCGCCGCGTACTCGCAAGCCGGACAGTCCACGAAGGTGTCCTCGCCGGCCGCGGCCGGAGCGAGGAACTCCTCGGACGCCGAGCCGCCCATCGCGCCGGAGACCGCGGAGACGATGCGGTAGTCGAAGCCGAGCCGCGTGAAGATCCGGATGTACGCGTCACGGTGCGCCCGGTACGCCTCGGCCAGCCCCTCGTCCGTGGTGTCGAAGGAGTACGAGTCCTTCATCTGGAACTCACGGCCGCGCAGCACGCCGGAGCGCGGGCGGGCCTCGTCCCGGTACTTCGTCTGGATCTGGTAGAGGATCACCGGCAGGTCCTTGTAGGACGTGCACTGGTCCTTCACCACCTGGGTGAAGATCTCCTCGTGGGTCGGGCCGAGGACGTAGTCCGCGCCCTTGCGGTCCTTGAGCTGGAAGAGCAGGTCGCCGTACTCGCCCGCGCGGCCGGTCGTCTCGTAGTTCTCCCGCGGCAGCAGCGCGGGCAGCAGCACTTCCTGGCCGCCGATCGCGTCCATCTCCTCGCGGACGACGCGGGAGACGTTCTCCAGGACCCGCTTGCCGAGCGGCAGCCAGATCCAGACGCCCGCCGACGAGCGGCGGACGAAACCGGCGCGGACCAGCAGCTTGTGGCTGGCGGTCTCGGCGTCGGCCGGGTCGTCGCGCAGTGTCTTGAGCATCAGACGGGACATGCGCAGGACCATGGTGGCTCTCCAGGGGCTTGACGGGGATTCCCGCGAGGATATCCAGCCCGTCCGGCGGCACGGAAATGCGTTATGCCGGATCCCGGGGCCGGTCCGGGCGGCGCAGCGGCAGGGGCGCGCCCATCACCGCGTACGGGCTCGTCGCGCTGGGGAAGTGCACGGGACGGGCCAGGTCCTGGTAGCCGAGCGCCCGGTAGAGCCGGCGGGCGGGGCTCTCGACGTCGATCGCGGAGAGGGTGCTGCGCGGTTCGGTGGCCGTGTCGGTGATGGTGGTGATCAGCTGCCGTCCGATGCCCAGCCCCTGGAAGGCGGGCAGTACGTGCAGCTCCGTGATGACGAAGGAGCCGTCGAGCCACTGCTCGGTGCCGCGGTGCCGCAGATAAGGCTCGACGACGGTGGACCACCAGTGCGCGCGGTCGTTGGGCATGCCGTAGACGAAGCCGACGAGCCGTCCGTCCTCGGTGGTGGCGCCGAGGGCGCGGGCGCCGGGGCAGGCGAGATGCCGCACGACGATCTGGCGGCGGATGGCGATCTCGTCGTCGTCGAGACCGAAGGCGAGGGCCTGTACGGCGAGCGCCTCGTCGACCCGTTCCTCGAGGTCCAGACGGCCGACCACGACATCTTCCATGGGACGGGACATTACGTCAGAACAGCACGCTCATGAAGGCTCCGACCTCGGTGAATCCCACCCGGCGGTAGGAGGCACGGGCGGGTGCGTTGAAGTCGTTGACGTACAGGCTGGCGACCGGGGCCACATCCCGCAGCGCGTAGTGCAGCACGGCGGCCATCCCCGCCTCCGACAAACCCTGCCCCCGGTACTCCGGCGCCACCCAGACGCCCTGGATCTGGCAGGCGTGCCGGGTGACGGCGCCGATCTCGGCCTTGAAGACCACCCGGCCGTTCTCGATGCGGGCGAACGACCGTCCGGCGGTGACGAGTTCGGCGACCCGGGCCTGGTAGAGCAGCCCGCCGTCCCCCGCGAGCGGGGAGACGCCGACCTCTTCGGTGAACATGGCCACGCACGCGGGCATGATCACATCCATCTCGTCACGGCGGACGCGCCGGACGAGGGGGTCGGGGGTGATGCCGGCGGGCAGCGCCCGGGTGGTCATCAGCGGCTGACGGCTGCGGATCTCCCGGGCCGGGCCCCAGCTGGGTTCGAGCAGCGACCACAGTTCGGTGGTGGGCTCGGCGGGTCCGACGATCGACGAGCAGCGGCGGCCCGCCCGGCGGGCCCGCTCGGCGAAGGCGCGGACGGCTTCCGGGCCCGCGCAGATCGGCACCAGATTGGCGCCGGCGTAGCACAGGGAGGTGAGCCGGCCGCCGGAGTACCAGCCCCACATCTCGCCGCCGAGGCGCCAGGGGTCGAGGCCCGCGACGTTCACACGGGAGGCGACGAACGCGTTGGACACGGGGTCGCGGTCGAGCACTTCGAGGGCGGCGTCGAGTTCGCCGGCCTCCAGGACCTTCGCGGTCGTCGTCGTCAACACGTGTGCGCCTCACCTACAGGCCGCGGGGGGCGGGGGTACCCCCGGCCACACAGCCGGGGGTAGATCTTCGCACTTTACCTCGCGGAGGGGAGTTTCGCGGAGGTGGCCTCAGCGGCCTTCCCCGGTCAGCTCACGTTGACCTGGGGCTCGCCGGACGCGATGCCGTCCGCTTCCATCTGCTCGGCGATCTTCATCGCCTCTTCGATCAGGGTCTCCACGATCTTCGACTCCGGCACGGTCTTGATGACCTCGCCCTTGACGAAGATCTGGCCCTTGCCGTTTCCGGACGCGACACCGAGGTCGGCCTCGCGGGCCTCACCGGGGCCGTTGACGACGCACCCCATGACGGCGACGCGCAACGGCACCTCCATGCCCTCCAGGCCGGCGGAGACCTGGTCGGCGAGCTTGTAGACGTCGACCTGGGCACGGCCGCAGGACGGGCAGGAGACGATCTCCAGGCGGCGCTGCTTGAGGTTCAGCGACTCCAGGATCTGCAGGCCGACCTTGATCTCCTCGACCGGCGGGGCGGAGAGCGAGACGCGGATGGTGTCGCCGATGCCCTCGGACAGCAGCGCGCCGAACGCGACGGCGGACTTGATGGTGCCCTGGAACGCGGGACCGGCCTCGGTGACACCGAGGTGGAGGGGGTAGTCGCACTTGGCGGCGAGCAGCCGGTAGGCGTTGACCATCACGACCGGGTCGTTGTGCTTCACCGAGATCTTGATGTCACGGAAGCCGTGCTCCTCGAACAGCGAGCACTCCCACAGCGCCGACTCGACCAGCGCCTCGGGGGTGGCCTTGCCGTACTTCTCCATCAGCCGGCGGTCCAGCGAGCCCGCGTTGACGCCGATCCGGATCGGGGTGCCGACCGAAGCCGCCGCCTTCGCGATCTCCTTGACCTTGTCGTCGAACTGCTTGATGTTTCCGGGGTTGACGCGGACGGCCGCGCAGCCGGCGTCGAGCGCCGCGAAGACGTACTTCGGCTGGAAGTGGATGTCCGCGATCACCGGGATCTGCGACTTCTTGGCGATGGTGGCGAGCGCGTCGGCGTCGTCCTGCGTGGGGCAGGCCACCCGCACGATCTGGCAGCCGGAAGCGGTGAGCTCGGCGATCTGCTGGAGCGTCGCCCCGATGTCCGCCGTCACCGTCGTCGTCATGGACTGGACCGAAACCGGCGCGTCCCCGCCCACCGCGACCGACCCGACCTGGATCTTGCGGCTGTGGCGGCGGTCGGCGAGCTTGATCGGAACGTCGGGCATTCCGAGCGAAATCGCGGTCATGTGCTTGGCATCCCCAAGGGTGTGGAACAAGGTCCCGGCGTGGGCGGGCTCCGTTTACCGAGGTTACGGCAACCCGCCCACGTCTCCCGCATCCGTCAGGAGAGCGTCACCGGATTGACGACATCGGCGACGAGCACCAATGCCGTGAAGCAGATGAAGATGCCTGCGACGACATAGGCGACCGGCATCAGCTTGGCCACGTCGAAGGGGCCCGGGTCCGGGCGCCGGGTCAGCTTGGCCAGCCTGCGGCGCAGCGACTCCCACAGTGCGCCGGCGATGTGACCGCCGTCGAGCGGGAGCAGCGGCAGCATGTTGAACAGGAACAGCGACAGGTTCACCCCGGCGAGCAGGTTGATCATGACGCCGATCTGCTGCGTCGCGGGAATCTTCAGCGAGAAGACCTCGCCGCCGATCCGGGCGACACCGACCATGCCGACGGGCTGGTCGACGGTGCGCTCCTTGCCCTGGAAGGCCGATCCCCACAGCGCGGGGATCTTCGAGGGGATGTCGGCGATACCGCGGATCGAGTTCTTGGTCATCGAGACCATGCGATCGGTGGACTCGGCGAAGGTCAGCGTCCTGACGCCGTTGGCCGGGCTGAAGCCGAGGAATCCGGCGTCGACGTACTGGCCCTTGATCGGGAAGCCGTCGCTGTCCTTCTTGTTCACCGTGTTCTTGACCAGGGTCGGGTGCAGGGTGAGCTGCTGCCCGTTCCGGAGGACGCCGACGGTGGCCGGGCCGATGGTGTCGCGGATCTGGTCCGACAGGTCGTCCCAGTCGCTGACCGGCTTGCCGTTGAAGGAGACGATCTTGTCCCCGGCCTTGAAGCCGGCGGCCTTGGCGGGCGGGGCCACGGCGTTCTTCGGGCAGACATCGGCCTTGGTGGCCTTGTCGGTCGCCGCGGAGGCCTTGACCACACACTCCGAGACGCTGCCGATCGACGTGGTCGTGACGTTTCCGCCGATCCCCATCAGGGAGACCGCGAAGAGCGCCACCGCCAGGATCAGGTTCATGAACGGCCCGGCGAACATGACGATGACGCGCTTCCACGGCTTACGCGTGTAGAACATCCGCGTCTCGTCGCCCGGCTGCAGCTCCTCGTAGGCGGCCGAACGGGCGTCTTCTATCATGCTGCGCCACGGCGAGGTGGAACGGGCGCTGACCTTGCCGTCCGCGCCGGGCGGGAACATGCCGATCATGCGGATGTAGCCGCCGAGCGGGATCGCCTTGAAGCCGTACTCGGTCTCGCCCTTGTGCCGCGACCAGATCGTCGGCCCGAAGCCGACCATGTACTGCGGCACACGGATCTTGAAGAGCTTGGCGGTGGAGAGATGGCCGAGCTCGTGCCAGGCGATGGAGAACAGCAGACCGACGACGAAGATGACGATCCCGACGCCCCACATGAGTGCCGTCATACCCGTGCAGCCTCCGTAGCCAGTTCCCGTGCGCGGGCCCGTGCCCACGCTTCCGCTTCAAGGACGTCCTCGACGGTCAGCCGAGTTCCCGGATCCGGATGGCCGTGTTCCTCGACCACCCGGGCGACGGTGTCCACGATCCCCGTGAAGGGCAGCCGGCCGGCGAGGAAGGCATCGACGCATTCCTCGTTCGCCGCGTTGAACACCGCGGGTGCGGTGCCACCGAGGCTACCTACATGTCGCGCCAAAGCCACCGCTGGGAACGCGTCGTCGTCCAACGGGAAGAATTCCCACGTCGACGCCTTCGACCAGTCGAACGCGGGTGCGGCATCCGGCACCCGCCGGGGCCAGCCGAGGCCGAGCGCGATGGGCATCCGCATGTCGGGCGGGCTCGCCTGGGCCAGGGTCGAGCCGTCGGCGAACTCCACCATCGAGTGGATGTACGACTGCGGATGGACGACGACCTCGATCCGGTCGAAGGGGATGTCGTAGAGCAGATGTGCCTCGATGACCTCCAGACCCTTGTTGACCAGGGTCGCGGAGTTGATCGTGATGACCGGGCCCATGTCCCAGGTCGGGTGCGCGAGTGCGTCCTTGGGGGTGACGCCGGCGAGCTCCTCCTTGGTGCGGCCGCGGAACGGGCCGCCGGAGGCCGTGACGATCAGCTTGCGGACCTCTTCGCGGGTGCCGCCCATCAGCGCCTGGAAGAGCGCGGAGTGCTCGGAGTCCACCGGGATGATCTGCCCGGGCTTCGCGAGCGCCTTCACCAGCGGGCCGCCGACGATCAGCGACTCCTTGTTGGCGAGGATCAGCACCCGGTCGGCTTCCAGGGCCGCCAGCGTCGGGCGGAGCCCGATCGAACCGGTGATGCCGTTGAGGACCGAGTGGCACTCGCTCGCGGCGAGCCGGGTCGCGGCGTCGGGGCCGGACAGGATCTCGGGGAGCGTCCCGCCGGCGCCGTACTGCCGGCCGAGCGCCTGCCGCAGCGGCTCGACGGCGTCCTCGTCCGCCACGGCCACGGTCCGTACCCGCAGCTGGTGGGCCTGCTCGGCGAGCAGCTCGATCCGGCCGCCGGCGGCGGACAGCGCCACCACGCGGAAGCGGTCGGGGTTGCGCAGCACCACGTCGATGGCCTGGGTGCCGATCGAACCGGTGGAGCCGAGGATCACGATGTCCCGGGGCCCGTCGGTGTCGGCGGCGGCCACGAATTCGCGGTGATGCGGGTCTGCGAGGGAGTCCGTCATCCCCCCATTGTGGCCGCATCCCCTGTCAGCTCGGACAGGGGATGCGGGTGCCGGGTCCCGGGCGGGTCCGCGGGCGGAGCGGTACGCGGGAGCCGGGTCAGCGGATGGGCTCAGCGGATGGGGCGGTGGACGTTCTCGGTCGTGGCGGGGCCGGGGGTGGCGTCGGCGATCCAGGGGCCGTCGCCGCTGAGGTCGACGATGCCGGCCTCCAGCCAGGTGTAGGTACCGCCGAGCACGCCGTCGACGACCTTGCGGTCCAGGTCGTCGGTGTTGGACCACAGCCGGGTGAAGAGCTCCTCGACACGGATCCGGGACTGCCGGCAGAACGCGTCGGCGAGCTGGTACGCGGCCCGGCCCTCCTCGCCGGACGAGCGCAGCATCTCGGCGCGTACGCAGGCCGCGCTCATCGCGAAGAGCTCCGCCCCGATGTCGACGATGCGGCCGAGGAAGCCCTGCTTGGTCTCCATCCGGCCCTGCCAGCGCGCCATGGCCAGGAACGTCGAACGGGCGAGCTTGCGCGCGCTGCGCTCGGTGTACCGCAGGTGGGTGGCCAGGTCCGGGTAGCCGTCCGGGTGGAACTCGGCGTACGACGTGGGCAGTTGGCCGGCGCCGGCGACGAGCTTGGGGAGCCAGCGGGCGTAGAACCCGCTGGCCCTGGCGCCGGCCTTCGCCTTGTCGCCGAGGCTCTTGTCGGGGTCGATGAGGTCGCCCGCGACGGACAGATGGGCGTCGACCGCCTCGCGGGCGATCAGCAGGTGCATGATCTCCGTCGAGCCCTCGAAGATGCGGTTGATGCGCAGATCGCGCAGCACCTGCTCGGCGGGGACGGCGCGCTCGCCGCGGGCGGCGAGGGACGCGGCGGTCTCGAAGCCGCGGCCGCCGCGGATCTGCACGAGTTCGTCGGCCATCAGACAGGCCATCTCGCTGCCGTAGAGCTTGGCGAGGGCGGCCTCGATCCGGATGTCGTTGCGGTCCTCGTCGGCCATCTGCGACGACAGGTCGAGAACCGCTTCGAGGGCGAACGTGGTCGCCGCGATGAAGGCGATCTTCGAGCCGACCGCCTCGTGCTTCGCGATGGACTTGCCCCACTGCTCGCGCTCCAGCGACCATTCGCGGGCGATCTTCAGACACCACTTCCCGGCGCCGACGCACATCGCGGGCAGCGAGAGGCGGCCGGTGTTCAGGGTGGTGAGGGCGATCTTGAGGCCGGCGCCCTCGGGGCCGATGCGGTGGTCGGCGGGGACGGTGACCTGGTGGAAGCGGGTGACCCCGTTCTCCAGGCCGCGCAGCCCCATGAAGGCGTTGCGGTGCTCGACGGTGACGCCCTCGGAGCCCGCCTCGACGACGAAGGCGGTGATGCCGCCCTTGTGCCCCTCCGACTTCGGCACCCGGGCCATGACGACCAGCAGGTCGGCGACGACGCCGTTGGTCGTCCAGAGCTTGACGCCGTCCAGGACGTAGGCGGAACCGTCCTCGGTGGGCACCGCGCTGGTCGCCAGCCGGGCCGGGTCGGAGCCGACGTCGGGTTCGGTGAGCAGGAAGGCGCTGATGTCGGTGCGCGCGCAGCGCGGGAGGAAGGTCTCCTTCTGCTCCGTGGTGCCGAACATCTTGAGCGGCTGCGGTACGCCGATGGACTGGTGCGCGGAGAGCAGCGCGCCGATCGAGGCGTTGGCGGAGCCCACGAGCGCGAGGGCCTTGTTGTAGTACACCTGGGTGAGGCCCAGGCCGCCGTACTTCGTGTCGATCTTCATACCGAGGGCGCCGAGCTCCTTGAGCCCGTTGATGACCTCGTCGGGGATCTGCGCCTCGCGTTCGATGCGGGCCCCGTCGATCTTCGTCTCGCAGAAGTCCCGGAGCTTGGCGAGGAATTCCTCGCCGCGCTGGACGTCGTCGGGCGCCGGCATGGGATGGGGATGGATCAGATCGAGCCTGAAGCGGCCCAGGAACAGCTCCTTGGCGAAGCTGGGCTTCCGCCAGTCCTGTTCGCGGGCGGCCTCGGCCACCTGCCGGGCCTCGCGTTCAGAAACGTTGTGTGCGGATGGTGCGGTCAAGAGGGCTCACCTCGCCGCGGAGTCGGGATGTACGGGCGCGGTCGGCCGCCGGGAGACCCGGTCAGCGAGCTACCGGGGTCGCCGGGTTACCGATCGGTGCTACTTGCCCGTATCTACCCCAATTCCCGTGCGGCCACCACCCCCCGCGCAGCACCGGCCGGGAGCACGGGCACGTCGGCTCACCCGATCGGGTGAGGGACCAATCCGGCTCACCACCCGCTCCGAATGCCCTGTGTGAAACGGAACTGGATGCGCGAGCTGCTGCTCGGCGCGGTGAGCGGAGAACTGGCGGCTGCCGTCTCGCTCGCCGCCGCCGAGCTGGTGGCCATCGCCGTCGGACCACAGGCGTCGCCGGTGACGGCGATCGGCGGAACGGCGATCGACGCGACTCCGGTCGAGGTGAAGAACTGGGCGATCCGGCACTTCGGCACCTCGGACAAGCTGGTGCTGCAGTTGGGCATCGTGGCCGCGCTGGCGCTGTTCGCCGCGGTCATCGGCGTGATCGCCGTCCACCACCGGCCGGCGGGAGTCGCCGGTGTGGCGGTCTTCGGCGCGGTCGGCGCGGTGGCGGCGGTCCGGCGGCCGGTGGGGGTGTGGACGGACGCGTTTCCCTCGCTCGTCGGCGCACTGGCCGGGGCGGCGGTGCTGTGGGTGCTGGCCGGCCGGATCCACGGCCAGGGCCCGCCTGCCACGGACGACGCCGGGAGCCCAGTGCGGCCCGTCGGTGCCTTCGACCGGCGCGGGTTCCTGGTCGCCGCGTCCGCGGCCGCCGCGTTCTCCGCCGTCGGCGGCACCGTCGGACGGCGGCTGAACTCCACCGATGCCGCGGCCGTCGCGTCCCGCGACTCCGTGAAACTGCCCGCCCCGCAGTCGGCGGCGGGGCGGGTACCCGCGGGCGCCGATCTCCGGATCCCCGGGATGCAGCCCTTCACGACACCCAATCCGTCCTTCTACCGGGTGGACACCGCCCTCACCGTTCCCCAGGTGAATGCCGACACCTGGCGGCTGCGGATCCATGGGAAGGGCGTCACCGAGCCGCTGGAGTTCAGCTATCAGGACCTGCTGCGGCGCCCGCTGATCGAGCGGGACATCACCCTGACCTGTGTGTCCAACGAGGTCGGCGGACCGTACGCCGGCAACGCCCGGTGGATCGGGGTGCCGCTCGCCGCACTCCTGAAGGAGGCCGGGGTCCGTCCGCCGTCCGCCGGCGGACCCGCCGATCAGCTGGTGGCGCGCTCGGTGGACGGGATGACGCTCGGCAGCCCGGTCGAGACGGTCCTCGACGGCCGGGACGCGATGCTCGCGGTCGGGATGAACGGCGAGCCGCTGCCCTTCACCCACGGTTTCCCGGTCCGGATGCTCGTCCCCGGGCTCTACGGCTACGTGTCGGCCTGCAAGTGGCTGACCGACCTGGAACTGACCACCTTCGCCGACTTCGACGCCTACTGGGTCCGGCGCAGCTGGTCCCCGCAGGCCCCCATCAAGACGTCGTCCCGGATCGACACCCCCCGGCCCTTCGCCTCCCTGAAGGCGGGACCCGTGCCCGTCGCGGGCGTCGCCTGGGCCCAGCACCGGGGCATCGACAAGACGGAGGTGCGGATCGACGGGGGTGCGTGGCAGGCCGCCAGGCCCGCCACGGAGGACACCGCCGACACCTGGCGCCAGTGGTCGTACCTCTGGGACGCCAAGCCCGGTTCGCACCGTATCGAGGTCCGCGCGACGGACCGCACCGGCCGGACCCAGACCGGCGACCGGCAGGGCACCGTGCCCGACGGTTCGACGGGCTGGCACTCGGTGGTGGTCACCGTGGAGTGAGCTCCGCGCACCACGTCACCGGCATCCCCACCCATCACCACCCGGTCCCACCGGGAACCCTCATGAGGAGACCTGTCATGTACACCACCACCCGCTTCCGTCGTGCCGCCCTCGCCTCGGCCGCCGCCGCCGTCCTCGCCGTCACCGCGTCCGCCTGTTCCGACAGCGGCAGCGACAAGAGCAACGCGGCGAACAGCAACGCCGTCGCACCGGCCGCCGGCAACGGCACGACGAAGGCGTCCGCGCCCTTCGGCTACGCCTGCGCCGGCGTGCCCAAGGACGGCGCGGGCAGCTTCGCGGGCATGGCCAAGGACCCCGTGGCCACCGCCGCGTCCCACAACCCCGCGCTGTCCACCCTGGTCTCCGCCGTGACGCAGGCGGGTCTGGTCGACACCCTCAACAGCGCGCAGAACATCACGGTCTTCGCGCCGACGAACGAAGCCTTCGCCAAGATCCCGAAGGCGGACCTGGACAAGGTGCTGGCCGACAAGGAGACGCTCACCAAGATCCTGACCTACCACGTGGTAGGACAGCCGCTGACCCCGAACCAGCTCACTAACGGTATGTTCCCCACCCTGGAGAAAGAGCCCCTCATGACCAAGGGCTCCAGCGATTCGTACATGGTCAATGACACCGCCAACGTGATCTGTGGCAACGTCAAGACCGCCAACGCCAACGTCTACATCATCGACACCGTCCTGATGCCGCCGGTTTCCTGACCGGAACGGCCAATCCGCCGGGGCCCCGGCTACGAATCAATGGTGACAACCATTGCTCGGAGGTGCGCATGCACGCGGTAGCCCGCGACAACGGACCCGTGGCGCCGGGACCCGGAAGCCTGGAGACCCTGCTCGAACGGGTCTCCAGGGGGGACCAGCAGGCGTTCGACAGCGTCTACACGGCCGTTGCCGGTTCCGTTCTCGGGCTGGCCCACCGCGTGCTGCGCGATCCCGCGCAGTCCGAGGAGGTCACCCAGGAGGTGCTGATCGAGGTGTGGCGCAGCGCCGCCCGCTTCGACGCCGGCCGGGGCAGTGCCATGGCCTGGATCATGACGCTCGCCCACCGGCGGGCGGTCGACCGGGTGCGCTCGGCACAGGCCTCCGCCGACCGCGAGCAGCGGGCCGCGGTCCGCGACCACTCCCCCGCCTTCGACGAGGTGTCGGAGCAGGTCGAGCGGCGGCTGGAGCGCGAACAGGTGCGCCGCTGTCTGGGACAGCTGACCGAACTCCAGCGTGAGTCGGTGAACCTGGCCTACTACCGGGGATATACCTACCGGGAAACCGCCGATGTGCTGGGAACGGCACTCGGCACGGTCAAGACCCGTCTCCGGGACGGGCTCATCCGTCTGCGGGACTGCTTGGGGGTGACGTCGTGAACGATTCCGCCGATCTGCACACACTGACCGGCGCCTACGCGTTGGACGCCCTATCCCCCGCGGAGGCGGCGGAGTTCGCCCGGCATCTCGCCGAGTGCCCCGCCTGCTCCCAGGAGGTGCGTGAGCTGCGGGAGACCGCGACCCGGCTGGCCTTCGCGGTGGCGCAGGTGCCGCCGCCAGGGCTGCGGGACCGCGTCATGTGGTCGCTGCCCGAGGTACGGCAGCTGCCGCCGCTGGTCGTCGAACCCGTCGTGGTGCCGTTGCGCGGCCCGCGCCGGCGGCAGCGGCTGCCCTATCTGGCCGCCGCGGCCTGTCTCGCCATCGCCGCGGGCGCCGGGGTCTGGGCCGTCCAGGCCCAGCGGGACGCCGACCGGGCACGGGACGGCAACATCCAGGCGGAGCAGCGCGCCTCCGACCTGGAGACGCTGATGGCGGCGCCCGATGCCACCCTGCGGACCGGCTCGATGCGGGGCGGCGGTGGGGCGACCGTGGTCTCCTCCCAGCGGCTCGGACGGACGGCGTTCGTCTACCACGACCTGCCGCCGCTGGGCACTGCGCGGGTCTACCAGCTCTGGTACAGCCAGAACGGCTCGATGATCCCGGCCGGTCTCGTCACTCCGGGCCGCACCGACGGCGCACAGCTCCTGGCGGGCGGCCCGAGGGGCGCCGACGCGGTCGGGGTGACGGTGGAACCGTCCGGCGGCTCACCGACCCCGTCGGGACCGCCGGTGATGGTCGTACCGATCCCTTCCTGACCGGATCGGACCGGAACGGGGCAGGGCAGGGCAGGAAAAAACCGGCCGGGGCGCACCGCACATGCGCCCCGGCCGGTGGAGGGTGGTCCGTCGGTCTCAGAGGTCCAGGCCGGTCAGGACGAGGACCCGCTCGTAGGTGTAGTCGGCCATGGCGTACGAGACGCCCTCACGGCCGACACCGGAGTCCTTCACGCCGCCGTACGGCATCTGGTCCGCGCGGTAGGAGGGCGCGTCGCCGATGATCACGCCGCCGACCTCCAGCTCGCGGTGGGCCCGGAAGGCGGTCTGCAGGTCGTGCGTGAACACACCGGTCTGCAGGCCGTAGTTCGAGTCGTTGACGGCCGCGAACGCCTCGTCGGCGCCGTCGACCTTCTGCAGCGACAGGACCGGGCCGAAGACCTCCGCGGTGGCGAGGATCGCGTCCGCGGGGATCTCGGTGAGCACCGTCGGGGCGTACGAGGCGCCCTCGCGGGTGCCGCCGGTGAGCAGCTTGGCGCCCTTGGCGACCGCGTCGTCGACCCAGGACTCGACGCGCTTCGCGGCGTTCTCGTCGACCAGCGGGCCCACGTCGGTGGCGTCGTCGGACGGGTCACCGGTGACCTGGGCCGCGACCTTGGCGACGACCTTCTCGGCGAGCACGTCGAAGACCGACGCGTCGGCGATGACCCGCTGCACCGAGATGCAGGACTGGCCGCCCTGGTAGTTGGCGAAGGTGGCGATACGGGTGGCCGCCCACTCCAGGTCCTCCTCGGAGGACCAGTCGGCCAGCACCACGGCCGCGGCGTTGCCGCCCAGTTCGAGGGTGGTGTGCTTGCGCGGCACCGAATCCATGATCTGGTAGCCGACCTTGTCGGAACCGGTGAAGGAGATCACCGGCAGCCGCTTGTCCTGCACCAGGGCCGGCATCCGGTCGTTGGGGACCGGAAGGACGCTCCAGGAGCCGGCCGGCAGACCCGTCTCGGCGAGGATCTCGCCCAGCACCAGGGCCGACAGCGGGGTCGCCGGGGCGGGCTTGAGGATGATCGGCGCGCCGACCGCGATCGCCGGGGCGACCTTGTGGGCGACGAGGTTCAGCGGGAAGTTGAAGGGCGCGATACCGAGCACGGTGCCGCGCGGGAAGCGCCGGGTCAGCGCCAGCCGGCCGACGCCGCCGGCGTCGGTGTCCAGCCGCTGCGCCTCGCCGCTGTTGAAGCGGCGGGCCTCCTCGGAGGCCCAGCGGAAGACCGACACGGCCCGGCCGACCTCGCCGCGGGCCCACTTGATCGGCTTGCCGTTCTCGGCGGTGATCAGCCGGGCGATCTCCTCGGTGCGCTCCGCGAGCCGCTGGGCGACGAGGTCGAGCGCGGCGGACCGCACGTGGGCCGGGGTCGCGGCGAACTCGGCCTGGACGGCCTCGGCGGCCGCGACGGCCTCTTCGACCTGGGCCTCGGTGGGAACGCTGACCGTGCCGACGACCCGGCCGTCCCACGAGTTGGTGACGTCGAAGCTGTCCTCGCCGGTCGCCTTGCGGCCGGCGAGCCAGAATGCGGTGGGGGTGCTCACAGCGGCCCGGCCCTTCCGATGGGGTGGTGATCCCGATGGGTGGTGATCGATCACGTACGTCCACGGTAGGCCGGGCGGGGCGCGGGGGCGTTTGTCCACTGCGGAGTACCGCTCGTGGCGGGTACTCCGTTGTGTCACTCGCCGGGCGGCAGCGTCTTCATCGCCAGCCACAGCTCCATCCGGACGTCGGGATCGTCCAGCGAGCGGCCGAGGATCTCCTCCACCCGGCGCATGCGGTAGCGCAGGGTGTGCCGGTGAACGCCCAGGTCGGACGCGGCCGCGTCCCACTGGCCGTGCCGCGAGAGCCATGCCTGGAGGGAGGCGACGAGGTCGCCGCGGCTGGTCGCGTCGTGCTCGCGCAGCGGGCGCAGCAGCCCCTCGGCGAACGCCCGGACCGCGTCGTCGCCGAGCAGCGGGAGAACCGATCCTGCACCGACCTCGCCGTGCTCGACCAGGTTGCGGCCGCGCCGCAGCGCGACAGCCAGCGCCCGTTCCGCCTGCCGGTTGGCGTCCGGCAGCTCCGCCACCGGGACGGCCCCGGACAGCCCGGCGGCCAGGGTGTCGTCGGCCTCGGCGAAGTCGGTGCAGGCCTTGAGCACGGCCGAACCGTCGGCGGCGAGCACCACCAGCCGGGGGCCCTCCCGTACGGCGATGACCGGCTCGCCCGAGCGGGCGCCGGCGGCCTCCGCGCGCTCGGCCAGCAGCGCCACCGAGTCCAGCGCCACCGCCGGGCGGCCGGTACGGGCGGCGGGCCTGGCCGCCTTCGCGGGCTTGGCGGTGAGTTCTGCGGGCTCCACGACGAGCAGCCGCACCGGCTGCGCCAGCAGATCGCCGTAGAGCCGGCCCGCGACGGTACGGGCGTGCTCGCTCTCCCCGGTGAGCAGCATCCGCAGCAGGGCGGCCGCGAGCCGCTGCTCGGTGTCCTGGAGCGCCCGCGACTGCTCCAGGGAGAGCGTGAGCAGCGCGACGGCGGCGTGCACGACATAGCGGGCGGGGGTGTCGAGGCGCTCCTCGGTGCCGACGGCGAGAAACCCGCGGGCCCGGCGCGCGGTGCCCAGCGACTGCAGTTCGACGCGGTCCTCGGTGCCCGCGGGGCCCGCCACGGCCGCGCTGGCGGGCGCCGGTTTGTCCCGCAGCCGGTCGATCTCGCCGGTCAGCCGGGCGGCGCGGCGGCCCGCCCACTCGGGGGCGGCGGCGAGCACCGCGCCGGACGCGTCGTAGAGCGCGGCCCAGCCGTTGAGGTGGTGCGCGAGCCGGCCGAGCAGCGCGGAGGTGCCGTCCGGGGCGAGGGCCGCCCGGGTCAGATCGCGCTGGGCCTCGAAGCCGGCGGTGACGGCCTGGTACTGGTCGGCCGCGACCGCCGCCGACACGGCCTTGCTGATCGCGATGAACGGCGTGCGGCGCGGCACTTCGAGCAGCGGCAGATCCAGTTCCGCCGCGGCGTCGACCAGCGCGGGCGGCACCGCGTCGTGCCCCACCCCGACGCCGAAGCCGAGCCCGACCACCCCGGCGTCCGCCAGCCGCCGCACGTAGCCGCGCAGGCTGTCCGGGTCGTCGACGGCGAGTTTGAGTCCGGTGGTGAGCAGCAGCTCGCCGCCTTCGAGATACGGTCCCGGGTCGTCCAGCTCGCTGGTGTGCACCCAGCGCACGGTGGCGTCCAGATGGTCGCCGCCGGCCAGGACCACGAGCTTGAGTGCCGAATGGTGGACGAGAGAGGCGAGAGTGAGGGGCATGACGCGCTGTCGCCTCCGGCGGGGGGCTTCCGGCGGCGCCGGCGGGGTCGCGGGGACCCACCGGGCCCGGAAGGCCCAAAGGACTCGGGTTTTGGCCGACCGGTAGTGGTGACCGGTTCCGATTCTGCCTCACCGTCCAGATCCCGGCATCAGCCGTCCGATATCGCACGTGCGATGTCAGGAATCAGGTGTCGGACAGCCGGGAGCAGGCGTCAGCCGCGGAGGTCGACCAGTATCGGCGGGGCGTGCTCGCCGTCGGTGGCGGTGAGCGAGACGACGGCATGCCCGGCCGGCACCGAATGGGCCAGCTCGGAGGCGGACCAGCGCTCGCGCTCGACGCTGCGGACGGTCACCGACTCGGTGGTGACGGCCTCCCCGGTGAACAGCCGCCGCACCCCGCGGTTGAGGCGGCGCAGCAGACCGCCGGACTGGTCGGGCGTGCGCGTCACGTCCCGGGTCTCGACCCAGGTGGTGCCCCAGGCCTCGGCGAACCGCTTCCCGTCCCACGTGGTGATCCCGGACAGCGCCATCCGGCAGCCGACCGCGCCGAGCAGCGCGGTGCGCAGTGCCTCGGGGACGTCGTCGAGCGTCCGCAGCGCCAGCACGGCCCCGGCGTTGGCGGACCGCAGCCGCTGCAGTCCGCGCACCGACTCTCCGGTGATGGTGTGCGCGGCGTCGTCGAGGACCAGGCAGGCGAAGAGCGACCGGTCGCGGCGGCCGGTGACCGCGGCGGTGAACTGGGCCAGCACGAGCCGCGCGAGGATCCGGGACGCCTCGGCGTGACCGCGTTCGGGCAGGTCGATACGGACCCGCAGCGGGTGCTCCAGGGTGTGCATGGAGAACGGCCGGGTCCGGCCGGTGACGTCGAAGAAGCCCGCGAAGGCCGGCCGGTCGAGCAGCGCGATCCGGTCGGCGAGCAGGGTGCCGATGTCGTCGGGCCGCCCCGCCTGCCGCTGCCGTGCCTCCAGCTCACGGACCGGACCCGGCTCCCCGGCCAGGTCCAGCGCGCCGCGCAGCGCGGCGAACGCGTGCGGGATGCCGTCGAGCAGCTCGCGCAGCTCGGTCACGGCGGGGAAGCGCCCGTGGGCGGCGCGGTAGGGGCCGAGCAGCTGGGAGAGCGCGGTGGCGGCCCGCCGGATGTCGGCCTCGTGCGTGGGGCCGTCGTCGATGAGCGCCTCGGCGAGGGTGCTCCCGGCCGCGTCCGGGTCGGGGCTGCCGCCGTACAGGTCCAGGTCGTAGCGCGAGGAGGGGTCGCCGAGCGAGATGACGACGTCGAACGCGTCGGCCGGTCCCAGGTCGGTGCCCGCGGAGCCCACGGCGATCACCGCGGCGGTGCCGGACAGCGCCTGCAGGCACAGCGACTCGACGACCGGCCGGACCAGCTGCCGGGTCTTCCCCGAGCCGGGCGGGCCGACGGCGACCAGGCCGGTGCCGAGCAGCGACGGGTCGAGCGCCAGCCCCGCGCCCCGGTGCTGGTACGGATTGCGGTCGTCGGCCGGTGCCAGGCCGATCCGCACCTGGCCGCCGAGCAGATCGTGCGTCGCGGAGCGGAACGGCAGATCGCGCGCGCCGGAAGGATGCAGACACGCCGCGGCGCCCTGCCGCAGCACGGTGTCGGCGAACGCGTCGATCCGCCGCGGGTCCGCCAGTACCGACGTCCAGGCCCGCTGGATCCGCGTGTAGTCGACGTCGTTCATCCGCCCGCTGCGGATCTCGCCCGCGAGCCGGTCCGCCACCGCGTGCTGCCCGGCCGCCCGCAGCTCGGGCCACTGGACGGGATCGTCCTCGACGGGCTGCCCGTCGGGCCGCAGCCCCGGCTGCGCCGGCTCGTCCCACAGCCGGCTCAGAGCGGGCGCGGCATACCGGCGCCAGACGTCCGGCCAGTGCCCGGCCCGGCCGAACACATAGGCCAGCAGACCGATCCAGATCAGGTAGTAGGTGTTGGAGACGATCGTGTAGGCGACCCGGTCGCCGGTGTACGCCCAGTCGTCCGGGATGAGCCAGAACATCGGCTTGAGCCAGAGGCTGCCGAAGTAGTTCCAGAGCAGCGACCAGACCAGCAGCCCGCACAGCAGGGCCAGCAGCGCGCCGCCGATCAGCCGGCGGCCGGCGAGCCGGCCCGGGTCCTCCGGGGGACGCGGGACGTGGCCGTACGCGAAGATCCCCGGGGCGTCGTGGTGGCGCGGGGTGCGCAGCCAGGTCTCCAGCGCGGACACCGGTGGCGCCTGTGGCATCGGCGGCGGTCCCGCCGGCCTCGGTACCGGGGTCGCGGGCGCGGCCTTCCGGAATCCCTGCGTACCCTCGATATCCACTACCGGCCGCCCCTCAGCCTCGTCGCCAGCGACGGAACTCAATGTAGTGGAGCGGACACCGGTCCATAAGGATCATGGCGCTTCGCGAGGCGCGGGTGCCGAAATCGGCCGCCAGGACTACGGTCTGCCGGGAAGCGGACTGTCCGCCGTGTCGAATGATCACCCGCCACTGCGCCCTATCGGAGTAAGCGGGTCCGCGCGGCCCCCGCTTAGCCTGCGGGAAAAGCCCGTGGACATATAAGAGGAGTACGCCCGCCATGACCGAACTGTCCCAGGAGCGCCGGCTCGTCACCTCGATCCCCGGCCCGAAGTCGCAGGAGCTGATGGCCCGCAAGGTCGCCGCGGTCCCCAACGGCATCGGCGTCACCCTCCCCGTCTTCGTGACGCGCGCCGGCGGCGGCGTGCTCGAGGACGTGGACGGCAACTCGCTCATCGACTTCGGCTCCGGCATCGCGGTGACCTCGGTCGGCAACAGCGCCGAGGCCGTGGTGCGGCGGGCGACCGCGCAGCTCGCGGACTTCACCCACACCTGTTTCATGGTGACCCCGTACGAGGGTTACGTCGAGGTCGCCGAGCAGCTCAATGAGCTGACCCCGGGCGACCACGACAAGCGCACCGCGCTGTTCAACTCCGGCGCCGAGGCCGTCGAGAACGCGGTGAAGATCGCCCGCTCGTACACCAAGCGCACCGCGGTCGTCGTCTTCGACCACGGCTACCACGGCCGCACCAACCTGACGATGGCCCTCACCGCCAAGAACATGCCGTACAAGGAGGGCTTCGGGCCGTTCGCACCCGAGGTCTACCGCGTACCGCTGGCCTACGGCTACCGCTGGCTGACCGGCGCCGAGAACTGCGCCGAGGAGGCCGCGGCCCAGGCGATCGACATGATCACCAAGCAGGTCGGCGCCGAGAACGTGGCCGCGATCGTGATCGAGCCGATCGCGGGCGAGGGCGGCTTCATCGAGCCGGCCAAGGGCTTCCTGCCGAAGATCGCCGAGTTCGCGAAGGCGAACGGCATCGTGTTCGTCGCGGACGAGATCCAGACCGGCTTCTGCCGCACCGGCCAGTGGTTCGCCTGTGACGACGAGGGCGTCGTCCCGGACCTGATCACCACCGCCAAGGGCATCGCGGGCGGTCTGCCGCTCGCCGCCGTCACGGGCCGCGCCGAGATCATGGACGCCGCGCACGCGGGCGGCCTCGGCGGCACCTACGGCGGCAACCCGGTGGCCTGCGCCGCGGCGCTCGGCGCGATCGAGACCATGAAGGAGCTCGACCTCAACGCCCGCGCGCGGCGCATCGAGGAGGTCATGAAGGGCCGTCTGCACGCGATGCAGGAGAAGTTCGACGTGATCGGTGAAGTACGCGGCCGCGGCGGCATGATCGCCGTCGAGCTCGTGGAGCCGGGCACCAAGACCCCGAACGCCGCGGTGACCGCCGCCCTGGCGAAGGCCTGCCACGCCGAGGGCCTGGTCGTTCTGACCTGCGGCACCTACGGCAACGTGCTGCGTTTCCTGCCGCCGCTGGTCATCGGCGAAGATCTCCTGAACGAGGGCCTGGACATCATCGAGGAGGCCCTCACCCGGGTGTGACTCCCGGTGTAACTCTGGGTAAGGGGGCGGCATCGGTGAAGAAGGTGTGCGGGCCTGATGGCGGAGGGGTAATCGCTCTCCCGGCAGCCTCGCCGGTGACGTACGGTTTCCGCAGATACACCGCACCATCCCGCTCGTGGGTGACCATGGGCGACACCGCGCCGGCGACCCCCCATTGCCGGCACAGCAGTGCCCTCGCGCACGACAGCGCCGGAACGAAGCGTTTCGGCACTCTTCGCCGATCGATCGACCGCTCGTCCCAAACCCCCCGGGCCGAGCGGCACGGAGATCGACCTGGCCGCCTCGGAACTCTCCCCCCTGTTCCGGGGCGGCCGACTTTTGCCCTGAACCTGGTCCTGGCCGTCAGCCTGCTGCTCTTCGCGCTGATCACCTGGCAGGTCGTCGCCGGTGGCCCGTTGGTGGACGCCGACCGGTGGCTGCTCCGGCGTTTCCAGCACGCCGCCGCGCGGCACCGGGGCCTGCACGGCACCGGGCAGTTCTTCTGCGACCTCGGCAACGCGCAGATCGCGGTGCCGCTCCTCGCCGCCGCCATCGGCGCAAGCGCCTGGCGCGGCCGCCGGGCCGGGCTGTCGCGGTGGTGGGCGCGCCCGCTGGCCGCGGCGCTGGCCATGGCCGCGGTCCCGCTGATCGTCAGCGTCACCAAGACCCTCGTCGCCCGCCCCTCCCCCGGCCACCGCCGCCTCGGCCCCGGCTCCTACCCCGGCTTCTTCCCGTCCGGGCACACGGCGTCGGCGTCGGTCGCCCTCGGCGCCGCCGCTCTTCTCGTACTCCCGCTCGTCCGGAACGCCGCCCTGCGACGGCTGCTCGCCGCCGCGGTCCTGCTGGTGGTGGCCGCCGTCGGGGTGTCGCTGGTGTGGTGCGGGTACCACTGGCCGCTGGACGTCCTGGGCAGCTGGTGCCTGTGCGCGGCGCTGCTGTCGGGAGTGGCCATGACCCCGGCCGGCTCATCCGACAGCAGCGCCGGCCAGGCCCGGAGTACGGACCTGCCCGGCGCTGACGGCCAGCGAGCGGTTCAGCTGTTCGTCGGGAAGCCCAGGTTGATGCCGCCGTGGCTCGGGTCCAGCCAGCGCTGCGTCACCGCCTTGCCGCGGGTGAAGAACTTGACGCCGTCCTCGCCGTAGGCGTGCGTGTCGCCGAAGAGCGAGCTCTTCCAGCCGCCGAAGGAGTAGTAGGCGACCGGGACCGGGATCGGGACGTTGATGCCGACCATGCCGACCTCGACCTCGTACTGGAAGCGGCGGGCCGCGCCCCCGTCGTTGGTGAAGATCGCGGTGCCGTTGCCGTACGGGCTGCTGTTGATGAGCTCCAGACCCTCGTCGTACGAGTCGACCCGCACCACGGACAGCACCGGGCCGAAGATCTCGTCGTCGTACACGGACATGCCCGGCTTGACGTTGTCGAAGATCGTCGGGCCGAGCCAGAAGCCATCGGCGGTGTTTTCGCCCGAGATCGGGTGCTTGCGGCCGTCGACGGTGAGCGTGGCGCCGTCGGCGAGGCCCGCGTCGAGGTAGGAGGTGACCTTGTCGCGGTGCACGCCGGTGACCAGCGGGCCCATCTCGGAGTCGCCGTTGCAGCCGGGGCCGACCTTCAGACCGGCGATGCGCTCCTTGATCTTCTCGACGAGCTCGTCACCGACCGGGTCGACGGCGACGAGGACGGAGATGGCCATGCAGCGCTCGCCTGCCGCGCCGAACCCGGCGTTGACGGCGGCGTCGGCCGCGAGGTCGAGGTCCGCGTCGGGCAGCACCAGCATGTGGTTCTTGGCGCCGCCGAGGGCCTGGACGCGCTTGCCGTAGCTGGTGCCGGTCTCGTACACGTACCGGGCGATCGGCGTGGAGCCGACGAAGGAGACGGCCTTGATGTCCGGGTGCTCCAGCAGGCGGTCGACGGAGACCTTGTCACCGTGCACGACGTTGAAGACGCCGTCCGGCAGACCGGCCTCCTTCCACAGCCCCGCGATGAAGTTGGCGGCCGAGGGGTCCTTCTCCGAGGGCTTGAGGACCACCGTGTTGCCCGCGGCGATGGCGATGGGGAAGAACCACATCGGCACCATGGCCGGGAAGTTGAACGGGGAGATGATCGCCACCGGGCCGAGCGGCTGGCGGATCGAGTAGACGTCGACACCCGTGGAGGCTTGCTCGGTGAAGCCGCCCTTCGACAGCTGCGGGATGCCGCACGCGTACTCGACGACCTCGATACCGCGGGCGATCTCGCCCAGCGCGTCCGAGTGCACCTTGCCGTGCTCGGAGACGATGATCGAGGCCAGCTCGTCACGGCGGGAGTTGATCAGCTCGCGGAAGGCGAAGAGCACCTGGCTGCGCTTGGCCACCGACGCGCTGCGCCAGTCGGGGAACGCCTCGACGGCGGCGCTGACGGCCTGGTCGACCTCACGGATCGACGCGAAGTCCACCTGTCCGGTGACCGCCCCGGTGGCCGGGTCGTACACATCGCCGCGCCGCTCCGCGGTGCCGGTCCATGCCTGGCCGGCGATCCAGTGGGTGATGTTCTTGGTGGACACGGGGGGACCCTTCTCTCGTAAGCCTGCTGCCAGTCTTGCGAGGGCATGGCGAGGCGTACAAGCAGCAACGTGTCGGCGGCGCGTCGCGGGGCCTTACAGATCGTCGGACAGCCGGTGTCCGCGGAAGGATTCCGGGCCGGTTCCGGGGGGAACCCGAGCGGAGTCCAGGGGGAACCCAGGGGGGAATCCGGGGATCCCGGCGGGTCAGCCGTCACCCGCGAGCTGCGCGACGGCCTCGTGCATCGCCAGTTCCAGAATCACCGGATCGGTGAGGTGCCCGGTGCCGTCGGGCGGGATGAGCCAGCGGACGCCGCCGGTGGCCCGGCCGGGGTAGGGGACGACGATCCAGGTGCCGCGGCCCGCGCTGCGCACACCGGTGGCGATCCAGCGGGCGGCCGTTCCCGGAGGTACGAAGAACCCCATGCGGGAGTCCCCGAAGTCGGACAGGACCGGCCCGGGCCGGTCGACGAGCCGGGTGAGCACGTCCAGGGTCGGATAGCCGAGCTCGCCCGCCAGGATCAGAACGTCCCAGAGCCTGCCGGCGGGCAGCAACGTCACCCCGAGGGGGTTGCGTTCCCAGTCCCACCGGCAGGCCTCCGGATCGGGTGCCGCGGATACCAGCCATTCGACCGCACTCTTCGCACCGGCGCTGCCCATGCCGGTTCCTCCGTTCCGTGAAGCTGATACTGCTGACACGGAAGAGAGGGCCGGAAGCGCGGATCATTACGCGGGTTCGGCTACTGATTGGTAGTGCGGCGGCTCACGGCTTCCGGGCAGGGGTGCGCCTGGGGGGCGCGAGGCGCACACGACGAGTGCCCCCGGGCGCACTCCCCCAGGTCGTGTCGTCGAATGATCCGACGACGGTCCCTAGCTGTCGAAGCCCAGTCCCGCCTTGTCCATCGCCTTCAGCCACAGGTTGCGCCGGCCTTCGTTGCGGTCGGCGCGGTCCAGCGACCACTTCGTGAGGCCGATCCCGACCGAGGTGAACGGCTCGGGCGGGAACGGCATCGGCTTGCTGCGGACCATCTTCAGTTCGGTGCGTTCGGTGCGTTCGCCGGACAGCAGGTCGAGCATGACGTCCGCGCCGAAGCGGGTGGCACCGACGCCCAGGCCGGTGTATCCCGCCGCATAAGACACCTTTCCGCCGTGGGCGGTTCCGAAGAACGCCGAAAAGCGCGAACAGGTGTCGATGGCGCCGCCCCAGGTGTGGGTGAAGCGCACGTCCTCCAGCTGCGGGAAGCAGCGGTAGAAGTGCTGGGCGAGCTTGAGGTTGGTCTCCGGGCGCTGGTCGCGCTCGGCGGAGAGGCGGCCGCCGTAGGGGTAGATGGCGTCGTAGCCGCCCCACAGGATCCGGTTGTCGGCCGAGAGCCGGAAGTAGTGGAACTGGTTGGCGCTGTCGCCCAGTCCCTGGCGGTTCTTCCAGCCGATGGAGGCGAGCTGCTCCTCGCTGAGCGGCTCGGTCATCAGCGCGTAGTCGTACACCGGGACGATGTACGGCCGTACCCGCTTGACCAGCGACGGGAACACGTTCGTGCCGAGCGCGACCTGCCGGGCGAAGACCCGGCCGTACGGGGTGCGGACGGCCATGCCGGCGCCGTTCGCGGTGAGCGCGGTGGCGCGGGTGTGCTCGTGGATGCGGACACCCAGCCCGAGGCAGGCGCGCTTGAGGCCCCAGGCGAGCTTGGCCGGGTGCACCATGGCGACGCCGGTGCGGTCCCACAGCCCGCCGAGGAACGTCGGGGAGTCGACCTCGGCGCGCACCTGGTCCTGGTCGAGCAGTTCCAGTGCGATGCCGTGCTCCATCGCCTGCCCGGCGGCCTCGTGCAGTTCCTCGAGCTGGTGCGGCTCGGTGGCCACGTCGATCTCACCGGTGCGCTCGAACTCGCAGTCCAGGGAGTAGCGGGCGACCGCCGCCTCGATCTCGTCGAGGTTGCGGTTGCCCAGCTCCTCCAGCCGGGCGAACTCGCCGGGCCAGCGGGTGAGTCCGTTGGACAGCCCGTGGGTGAGGCTGGCGGCGCAGAAGCCGCCGTTCCGCCCGGAGGCGGCCCAGCCGATCTCGTTGCCCTCGATCAGCACCACGTCGCGCGACGGGTCGCGCTCCTTGGCGAGCAGGGCGGTCCACAGCCCGGAGTAGCCGCCGCCGACGACCAGCAGGTCGCAGTGCTCGTCACCGGTGAGCGCGCCGAGCGGCTGCGGCTTGCCGGGATCCTCCAGCCAGAAGGGTGTCGGCCGCGCGTCTGCGAGCGAACGGGCTGGGTCCATCTGTTCTCACACCTTTTGGTGATCGGTTCGGTTCCGGTCGATCGGGTACGGACGTGCGGTGTTACGCGCGGGCCTTGCGCCGGCTGCCGAGCAGCTGCCCGGCGACGACGACGAGGACCGCGATCACGAACATCGCGGTGCCGATCACATTGATCTGCACCGGGGTGCCGCGTTGCGCCGAGCCCCAGACGAACATCGGGAACGTCACCGTCGAGCCGGCGTTGAAGTTCGTGATGATGAAGTCGTCGAAGGACAGGGCGAAGGACAGCAGGGCGCCGGAGGCGATACCGGGTGCCACCAGCGGGAGGGTAACCCGCAGGAAGGTCTGGAGCGGGGAGGCGTACAGGTCCTGCGCGGCCTGCTCCAGGCGCGGGTCCATGCTCATCACGCGGGCCTTGACCGCGGTGACGACGAAGCTCAGGCAGAACATGATGTGCGCGATGAGGATGGTCCAGAAGCCGAACGGGACGCGCATGTTGAGGAAGAGCGTCCCCAGCGAGGCGGCCATCACGACCTCGGGCATCGCCATCGGCAGGAAGATCAGCATGTTGGTCGTGCCGCGCGCCTTGAAGCGGTAGCGGGCGAGCGCGAAGGCGATCATCGTGCCCAGCACCGTCGCGCCGATCGTGGCGTACAGCGCGATCTGCAGGCTGAGGCCGAGCGAGCCGCACATGTCGGCGACGTCGCAGGGGTGCTCCCAGGCGTCGGTGGAGAAGCGTGTCCACTCGTAGTTGAAGCGCCCGTTCGGCTTGTTGAACGAGAACACCATGACGACGAGGTTCGGCAGGATCAGGTACGCGAGGCAGAGCACACCCGCGAAGACCACCAGGTTCTTCCGTATCCAGCGCATCAGACCAGCTCCTCCGTTCCGGCCTTGCGGATGTAGAACATGACCATCGCGAGGATCACCGCCATCAGGATGAAGGACAGGGCGGCGGCCGTCGGGTAGTCGAGCACGCGCAGGAACTGGGACTGGATGACGTTGCCGATCATCTTCTGGTTGGTGGTGCCCAGCAGTTCGGCGTTGATGTAGTCGCCGGTCGCCGGGATGAAGGTGAGCAGGGTGCCCGCGACCACGCCCGGCATGGACAGCGGGAAGGTCACCTTGCGGAACACGGTGAAGGGCTTGGCGTACAGGTCGCCGGCCGCCTCGTGCAGCTTGCCGTCGATGCGCTCCAGCGAGGTGTAGAGCGGCAGGATCATGAAGGGCAGGAAGTTGTACGTCAGACCGCAGATCACCGCGAGCGGTGTGGCCAGTACGCGGTCGCCCTGCGTGATGCCGAGCGACGACGTCAGATCCAGGATGTGCAGCTGGTTGAGGGTCTGCACCACGAATCCGCCGTCGGCCAGGATCGTCTCCCAGGCGAGGGTGCGGATCAGGAAGCTGGTGAAGAACGGCGCGATGACCAGGATGAGGATGACGTTGCGCCAGCGGCCGGCCCGGAAGGCGATGGTGTACGCGAGCGGGTAGCCGATCGCCAGGCACAGCACGGTCGCGATGGCGGAGTACTCGAACGAGCGCAGGAACTGCGGGTAGTACTCGGTCAGCGCGTCCCAGTAGGTCGCGAAGTGCCAGGTGACCTTGAAGCCCGCTTCCAGCGAGCCGGTCTGCACGGACGTGGACGCCTGGTAGATCATCGGCGCCACGAAGAACACCAGCAGCCAGGCGATGCCCGGCAGCAGCAGCCAGTACGGCACCCGGCGCTTGCGCCCTGCGGCCCGGCGCATCGCGGCCGGGACCGGCGCCGGGGTCTCCGGCGCGGCGGGCGGCCGGTCGGTGACGGTGCTCATGCGGCTTCCACCTCCTGCACACCGGCGTCGATGTCCTGGGCCGCGTCGAGGCCGAAGGTGTGCGCGGGGTTCCAGTGCAGGACGACGGGGGCGCCGGGCACCAGCCGCGAGTCACGGTCGACGTTCTGCACGAAGACCTCCAGCTCCGGGCAGACCGGGCTGTCGATCACGAACTGGGTGGAGACGCCGATGAAGCTGGAGTCGACGATGCGGCCGGGTATCCGGTTGCGCCCGTCGGCGATCGAGTCCTCGTCGTCGCGGTGCGCGACGGATATCTTCTCGGGGCGCACGCCGGCCAGCACCCGGCCGCCCACGGCCGTCTTCGCCGAACAGCGCGCGGTGGGCAGCGCGAGCTTCTGGCCGCCCGCGACGAGCAGCAGATCGTCGCCCGAGGTGCCGGTGACCTCGGCCTCGATGAGGTTGGAGGTGCCGAGGAAGTTCGCGACGAACGTCGATCCCGGGTTCTCGTACAGGTCGGCGGGGGCGCCGAGCTGCTCCACCCGTCCGCCGTTCATCACCGCGACGGTGTCGGCCATGGTCATGGCCTCCTCCTGGTCGTGGGTGACGTGCACGAAGGTGATGCCGACCTCGGTCTGGATGCGCTTGAGCTCCAGCTGCATCTGGCGGCGCAGCTTGAGGTCCAGGGCGCCGAGCGGCTCGTCGAGCAGCAGCACCTTGGGGTGGTTGATGAGAGCGCGGGCGACCGCGACGCGCTGCTGCTGGCCACCGGAGAGCTGGTTCGGCTTGCGGCGGGCCATCGAGCCCAGTTCGACGAGCTCCAGCATGTCCTCGACCTGCTTCTTCACCGACTTGATGCCGCGCCGGCGCAGGCCGAAGGCGACGTTCTCGTAGATGTCCAGATGCGGGAAGAGCGCGTAGTTCTGGAAGACGGTGTTCACCGGGCGCTTGTACGGCGGGAGGGCCGTGACGTCCTCGCCGGACAGGGACACGGTGCCGGAGGAGGGGTCCTCGAGGCCCGCGATCATGCGCAGGGTCGTGGTCTTGCCGCAGCCGGAGGCTCCGAGCAGGGCGAAGAAGGAGCCCTGCGGGATGGTGAGGTCGAGCGGGTGGACGGCGGTGAAGGCGCCGTACCGCTTGCTGATCCCGGAGAGGATGACCTCGCCGCCGGAGGAGTCGTGTGTCATGGGGTCGCTTCCCGTAAGTCGTCAGTCGTCAGGTGCGGTCAGGCGCCGATGAGTTTGGAGAACTTCTGCTCGTACGCGGTCTCCTCGGCGGAGGACAGCAGGCGGAAGGAGTGCGTCTTGGCGGCCATCGCGGCGTCCGGGAGGATCAGCGTGTTCGCGGCCAGCGCCGGGTCGATCTTCGCGAGTTCGTCGCGTACCCCCGCCACCGGGCAGACGTAGTTGATGTAGGCCGCGAGCTGGGCGGCGACCGGCGGCTCGTAGTAGTAGTCGATGAGCCGCTCGGCGTTCTTCTTGTGCCGCGCCTTGTTGGGGATCACGAGGTTGTCGGTCGACGAGAGGTAGCCCGCGTCGGGGAAGACGTACTCGATGTCCGGGTTGTCGATCTTCAGCTGGACGAGGTCGCCGGCCCACGCGAGACACGCGGCCATGTCGCCCTTGGAGAGGTCCGCGGTGTAGTCGTTGCCGGTGAAGCGGCGGATCTGCTTGGAGTCGACGGCCTTCTGCACCCGGGCTATCGCCGCGTCGAAGTCGTCGTTGGTGAAGGAGGCGGGGTTCTTGCCCATGTCCATCAGCGTCATGCCGACGGTGTCCCGCATCTCGGTGAGCATCCCGACCCGGCCCTTGAGCGTGGGGTCGTCCAGCAGCTGCGAGACCGAGGTGACCTTACGGCCGTTGGTCGCCTTCTTGTTGTAGGCGATGACGGTGGCGATACCGGTCCATGGGTACGAATAGGCGCGGCCCGGGTCCCAGTCGGGGCTGCGGAACCGCTGCTCCAGGTTGGCGTACGCGTGCGGCAGGTTGGACGCGTCGAGCTTCTGCACCCAGCCGAGGCGGATCATGCGGCCGGCCAGCCAGTCGGTGAGCACCATCAGGTCGCGGCCGGTGTCCTGGCCGGCGGCGAGCTGTGGCTTGACCTTGCCGAAGAACTCGACGTTGTCGTTGATGTCCTCGGTGTACTTGACGTTGATACCGGTGCGCTTGCCGAAGGCGTCGAGTGTCGGACGGTGCTTCCCGTCGTCCGTGACGTCGATGTACTCCGTCCAGTTGGAGAAGTTGACCGTCTTCTCCGACCCGGAGTGGTCCTCGGTCGTGGCGGCGGCGTCCTTCTGGCCGCCCGCGGCGGGGATGCCGCAGCCGGTGAGGCCGGTCAGCCCTGCCGTCGCCACGGCGCCGAGTCCGGCGGCGCGCAGCAGCGACCGGCGGGCGAGGGCACCACGCCCGTTGGTCATGGTGCGCCGTATCGCCGCGAGCTGGGGCGGCGAGAGTGTCTCGTACTGCTCCATGCGCTGTGCCCTTTCACGGGAGGCCGGCCGGGAACCGCCTGGGGTCCGGCCGGAGTCCGGGGTCCGACCGGGTTATCGGTCTCCGAAGATCGTGCGGTGCCAGTCCTTGCGGACGATCGCGGTGTTGTCGTACATCACATGCTTGACCTGCGTGTACTCCTCGAAGGAGTACGCGGACATGTCCTTGCCGAAGCCGGACGCCTTGTAGCCGCCGTGCGGCATCTCGCTGAGGATCGGGATGTGGTCGTTGATCCAGACACAGCCTGCCTTCATCTCGCGGGTGGCCCGGCTGGCGCGGAAGACGTCGCGGGTCCAGGCGGACGCGGCCAGGCCGTACGGGGTGTCGTTGGCGAGCGCCAGGCCCTCGTCGTCGCTGTCGAAGGGCAGGACGACGAGCACCGGGCCGAAGATCTCGGACTGGACGATCTCGCTGTCCTGCGCGGCGCCCGTGATGAGGGTGGGGCGGTAGTACGCGCCCGCCGCGAGCTTGTCGCCGGGGGCCTCGCCGCCGGTCACGACGGTGGCGTACGCGCGGGAGCGGTCGACGATCGCCGCGACGCGGTCCCGCTGGAGGTGCGAGATGAGCGGGCCGAGGTCGGTCGACGGGTCGAACGGGTCGCCGAGCCTGATGCCCGCGAAGAGGTCGGCCACCCCGGCGACGAACGCGTCGTACAGCGGCCGCTGGACGTAGGCGCGGGTCGCGGCGGTGCAGTCCTGGCCGGTGTTGATCAGAGAGCCGGCGACCGCGCCGTGCACGGCCGCTTCCAGGTCCGCGTCATCGAAGACCACGAAGGGAGCCTTGCCGCCGAGTTCCAGGTGCAGCCGCTTGACGGTGCGGATGGCGATCTCGGCGACGCGCTTGCCGACGCCGGTGGAGCCGGTGAAGGAGGTCATGGCGACGTCGGGGTGGCCGACGAGGTGTTCGCCGGCCTCCTTGCCCGCGCCGCTGACGATGTTGACCACACCGTCCGGGATACCGGCCTCGGTGGCCGCGCGGGCGAACATCAGCGAGGTCAGCGGGGTCAGCTCGGCGGGCTTGAGCACGATGGTGTTGCCCGCGGCGATGGCCGGCAGGACCTTCCAGGCCGCCATCTGCAGCGGGTAGTTCCAGGGCGCGATCGAGCCGACGACGCCGACCGGCTCACGGCGCACGTAGGAGGTGTGGTCGGCCGAGTACTCGCCGGCGGCCTTGCCCTCCAGATGGCGGGCGGCCCCCGCGAAGAACGCGGTGTTGTCGACGGTGCCCGGTACGTCGAACCCGGCGCTCAGCCGCAGCGGCTTGCCGCACTGCAGCGACTCCACGAAGGCCAGGTCGTCGGCCTGCTCGGCCAGCACCTCGGAGAAGCGGTGCATCGCGGTGGAGCGCTCAGCCGGAGTGGCACCGGACCAGCCGGGGAGGGCGGCCTTCGCGGCGGCGACGGCGGCGTCCACGTCCGCGGCCCCGGCGAGCTCGTAGGTGTACACCGCGTCACCGGTGGCAGGGTCGACCACGGAGTGCTGGTGGCCTGAGGTGCCCGGCCGCGAGGCTCCGGCGATGTACTGGGCCCCGTCCGCGAACCGGTTCTTCACGTCGAAACGGTGGTCCATGGTGTCTCCTCGCATCCGCTTGGCGCCGTGGCCGAAGACTGGATTGATGGCTGATCCTGGCAGAGTAGCCTTGGGCCAACAAGGGATTCCGTTGTTGCCTTTTGGTTACGCGACGAAATCTGTCTTCCGTGATCTGCCACACAGTGGCTTTCCCCGGCGTCCCGAGGCACGATGCCGGAGCGCTGCGCGCGGCGTAACCGTCACACCGCAACCGGTGGCGCGGAGAGCTTTACACTCTGCCCCCGGCAGTGGCGTCAGGCCACGCCGGACGCCGTCCCGACCGGAGGTCACACCGTGTTTCCCACCGTCGCCCAGGTCCTGGAACTCGACGCGCTGCGCCGCGGCGCGCCGCGGGTCGTCGCGGGCGCCGCCGGGCTGCACCGGCCGGTGCGCTGGGTGCACATCAGCGAGCTGGCCGACATCGCGGGGATGCTGCAGGGCGGCGAGCTGGTGCTGACGACCGGCGTGATGCTCCCGGAGGACAAGGAGTCGCTGGCCCAGTACATCGACGCCCTCGCGGACGTCGGCGCGGCCGGGCTGGTGGTGGAGCTGGGCCGGCGGTATGCCGATGTGCTGCCGCGGCCGCTGGTCAGGGCCGCCGAGCGGCGCGGCCTCCCGCTGGTGGCGCTGCGCACCGAGGTGCGGTTCGTGAGCGTCACCCAGGCGGTGCACGCCCATGTGGTGGACGCGCAGCTGACCGAGTTGCGCGCCTCGGAGGCCGTGCACCAGACCTTCAACGAACTGTCCGTCGAGGGCGCGGAGGCCGACGAGGTCGTCCGGGAGGTGGCCCGGATGGCGGGCGCGCCGGTCGTGCTGGAGAACCTCTCGCACCAGGTGCTGGCCTTCGACCCGGCCGGCCACGACCCGGAGGCGCTGCTGGACGGCTGGGAACGGCGCTCGCGCGGGGTGGCCCCGGCCGGCAGGACCGGGTACGACCGGCGGGCCGGCTGGCTCGTCACCTCGGTCGGCGCGCGCGGCCGCGACTGGGGCCGGCTCGTGCTGGTGGGCGAGCCCGGTCCGCCGCCGCGCACCTCGGGCGAGGGCCGCCCGGTCACGACGACCGGTCCGCACCGGCACGCGGTCCTCCTCGAACGGGGCGCCGCCACCCTGGCCCTCAACCGGCTGCTGGAGCGCGACCGCGAATCGCTGGAACGCCAGACCCACCGCACCCTGCTCTCCGGGATCCTCACCCACGCGCTGACCGTCTCCGACGTGGCGCTGCGCGCTCGGGCGCTGGGCGTGCCGCTCGAAGGGCGCCGGCTGGTCGGCGTCATGCTGCGGCTGCGCGGCGGGCCGGCGTCGGCGGCACTGGAGGCGCAGTCCCGGCTGCGGGACTTCACCGAGAACGTGGCGCTCGCGGTGCGCGAGCGCGGGCTGACCGCACTGACCGGGGCGCTCGACGACGGCGCGGTCGGCGTCCTGGTGTCGCTGGGCCCGCACGACGAGGAGCACCGGTCGCTGGAAGGCTTCGCCGCCGCGCTCGACCGGATCGTCGACCCGGCGTCCGAGGCGCCCGCGTTCGTGATGGCGGCCGGCTCCTCGGTGGGCTCGCTGCGCGACGCGCGGCGCACCCTGCTGGAAGCGGCGCAGGTCGCCGACGCGGCGCTGCACGGTTCACCGGGGGGTGCGGAGCGGCGCAGGGCCGGGACGTACTACCGGCTGCCCGACGTGCGGCTGCGCGGACTGCTGCACCTGCTGCGCGACGACGCACGGCTGCAGACCTACGTCGAGCGCGAGCTGGGCCCGCTGCTCGCCCATGACGCGGAACACGGCTCCGACCTGGTCCGCATCCTCTCCGTCTATCTGGACAACGGCCGCAACAAGTCGGCGGCGGCCGATGCCGCACACCTGTCCCGCCCCTCGTTCTACGACCGGCTGCACCGGGTGGAACGGATCCTGGGCGTCGACCTCGACCAGGTGGAGTCGTGCCTGTCACTGCACGTCGCGCTGCTGGCCCTGGAGGCCGTACGCCGCTGACCGCGGTCCGCGTCAGGACCTACGAGGCGGGTACGGGAACGGGCACGTCCCAGTACGCGTAGTCGTAGGAGTCGCCCGGGGACACGTCGACCTCGACGGAATCGGTGGAGGGGTCGGGGACGACGACGATGAAGTCCAGCGACCGCTCGGCGCCCGGGGCGAGCTGGCCGCTGAAGCCGTCCTGTCCCGAGATGTCCTTGAGCGGGTTGTCCCCCGCCTGGTCCGCGTACGCGGACACGTCCGCGTAGTCCAGGTTCTGCGTGTCGCCGCCGGTGTTCTTCAGCGTGACGGTGAACTTCAGCGCGCTGTCACCGCCCTCGGCACCCGCGGCACCCTCGGCGGTCTGCGCCGGGCCGGGGTCCTGTACATCGGCGACCGTGACCTGCAGCCCGCCGTCGTACTCGGCGGTCTCGCCGACGGACAGCGGTGATCCGTAGCTGCCCTGGTCGGGCTTGCGCATCCCGTCGCCCTCGTCCAGCCAGCCGTTCCCTATCGACACGCCTATGGTGATCAGCATTCCGGCGGACAGCACGGTCGCGACGATGCCGAGGATCAGCCCGGCCAGGGCCTGCCCGGGATTGGTCGACTCGCCGCGCTTGGCGATCCGGCGTCCGACGATCCCGAAGATGATCGCGGCGATGCCCAGCGGAGCGCCGAGGACCGCGAAGAAGCACATGACCGACAGCACAGCGCCGACGATGCCCAGTACGAGCGCGGTGAGGCCGTAGCCGTTGCGCGGCGAGGGGGTCCAGCCGCCGTACGGGCCCATCGGGTACCCCGGGTAGCCGGGATAGCCCGGGTAGCCGCCGCCCGCGCCCGGGTACTGCTCGTACGGCGGGTACTGACCCGGGTGGGGACCCTGTTGGTCGTACGGAGGGCCGGCGGCGTAATGGTCAGTTCCCGGTGCCAGCGGCGGCAGCGGCGGGCCGGTGTCCGCCGGGCTCGGCCCCGGTCCGGCCTGCGGCGGGACGTCCGCGGGCGGCGCCCAGGGGTTGCGGGGCGCGGGGCTGTCGGGCTGGTCGGACATTGCGGCCTTCCTCTGACTACGTCCGGCAATGCTATGGCCTGCGTACGGCGGGGGAAGGCCCTCGCACGACCCGGGGCGCCGTCTACGATGGCTCCACCGCTGACTTGCCTGGAGGATCCGCATGACCGACACCGCACCCGGACGCGTACCCGGCCTCGACACCTTCATCGCCGGGCTGCCCAAGGCCGAGCTGCATGTCCACCATGTCGGATCCGCCTCGCCGAGGATCGTCGCAGAACTGGCCGCCCGGCACCGGGACTCCCGGGTCCCCAGCGATCCCGCCGCGCTGGCCGAGTACTTCACCTTCCGTGACTTCGCGCACTTCATCGACGTGTACCTGTCCGTCGTCGACCTGATCCGCGACGCCGAGGACGTGCGGCTGCTGACCTTCGAGGTCGCCCGCGACATGGCCCGGCAGAACATCCGCTACGCCGAGCTGACCGTCACGCCGTATTCCTCCACCAACCGCGGCATCCCGGACCGCGCCTTCGTCGAGGCGATCGAGGACGCCCGCAAGGCCGCCGAGTCCGAGCTCGGGGTCGTGCTGCGCTGGTGCTTCGACATTCCCGGCGAGGCGGGGCTCGCCTCCGCCGAGGAGACCGCGCGGATCGCGACCGAGCTGCGGCCGGAGGGGCTGGTCAGCTTCGGGCTCGGCGGCCCCGAGATCGGTGTGCCGCGCCCGCAGTTCAAGCCGTACTTCGACCGGGCGCGCGCGATCGGCCTGCACAGCGTGCCGCACGCCGGCGAGACCACCGGTCCGGAGACCGTCTGGGACGCGATCAACCTGCTCGGCGCCGAGCGGATCGGGCACGGCACCAGCTCGGTCCAGGACCCGCGGCTGCTGGAGCACCTGGCCGAGCACCGCATCGCGCTGGAGGTCTGCCCGACCTCCAACATCGCCACCCGCGCGGTCCGCACGCTCGAGGAGCACCCGCTGCGGCAGATGGTCGAGGCCGGTGTGCTCGTCACCATCAACAGCGACGACCCGCCCATGTTCAGCACCGATCTGAACAACGAGTACGCGATCGCCGCCCGCCTGCTGGACCTGGACGCGGCCGGCGTCGCCGGGCTGGCGAAGAACGCTGTCGAGGCGTCGTTCCTCGACGCGCCGGGCAAGACGCGGCTCACCGCCGAGATCGACGCGTACACGGCGGCGTGGCGCTAGGTCATGTCCGACACATGGCGGCGTCCGCCCGGAAGGCGGGGCCCGGGGCGTCCGGTGCGTGCGATCGCAAGGCGGAGGGTCATCCTCGTACCGGGCGTACGTGGATGAGCCGACAACTGGGGGCACCTCCCAGCGGTAGCTGGGGGAGAGCGCGCGTGCCAGGCGCTCCGGGCCAGGCGGGATGGGTCGGACAGGGCCTAGCCGTCGCCCATCGCGGCGACCCGTTCCACCACCGCGAGAACACCCTGCCGTCGCTGCGCTCCGCCCTGCGGGCGGGCGCCGACGCGGTGGAGATCGACGTGCGCCTCACCCGCGACGGCGTCCCCGTGCTCCTGCACGACCCGACGCTGAAGCGGCTGTGGGGGCACCGGGACGCCGTCGCCGAACTCACCGCCGAGGAGGTGCGGCGGCGCACGGCCGGCGGCGTGCCGACGCTGCACGACGCGCTGACCGCCGTCACCGGGCACGGGACCGGCCGGGCGCTGCTCGACCTGACCGCCGCGGACCAGGCCGGGCCCTCGGTGGCCGCCGTACGGGAGGCGGGAGCGGAGTCCCGCGCGTACTACTGCGGCGAGGCCGGCGCCATGCTCGCCGTGCGGCGGCACGACCCGGCCGCCGAGATCGCCCTGACCTGGAAGACCTCGGCGCTGCCCGGGCAGGCACTGCTCGACGCCGTCCGGCCGCGGTGGATCAATCTGCGGTTCGGGCTGATCGATCCACCGCTGGTCCGCTGGGCGCACGAGCGGGAGCTGCTCGTGGCGGCCTGGACCGCCGACCTGCGCCGCACCATGGCGCGGCTGCTCGGCCTCGGCGTCGACTCGGTCACCACCAACCGCCTGGACGTCCTGCGCGGACTCCTCGACGGCCCGCCCGGATCACCGGCCCTGATCACAGGCCGACGATCAGGTTCCACCGGTTCTCGAACTCCGGGCGCTCCTCCGGCGTGATGTCGCGGGCCACCACGAGCCGCTTGCGCATCTCGTCGTCCGGGAAGATCAGCGGGTCCTCGGCGAGGGCTGCGGTGTCCTCGTCCTTGGACGAGGCGAGTACATCGCGTGCGGCCGGCACCGGGCAGACGTAGTTGACGTAGGCGGCGAGTTCGGCCGCGACCTCGGGGTCGTAGTAGTAGTCGACGAGCGCCTCGGCGTTGCTCTTGTGCTCGGCCAGGTTCGGGATCATCAGGCTCTCGGCCCACAGTTCCGCGCCCTCCTGGGGCACCACGAACTCGATGTCCGGGTTGTCGGACTGCAGTTGGACGACATCGCCCGAGTACGCCTGGCAGGCCAGCACATCGCCGGACGACAGGTCCTTGGTGTAGTCGTTGCCGGTGAAGCGCCGGATCTGCTTGCTGCGCACCAGAGAAGCCACCTGGTCCGTCATCCGGTGGAAGTCGTCCGCCGTCCACTTGGTGACGTCGACGCCCTGTCCCTGCATGAGCAGCGCGAACGCCTCGTCCATCCCGGACAGCAGCGTCACCTTCCCCTTGAGGTCCGGGGCCCACAGGTCCGACACGTGCTTGATCTCGCGGCCGAGCGCCTTCTTGTTGTAGGCGATGCCGGTGATCCCGGACTGCCACGGCACGGCGGACCGGCGGCCCCGGTCGAAGGCGGGGTTCCGCAGCAGCGGGTCGAGGTACTTGGTGACGTTGGGCTGCCGGGAGCGGTCCATCTGCTGCACCCAGCCCAGGCGTACGTACCGCGCGGCCATCCAGTCGCTGACGACGATCAGGTCGCGGCCGATGTCCTGGTGGTTCATGAGGGCCGGGCTGATCTTCCCGAAGAACTCGTCGTTGTCGTTGATCTCCTCGGTGTACTGGACCTTGATCCCGCTGCGCGCGGTGAAGGCGTCGAGGGTCGGACGCTTCTGCGCGTTCTTCTCGTCGACGTCGATGTAGAGCGGCCAGTTCGCGAAGTTCAGCTTCTTGTCCTGCGCCGAACGGTCGCGGGCCGCCCGGTCCGCCGCGTCTATGTGCGCCGGCGGTACACCGCATGCCGAGGCGGCTGCCAGCAGCCCTGCCAGCCCGAATCCACGCAGCACCGAACGACGGGAGAGATCACTCATGCGGCACACCCTCCCTTCCGCCGGATGCCCGGGGCAACGAGCGATCCGTCAGCCGTACCCCCCAACTGCCTGACACTGTGTCTCGCGGCCGGGACGTGCGACGGCCCCGGACGCGGCGTGCGCGTCCGGGGCCGGGGCCGGGGTGCCGCTGGGGCAGGGGCGGGTCAGCCGTCCAGGGACGTCATGACGTGCTTGATGCGGGTGTAGTCCTCGAAGCCGTAGGCGGAGAGGTCCTTGCCGTAGCCGGACTTCTTGAAGCCGCCGTGCGGCATCTCGGCGACCAGCGGGATGTGGGTGTTGATCCACACACAGCCGAAGTCGAGACGCTTGGACATCCGCATCGCGCGGCCGTGGTCCTTGGTCCACACCGAGGAGGCGAGGGCGAACTCGACGCCGTTGGCGTACTCGACGGCCTGCTCCTCGTCGGTGAAGGGCTGGATGGTGATGACCGGTCCGAAGACCTCGTTCTGGATGATCTCGTCGTCCTGCTTGAGGCCGGAGACGACGGTCGGGGCGTAGAAGTAGCCCTTGTCGCCGACCCGGTGGCCGCCCGCCTCGACCTTGGCGTGTGCCGGCAGCCGCTCGATGAAGCCGCTGACCTGGGCGAGCTGGTTGGCGTTGTTCAGCGGGCCGTAGAGCACGTCCTCGTCGTCCGCGGCGCCGGTCTTGGTGTCGGCGGCGGCCTTGGCGAGCGCGGTGGTGAACTCGTCGTGGATCGACTCGTGGACGAGCACGCGGGTGGCGGCCGTACAGTCCTGGCCGGCGTTGAAGAAGCCCGCGACCGAGATGTCCTCGACCGCCTTGGCGATGTCGGCGTCGCCGAAGACCACGACGGGCGCCTTGCCGCCGAGCTCCAGGTGGACGCGCTTGACGTCCTTGGCGGCGCTCTCGGCGACCTGCATGCCGGCCCGGACGGAACCGGTGATGGAAGCCATCGCCGGGACCTTGTGCTCGACCATGGCGCGGCCGGTCTCGCGGTCGCCGCAGACGACGTTGAACACGCCCTTGGGCAGCACCTCGCCGAGGATCTCGGCGAGCAGCACCGTCGAGGCGGGGGTGGTGTCCGACGGCTTGAGGACGACGGTGTTGCCCGCGGCGATCGCCGGGGCGAACTTCCAGACGGCCATCATCATCGGGTAGTTCCACGGCGCGACCTGCGCGCAGACGCCGACCGGCTCGCGGCGGACGATGGAGGTCATGCCCTCCATGTACTCGCCGGCGGAGCGGCCCTCGAGCAGTCGGGCCGCACCCGCGAAGAAGCGGATCTGGTCGACCATCGGCGGCAGTTCCTCGCTGGCGGTGAGGCCGAGCGGCTTGCCGGTGTTCTCACTCTCCACCGCGACCAGCTCGTCCGCCCGTGCCTCGATCGCGTCGGCGACCTTCAGCAGGGCCCGCTGGCGTACCGAGGGAGTGGCGTCGCGCCAGGCCGGGAACGCCGCCTCGGCGGCGGCCATGGCGGCGTCGACGTCGGCGGCGGCGGACAGCGGCGCGGTGGCGTAGACCTCACCGGTGGCAGGGTTCACCACATCCGTGGTCCGCCCGTCGGCGGCGTCGCGGAACTCTCCATTGATGTAGTTGCGCAGACGCTTGAGCTCGCTCACTGCACCTCTCCTGTCCTGTGTCCGATGGGTGAGACGCTTCCAGAGTAATCGAGCCTAGTCGCATCACTGCCGTGTTCGACATACCCGGATCCCCAGAACGATGGAATCAGTGAGATTCGAGCACCAGAACCACGAATTTCATCGTTCAGGGGTTGCGGGACCGTCGACCTCTCCTGCACAGTGGGACTCGTGGCCACTCGTAGTACGGATCCGAAGAGCACCACCGGCTCCGGAGTGCTCGACTCCGTCTCCAAGGCGATCATCGAGCAGCTCCAGGAGGACGGGCGCAGGCCCTACGCCGCGATCGGCAAGGCCGTAGGCCTCTCCGAGGCGGCCGTACGGCAGCGCGTCCAGAAACTGCAGGACCAGGGGGTCATGCAGATCGTCGCCGTGACCGACCCGCTCACCGTCGGATTCCGGCGGCAGGCGATGGTCGGCATCAACGTCGAGGGCGACATAGAACCGGTCGCCGACGCCCTCGCCGAAATGGGCGAGGTCGAGTACGTCGTCATCACGGCGGGTTCCTTCGATCTGCTGATCGAGATCGTCTGCGAGGACGACGACCACCTGCTGGAAATGATCAACAAGCGGATCCGCGCCCTGCCCGGCGTGCGGACCACCGAGAGTTTCGTTTACCTGAAGCTCCGGAAGCAGACCTACACCTGGGGAACCAGATAGCCATGAACGCGGACCTCTCGAAGACCGCGTACGACCACCTGTGGATGCACTTCACCCGCATGTCGTCGTACGAGAACGCCCCTGTGCCGACCATCGTGCGCGGCGAGGGCACGTACATCTACGACGACAAGGGCAAGAAGTACCTCGACGGCCTCTCCGGGCTGTTCGTGGTCAACGCCGGTCACGGCCGCCACGAGCTCGCCGAGACCGCGTACAAGCAGGCCCAGGAACTGGCCTTCTTCCCCATCTGGTCGTACGCCCACCCCAAGGCCGTGGAACTGGCCGAGCGGCTGGCGAACTACGCCCCCGGCGACCTGAACAAGGTCTTCTTCACCACCGGTGGCGGTGAGGCGGTCGAGACCGCCTGGAAGCTCGCCAAGCAGTACTTCAAGCTCACGGGTGAGCCGACCAAGTACAAGGTCATCTCCCGCGCGGTCGCCTACCACGGCACCCCGCAGGGCGCCCTGTCGATCACCGGCCTGCCGGCCCTCAAGGCTCCCTTCGAGCCGCTGGTCCCCGGTGCGCACAAGGTGGTCAACACCAACATCTACCGCTCCCCGATCTTCGGCGACGACCCGGAGGCCTACGGCCGGTACTGCGCCGACCAGATCGAGCAGGAGATCCTGTTCGAGGGCCCGGAGACCGTCGCCTGTGTCTTCCTGGAGCCGGTGCAGAACGCCGGCGGCTGCTTCCCGCCGCCGCCCGGGTACTTCCAGCGGGTCCGCGAGATCTGCGACAAGTACAACGTGCTGCTCGTCTCCGACGAGGTCATCTGCGCCTTCGGCCGCCTCGGCACCATGTTCGCGTGCGACAAGTTCGACTACATCCCGGACATGATCACCTGCGCCAAGGGCATGACCTCGGGCTACTCCCCGATCGGCGCCTGCATCATCTCCGACAAGCTGGCCGAGCCGTTCTACAAGGGTGACAACACCTTCCTGCACGGCTACACGTTCGGCGGCCACCCGGTCTCCGCGGCGGTCGGCATCGCGAACCTCGACATCTTCGAGCGCGAGGGCCTCAACCAGCACGTGCTCGACAACGAGGACGCGTTCTTCAACACGCTGAAGAAGCTGCACGACCTGCCGATCGTCGGCGACGTCCGCGGCAACGGCTTCTTCTACGGCATCGAGCTCGTCAAGGACAAGGTCACCAAGGAGTCCTTCACGGACGAGGAGACCGAGCGCGTCCTGTACGGCTTCCTGTCGAAGGCGCTCTTCGAGAACGGTCTGTACTGCCGGGCCGACGACCGGGGCGACCCGGTCGTCCAGCTCGCTCCGCCGCTGATCTCCACCCAGGAGACCTTCGACGAGATCGAGGGCATCCTCCGCGCCGTCCTCACCGAGGCGTGGACCAAGCTCTGACCGCTTCGCGGTGATCCACCCCGGCGCGCCGGGCGGCCCCCATGGGGTGCGCCCGGCGCGCCGCCGCGTTTCCGGGGTCAGCTCCTGGGACGAGACGTCATATGCGGCCGTTCGGGCGACCCCGGCGCCGTGGCTCACCCGATCGGGTCCGGGAAATCCTTAGCCTGCCAACGCAGTGACCGGTCTCCCCCGCATTCGTTGACCGAGCCAGGGGGAACGACTCGCGGAGGTAATCGGCAATGGTGGCCCCGCCCGACAACGATGTGCTCTGGGCCCGCGCCCTGCGCCACTCCTTCCAGGGCTCTCCCGCGCTGCTCGGCGTCTCGCTGGGTGTGCGCGAGGGCGAGATCCTCGGCCTGCTGGGACCGCGCGGCTCCGGCAAGACGACCCTGCTGCGCTGCCTGGCCGGGCAGTTGCTGCCCGACCAGGGCGAGGTGTGGTTCAACAGCGCACCGGTGCACACCCTCCCGCTGGCCGCGCGCGAGCGGCTGCGCCGCGACCGCTTCGGCTGGATCGGCGGCACCCCGCAGCTGCTGCCGGAACTCACCGCCCGGGAGAACGCCGCCCTGCCGCTGCTGCTCTGCGGCATTCCGCACCGCACGGCCAAGACCACCGCACAGGAGTGGCTGGACCGCCTCGACGTCGGCTCGGTGGCCCGCAAACGGCCGGCAGAACTGCTCCAGGCGCAGCGCCAGCGGGTGGCCATCGCCCGCGCCCTGGTCACCCTCCCCGAAATCGTCTTCGCCGACGAGCCCACCGCGCCGCTGCACCGCGCGGACCGCGCCCAGGTCCTGCGGATGCTGACCAGCGCCGCGCGTTCGCACGGCATCACCGTGGTGCTCGCCACCATCGATCCCGAGGTCGCCGCCGTGGCCGACCGGGTCATCACCCTGGTCGACGGGCGGCCGGCGGCCGCCATGCCCGCCCAGGACCGGGAGGGTGCCGCGTCGTGCTCAGCCTCCGTGTAGCCCGCGGATCCGCCCCCACGGTCCTGCTCCGCCGGCTGCTGGTCGCCGCCACGTCCGCGGGCACCGGCTTTCTGCTGCTGGCCGCGCTCGGCTACGCCATGGGGCACCCCGGGAACCCGTCGGCGGCCGGCGCCCGGCTCGCCTGGTGCGTGGTCCCGTTCGCCGCCGCCCTGCAGCTCTCGGTGGCCGTGTCCCGGTCCGAGCCCAGCGGACGGCTGCACTCCGGGCTCGCCGCGGCCGGTCTCGGCCGCGGCGGGGTGCCGCTGCTGGCCGCCGCGACCACCGCACTGTCGTGCGCGCTGGGCAGTGTCGTCGCCCTGCTGGTCTTCCTTGAGGTGCGCGGCGGAACGGCCCCCGACGCGTTCGGCTCGGACCGTCCGCTGCCCGTCGCGGGCGCGCTGACGCTGCTCGCCGCCGTACCGCTGCTCGCCGCGGCGGCCAGCACCGCCAGCCTGTGGCCGCGCCGGGCCGCCCCCG
>NZ_JAAGLX010000055.1:0-44041 GCF_010548325.1 Streptomyces sp. SID13666 | reverse complement strand
TCGAACGGCTCGCCGCCGCCCGCCCGCGCGGCGCCCATCAGCCGATCGTGCTCGGCGTCACCGCCCGCGCCGCGGGCCTGACCCCACTGGACGCGGCGCACGTGGCGGCCTACGAATCCGTCACCGGCCCGACCACCGCCGCCGTCCGGCTGCTCGGTCTCGACCCCTTCTCCGTCGGCGCCGTCCTGGCCCGCCTCGCCCCCGAACTCGACGCCGTGGCCGAACGTGCCGCCCTGGCCGCCGCCCGCGCCGCGACGGAGGGTCTCCAAGCGCTGCCCGCCGCGTCCGCCCCGCTGCTCGACATCCACGCCGAGCAGCACGCCGCGTGGCCCGTCCGCCTCTTCGCCTCCTGACCCCGGGACGACCGCGAACCTCCCGACCGTCCGCCGCCATCCGACCGACCCCGGAGCCGACCATGCACCTCGACCACCCGGACACCTATCCCGAGCGCTACACCTACGGCACCCCCGCCCGGCGTCCCGACGGCACCCGCCGGGCCCTGCGGGTGGGCCTCGGCGGACCGGTCGGCTCCGGCAAGACCGCCACCGTCGCCGCGCTCTGCCGCCGGTTGCGCGACGAGCTGTCCATCGCGGTGGTCACCAACGACATCTACACCCGCGAGGACGCGGAGTTCCTGCTGCGCAACGCGGTCCTGCCCCCCGAGCGCATCAGCGCCGTGGAGACCGGCGCCTGCCCGCACACCGCGATCCGTGACGACATCTCCGCCAACCTCGAAGCCGTCGAGGACCTGGAGGACGCGGTCGGGCCGCTGGACCTCGTCCTGGTCGAGTCGGGCGGCGACAACCTCACGGCCACGTTCTCCAAGGGACTGGTGGACGCGCAGATCTTCGTCATCGACGTCGCGGGCGGCGACAAGATCCCGCGCAAGGGCGGGCCCGGCGTGACCACCTCGGACCTGCTGGTCATCAACAAGACCGACCTCGCCCCGCTGGTGGGCGCCGACCTCGGCGTCATGGCGCGCGACGCCGCGGCCCAGCGCGGCGACCTCCCGGTCGTCTTCACCGCGCTGACCGCCGAGGGCGGTATCGCCCCGGTCGCCGACTCGGTCCGCGAGCGGCTCGCCGCCTGGACCGCGGACCGGGCATGACCGCCGCTGTCGCGGGCGGGTTGCGCGCCGGTGGAGTCCGCGCCGCCGCCCGCATCACCGCCGTGGCCGACGGGCGCGGCGGAACCGCCCTGCCGGTGCTCGCCGGCGACGGTCCGTTCGCGCTGCGCCGCACCCGGGCCACCGGCCGCGGCGCCCAGGTCACGGTCATCGGCGCGATGAGCGCCCCGCTGGGCGGCGACCGGCTGGAGCTGTCCGCCGAGGTGGGCGCGGGCGCCGAGCTGACGGTGACCAGCGCGGCCGCGACCATCTCGCTGCCGGGCACGTCCGGTGAACCCGCCACGTACGACGTGCGGTTGGACGTCGGCCAGGACGCGGTCCTGCGCTGGTTGCCCGAGCAGGTCATCGCGGCCGCGGGCAGCGACCTGCGGATGACCACCCGTGTCGAGCTCGCGGCGGACGCCCGGCTCGTCTACCGCGACGAGCAGGTCCTCGGCCGCGCGGGGGAGCGGCCGGGGCGGCTCACCACCCGGCTGACCGTCCACCGCGCCGGGGAGCCCCTGCTGGACCAGGAGCTGTCGTTCGGTCCCGGCGTCCCGGGCTGGGACGGTCCTGCGGTCCTGCACCGGTACCGTGCCGTCGGCCAACTGCTCGTCGTGTCACCCGACTTCGTCCATGAGCCGCCGGCGGCCGCAATCCTCGCGGCGGACCCGGACGCCGGCCAGGCCGTCAGCACCCCGCTCGCCGGCCCCGCCGTCCTGGTCACGGCCGTGGCACCCGACGCGTTGTGCCTGCGCCGGCTGCTCGACACGGCGATACGCACGGTGATGCCGAACGGTGACGGTTCCGGTGCCCACCACCCGAAGACGGCCGCGGCAGGACGCGTTAGCGTGGCCGGATGAGCACTTCGATCAACGACGCAGCGGTACCGGCCCCGTCCCCCGGCCGCGAAGGCCCGACCGCGACGCGCGAGGCACAGCCCCACGAGGTCGGACCGGTACGCACGACGTACGCGCCCGACCGCGACGGCGACCCGGATCCCGGCGAAATCGTCTGGACATGGGTGCCGTTCGAGGAGAACGACGGCCGCGGCAAGGACCGGCCGGTGCTGGTGGTGGCCCGCGAGTCGGCCGGCACGCTGCTGGCGGTCCAGCTGTCCAGCAAGCGCCATGACGAGGACCGCGAATGGGTGCCGATCGGCACCGGTTCCTGGGACGCGGCCGGCCGCGAGTCCTGGGTCGACCTCGACCGCGTGCTGCGCGTGCACCCCGACGGGATGCGCCGGGAGGCCTGCGCGCTGGACCGTCCGCGCTTCGACCGCGTGGTGGAACGACTGACGGAGCGTTACGGGTGGAGCTGACCGCGCCCGCGAGTTGACCCTCCCGCATGGGCGCCCTTGCCAGGTCGCACTCACTCCGACGCGCTGAGCAGTTCCGTCAGGTGCAGCGCCGCCGGGCCCGGGTCGCCCCGGTGCAGCGTCTCCGTGCGGTGCACCAGCCGCGGAGCGGACAACGGCACGCCGCCGGCCCCGGCGACCGACGCCGGCAGCAGCGCCAGTCCGTGCCCGGCCCGCACCAGGGCGAGCACGGCCCGCACGTCCGTGCCGTCGTAACGCGGCCCGGTGCGGAAGCCGTTGCCGCACGCCGCGCGCAGTTCACCCAGCGGGATCGCGGCGTCCGGGGCGTCCAGCCACAGCGCGTCGATCAGGTCGGGCAGCCGCAGGCCGTCCCGTGCGGCCAGCGGATGACCGTCCGGCAGAAGGACGGCCAGCGGCTCCTCGCCGACGCCGGCCGAGCGCAGCGGACCGGCGTCGGGCAGCCGCAGCGGATCGCTGGGCGCCGCCGCGCCGTCCACCAGGCCGAGATCGACGTCACCGCAGGCCACCCCGGCGACGACTCCGGCCCGCTCCAGCAGCCGTACGGTCACGTCGGTGCGCGGCACCGCGGCCCGGAGCCGGGCGAGAGCGAGTGCCGTACGGTCGCCGAACGCCAGCGGGGACGCGCCGAGCACCAGCCGCGCCGCGGGGGAGTGCGCCGCCCGCACCACCTCGGCGCGGGCCGCCGCCATCCGCAGCAGCAGCGGACCCGCGTGCTCCAGCAGCCGGGTGCCCGCCTCGGTGGGCGCCACCGGCCGGCGGCCCAGCAGTTCCACCCCGAGATCGGACTCCAGGGCGGCGATGTGCTGCGAGACGGCGGACTGGGTGTAGCCCAGTTCCCCTGCGGCGGCGGAGAACGACGCGAGCCGGACGACGGCCGTGAAGGTGCGCAGCAGATGCGGATCCATGAGCATCAGTATCACTGATGGGGGGACCACTCATCATCGTTGGACGTGATGCCCGGCCGGTCGCAGGATGAACTCCATGACCACCGAACCTGCGGATATCGCCGCCACCGCCGCCGTTCCTGCCGCGCACCCCTCCCCGTACCCCGCCCCGCGGATCGCCCTGGTCGGCGACCGCTCTCCGTCCGTCCGCTCCCACCAGCGGGTCCCTGTCCTGCTGGACGCGCTGCGCGAGCGTCATGGGCTGCCGGCCGACGGGTACTGGATCCCGACGGAGGAGGCCGCCCGGCCCGGCGCCGTGGCCGGCTTCGACGCCGTCTGGCTGCTGCCCGGCAGCCCGTACCGCAGTGAGGCGGGCGCGCTGGCTGCGGTCCGCACGGCCAGGGAGAACGGCATCCCGTTCCTCGGGACCTGCGGTGGCTTCCAGCACGCGCTGCTGGAGTTCGCCCGCACCGTCTGCGGCCTCGGCGACGCCCGGCACGCGGAGAACAACCCCGACGGGGACGGTGATCTGCTCATCGCGCCGCTCGCCTGCTCCCTCGTGGGCCATGAGGGAGCGGTGCACACCACGCCCGGCTCGCTCGCCGAACGGCTGCTCGGCAGCCGCGGGACGCAGGAGCGCTTCCACTGCGACTACGGGCCGGTGACCGACCTGCTGCCGCGACTACGGGAGCACGGGCTGCGGTTCACCGGACATGACACCGACGGGCAGCCGAGGATCGCCGAACTGCCGGAGCACCCCTTCTTCCTGGCCACGCTCTTCCAGCCGGAACTCGCGGGGGACGGCTCGGTGCCGCATCCCTACATCCGCGGGCTCGCCGAGGCCGCCAGGTCGCACACCATGTCACGGGTTGGTAAAGAATCGCCGGTGTGACCTGTTCACAGCCACCTCACAGCCGAAAGGATCCTTTCGAATCTCTGTGATCACCGTGGCCACAAGTCGCGGGTCAGTAGGGGGAGGAATTTCCTTGAGACGCACTGTTGTGCTCGTCTCCACCGGCGCCCTCATAGCGGGCGCCATAGCCGCCGCTCCGGCGGCCACCGCCGGAGACAAGCGGCCCACCGGCCAGCACCGGCCGAGCGGACTCGCCGAGTCCATCGGCGTGCAGATCGCGGCCGCCCGTGCGGCCGAGAAGGGCATCGACTGGGCCACGTGTCCGGCCGACTGGGGCTTCCCGGCCCCTGTCCAATGCGGCTACGTCACCGTTCCGGTGGACTACGCCAAGCCGTTCGGCAAGACCATCAAGATCGCGGTCGACCGGGCCGGCAGCACCGGCACCCCGGCCGAGCGCCAGGGCGCACTGCTCTACAACCCCGGCGGCCCCGGCGGTTCGGGTATGCGGTTCCCGCTCCGGATCACCAACAAGTCGGCGCTGTGGGTGAACACCGCCAAGGCGTACGACTTCGTGGGCTTCGACCCGCGCGGCGTCGGCCACTCGGCGCCGATCTCCTGCCAGGACCCGCAGGAGTACGTGAAGGCCCCCAAGGCCGACCCGGTGCCCAGCGGTGAGGCGGACAAGCTCGCGCAGCGCAAGCTCGCCGCCGCGTACGCCAAGGGCTGCCTGGAGCGCACCGGCGCGCAGATGCTCTCGCAGATGACGACGGCCAACACGGCCCGCGACATCGACGTGGTGCGCGCCGCCCTGCACGAGAAGAAGCTGAACTACATCGGCGTCTCCTACGGCACCTACCTCGGTGGTGTGTACGCCACGCTCTTCCCGACCCACGTGCGCCGCATGATCATCGACAGTGTGGTCAACCCGGACGACGACCAGGTCTGGTACCAGAACAACCTGGACCAGGACGTGGCCTTCCAGGGTCGCTGGGACGACTGGAAGGCGTGGGTCGCCAAGTACGACTCCGTCTACCACATCGGTGACACCCCGGCGAAGGTGCAGACGCAATGGGAAGCCCTGCGCGCCGCCGCCAAGGCGAACCCGATCGGCGGGGTCGTCGGCCCGGCCGAGCTGCTCGGCTTCTTCCAGGGCGCTGCGTACTACGACTCGTCGTGGGCCAGCGTCGCGGGCGTGTGGAGCAAGTACCGCGCGGGTGACACCCAGGCGCTCGTCGGTGCCGCGGGACCGGACATGTCCGACACCGCGGGCAACATCTCGTCGGAGAACGGCACCGCGGTGTACACCGCGGTGGAGTGCACCGACACCAAGTGGCCGACCAGCTGGAAGAAGTGGGACCGTGACAACACGGAGCTCCACAAGAACTACCCCTTCCTGACCTGGTCCAACGCCTGGATGAACCTGCCGTGCGCCACCTGGGGCGTCAAGCAGCAGACCCCGGTCGACGTGCGGTCGCACCGCGGGCTGCCCGGTGTCCTCATCGTGCAGAGCACCCGTGACGCGGCCACGCCGTACACCGGGGCGCTCGAGATGCACCGGCGTCTGCAGGGCTCGGAGCTCATCACGGAGAACGGCGCCGGCTCGCACGGCGTCACCGGTCTGGTCAACCCGTGCATCAACAGCCGGGTGGACGACTACCTGATCAAGGGCAAGCTCGACGGTCACGACGTCGTGTGCACTCCGCACGCCGTTCCCGTGCCCGCTGCTTCCTAGGTCTCCCGGCTCGGTCGGAAACGCCTCGCCCCGGTCCTCGTGGACCGGGGCGAGGCGTTTCCGGGAGCCGTGACGGGCCAGGTCAGCGGAGCAGTTTGCGTTTCGCCCGCTCGAACTCCGGCCGGGTCAGCAGGCCGCGCTTCATCAGACCCGCGAGCCGCTCCAACTCGTCCGCCAGTGAGACGGGCGGCGGCGCGGCGGGCGTTCTGGGGGCCCGGGACTGCTTGCCGATCGCGGCCTCGACGGCCCTGCACAGCACCTCGAAGTCCGCCTGCTGCTCCTTGCCGAAGGACACCGAAGAGTCGGTTCTCGGAGCAGGGCCGCTGCCGGTGCCTCCCGTGTTTCCGCCCAGCAGGATGAAGCGGATGCTCCCGTAGCCGGTCCAGCCGGCGGCCTTCCAGCGGACGGCGCCGATCCGGGCGACCGGAAGCCGCTCCACCCGCTTGCTGAGCAGGCCGGGCCGCTGGATCGTCACCTGCTCACCGTCGAAATCGACGTGCACATTCCTGCTGCTGGCATCCATGTCGCCCCCTGAGCGCCGATGGACCGGAATCCTTCCACGGCGCAGGTCCGCGTGGGGCGATACGACGAATCGGGCAGGCCGGCGGGCGGGCGGACGCCCGCGTGTCGCGGGGGACCCCGGCGGAGCGGGTAACTTGGCTGGATCATCCAGGCGAGGCGAAGGCACATCGATGGCGAAGCTCAACGGCAAGATCAAGTGGTTCAACCCGGGGAAGGGCTTCGGTTTCATCACCCCGGCCGACGGCGGCCCTGACGTCTTCGTCCACGGCAAGAACATCGAGGGCAACGTCGCCGACGACAAAGCGGTGGAGTACGAGCTCGGCGACGGCCCCAAGGGCCCGCACGCGCTGAATGTGAAGGTCGTCTAGCCACCGCGGCGGTCGGTGCGCCCGGCGGATCGGCTGCGTCTACAGCAGTACGAACATCGCGGCGCTCGCCGCGCCGACCGACGCGCCGGCCACGGTCTGGGCGACGGAATGGTAGGTCAGCGCGACGCGCGACCAGCACACGGCGGCGACCAGGACGTAGCCGAGGAGCCACCAGGGCGAGGCGACGGCGGCCAGCAGCGCGACGACGCCGGAGGCCACCGCCGAGTCCACACTGATCTTCCAGAACGTGTTCACGGCCAGCAGGACGACGGTCACCGCCCACAGCGAGACCATCGCGATGAGGATGTCGGCCGGCGCGTGGGCCAGCAGCATCACCGCGGAACCGACCCCGATGGAGCCGAGGATGACGGCGAAGATCGGTGCCCGCTGCGTACGGTCCACGACATGCCGGTCGCCCCAGGTGCCGCGCTTGCGCTCCCACTCGATGTAAGCGGCCGGAATGACCCCGGCGCACAGTGCCGCGAACAGCCCCCACGCCGCACCGCTCACGTTGCCCCCCGCGGCCGTCCCGACGCCGACCAGACCGGCGAGCAGGACGTTGCGGGGCTGCAGGACATCGGTGACGATGCGCGCCGTGGCCTCCAGCCTCGTACGGGCCGCTCCACGGACAGGACCGGCTGCTGTGACGGACCGCTGCGGGGGTACCGCGCAGGTCTCGGCGGCTGGGGTTTCGGTGGCGGGGGATTTGATCAAGTGGCGCACCAGCTCAGGGTAGAGCCACGCCCCGCGGCGGGGACGCGCGGGCCGACGGGTGTCGGGAAGTACCTAAGGACGACGGATTCCGCAGGGCGCGGCCGATCGTAGTGTCGGGCTCAGCAGCAGGGGCCGGAAGCGGCACCTGTGACAGCCGGAGCAACCGCATCCCTGGAGGATCGATGTCCACCTACGCCGTCGCCTATGTCCGCAAGATCGTCAACCCGAGTCCGGAGATCGCGGAGTACCTGCGCCACGTCTCCGACACCATGGACCCCTTCGGCGGCCGGTTCCTCGTGCACGACGGCGAGCGGGAGGTCCTGGAGGGCAGCTGGACCGGCGGCCTGATCATCATCGAGTTCCCCGACCGGGCCAAGGCCCGCGCCTGGTACGACTCGGAGGCCTACCAGGCGATCCTCCCGTTCAGGACCGACCACATCGAGATGGACGTCATCTTCGCCGAGGGCGTGCCCGAGGGCTACCGGGGATCCGAGGCGCTGGCCAAACTGCCCTTCTAGCAGCGGTCTTCACCGGGCCGGGGACGGAAACCGGGCAGAGCGCCCCAGCGGTCACTCGGGCCGGGCCTGCACCTCGGGCCCGCCACCACGCCAGTCGATGAGCGGATGGTCCTCGACCTCCACGTCGTCCAGACCGGCCCGGCGCAGGAACTCCACGATGTCCGGGAGCGAGTACGCGCGGCCGACCGGCGTCCCGCCGATCGTCACCCGCCGGGTGCCGTTCTCCAGCGGGTAGACGACGACCTGCTGCGCTTCTGGATCCATATCCCTAGGCTGCGCGTTCGAGCGGCCCGGCGCATCTCTTGTGGCGTATTGCGTTCACTCCCTTCACTCCTCTCAATCGCCGGCGAGGTCACGGCAGCGGAAACCGGTCAGACCCACGGCCGCCGCCACGGCAGCGACGAGGACGAGCCATACGTAAGGCGCCGCCACCTGCGGTCCGCCCGGCGCCTTGGGCAGGTGGGTGAACGGTGAGAGATCCAGCATCAGCTGGGGGAGATGCAGCACGGGACCGAGCTGCCCGCACAGGAGAAAGGCGGCGAAGACTCCCCAGGCCGCCGCGGAGGCCTTCGGCAGCCAGCCGAAGAGCACCAGGGTCAGTGCCGCGGTGAGCCACACCGCCGGAGCCTCGGCAAGCGCCGCTCCGGTCAGCGTGGGCAGCTGCCCGCTGATGTCGCCGATGGTGGCGCCGTAAGCCAGCCCCGCGGACAGTCCGCCGACCGCGAGCAGCACGAGCGTGCCGAGGGCGGGGAACACCAGGTGGCTGCAGGCCCAGCGCACGCGGCCGACGGCGTTGGCCAGCAGGGGTTCCGCCAGTCGGCCGGTCTCCTCCGAGCGCAGCCGCAATGTGCTCTGCACGGCGTAGGCCGCGGCGAGCATCCCGAGCAGTCCCATGGCGGTGGCGAAGAAGGAGTCGGTCAGGGCCCCGGGTCCTCCCATCCGGCGGACCATGTCCCCCAGCTGCGCGTTGTCCTCGACGATGCCGGAGATCGAGTTGCCCACCGAGCCGTAGAGCGCTCCCGCGACGGCGAATCCGGCGGCCCAGCTGTACAGGGCGCCGCGCTGCAGCCGCCAGGCGAGGGCGAACGGGCCGTTCAGTGCCGCCGCGCCCTCGGCCGGCCCGGGGCGGGCCGGGAGCAGCCCGGCGCCCAGGTCACGTCTCGCCACCAGGACGTAGGCGGCCCCGGTCATCACCGCGGTGAAGGCGGCGACGAGCCCGAGCACCCACCACCGGTCCCCGGCGAACGGCCGGAGGTTCTCGGTCCAGCCGAGCGGCGAGGCCCACACGAGGGGTGACGCGGCGTCCGCCGACGCCGCGTCGCCGGCGGCGCGGAGCAGGAACGTGAGCCCGAGCACAGCCCCGGCAAGCCCCTTGGCGACCCGAGCGCTCGCGGTGAGCTGGGCGGTGACCGCCGCGACGCCCGCGAACATCAGCCCGCTGCCCGCGAGGGCGAGGCCCAGGGCGGCCGATCCGGCGACCGACTGGCCGAGCACCGACAGTGCGGTGGCGACGATCAGCGCGAGGGCGGCATTGGCCGTCAGAGCGGTCAGCAGTCCCGCGGTGAGCGGGGCATGCCGTCCCACCACGCCGGAGCTGAGCAGTTCCTGGCGGCCGCTCTCCTCCTCCTCGCGGGTGTGCCGGACCACGATGAGGATGCTCATCAGACCGGTGAGCGCGGCACCGATACACCCCATCCGCCAAGCGGTGAGCGCACCGATGCTCTCCCCGCTGAACGCCGGTCCGTACAGCGCCCGCAGGGAACTGTTGACGTTCATGCTGCGGGCGAAGTCCGTCCGCTCCTTGAGCGTGCCGTACAACGTGCCCAGGGAGAGGCAGGTGCTGAGCACCGCGGCGGTCAGGGCGTAGACCCAGACCGGGATCATGATCCGGTCCCGGCGCAGCGCCAGCCGGGTCAGCACACCGGTGCCGGTGACGCTGCCCCCGCTGCCCATCCGGACACCGACGTCGGTGGCGCTCATCGGGACACCGCGTCCGGCACGGCCTGGTAGTGGCGCAGGAAGAGCTCTTCGAGGGTCGGCGGCCGGCTGGTCAGACCGCGTACCCCGGACTCGCCGAGCTGCCGCAGAACGGCGTCGAGTTGATCGGTGTCGACCTGCAGGCTGACCCGGTGGCCCCGGATGTCCAGGCCGTGCACTCCGGGCAGGTCCGCCAACCCGTGCGGGGAGCCGTCGAGTTCGGCGGTGATCGCGGTGCGGGTGAGATGGCGCAGTTCACCGAGGGTGCCGGTTTCGACGGTGCGGCCCTGGCGGATGATGCTGACCCGGTCGCAGAGGGCCTCGACCTCGCTGAGGATGTGGCTCGACAGCAGCACGGTGACGCCGCGCTCGCGGGCATCGGTCACGCACTCCTGGAACACCTCCTCCATCAGGGGGTCCAGGCCCGACGTCGGCTCGTCGAGGATGAGCAGCTCGGCCTCCGAGGCGAAGGCGGCGACCAGCGCGACCTTCTGCCGGTTGCCCTTGGAGTAGGCGCGCCCCTTGGTGGTGGGGTCGAGCTGGAAGCGGCCCAGCAACCGGGCTCTGCGGTCGGTGTTCAGACCGCCGCGGAGCCGGCCCAGGAGGTCGATGGCCTCACCGCCGCTGAGATTGCGCCACAGGGTGACATCGCCGGGCACGTACGCGATCCGGCGGTGCAGGGCGACCGCGTCACGCCAGGGATCTCCGCCGAGCAGCCGGGCGGTGCCGCCGTCCGGGCGCAGCAGGCCGAGCAGGACCCGGATAGCGGTCGACTTCCCCGCCCCGTTCGGCCCGAGGAAGCCATGCACTTCCCCCGTGCGGACACTGAGGTCGAGCCCGTCCAGAGCATGGGTGCGGCCGAACGACTTGTGCAGTCCGGCCACGCTGATTGCCGTCGTCATGATTCCGAACGTACAGTAGATTCACAAAGTTGTGAAGATAGGGAATTGTATAAACTCCGGACCGGGCAGGCGGCGACAGCGGGCCCGGCGGCAACGGTCCAGGCGGCAGCCGTCCGGCGGGCGATCGGGAGGCGGACATGGCACAGGAGCACAGCCACAGCGAAGGCGCGGGGGTGCTGACGTTCGTCGAGCGGTTCGCCGCCGAACTGGTCGAGGCCGGAATGCCGCGGATGCCCGGCCGGGTCTTCGCCGCCCTGATGGCCTCGGAACAGGGCGCGCTGACCTCCGCGGAACTGGGCGAACGCCTCCAGGTCAGCCCGGCGGCCGTCTCCGGCGCGGTCCGCTACCTCGCCCAGGTCGGCCTGATCAGCCGTGAGCGGGATCCCGGTTCCCGCCGCGAGCGCTACCGGCTGCACAACGACCAGTGGTACGAGACGTTCACCCGCCGGGACGCGATCATCGGCCGGTGGGAGCACACCCTGCGCGCCGGTGTCGAGGCGCTCGGCTCCGGCACTCAGGCCGGCTCCCGCCTCGAGGAGACCGCGGAGTTCTTCGCCTTCCTGCAGAAGGAACTGCACTCGATGATGGACCGCTGGCGCGACCACAAGGAACAGCTCCGCGAGCACAAGGCATAGCTCTGCGGGCGTGCGTCACCGAGGACGGGCACCCGTCAGACGGCGTCGTCGTCCCGGATCCGGACGAACCGTACGGTCGCCTGCCGTCCCGTGCGCACACGGACCTCGACCAACGGGCCCTCGCGCACCGGTCGTAGGGGCGATCCGTCCTCGTCCCGGACCTCCGGACCGAGCAGGCCGGCGACCGCCGCCGCGATCCGCCCTGCGGTGACCGGGTCGAGACGGGGTGAGGTCTGCGCGCGGGTCGCGTCGTCGAACTCGACCAGCACCGAGTCGGGGCGCCGTTCCGAGCCGATGACGCCGACCAGCCGGGCGTCGACGGTCTCGGCGTGCCGCACCTTGATCCACCCCGGCCTGGCACCGGGCCGGTAGGCGGAGCCGAGCCCCTTGCAGACCAGGCCCTCCACGCCGTGCGGCACCAGGGTCTCGTACCAGTCCAGCGCCACGGCGCGGTCCGTGGTCGCCAGCACGGTCTGCACCTGCGGTGCCAGGTCGCGCAACGCCGTGCGCAGCAGCTTCCAGCGGTCGGCGAGCGGCAGGTCCCGGATGTCGCTGCCGGGAACGGCGAGGCAGTCGAAGGCGACGTACGCCACGACGATGCCCGCCGCACGGCGCTGCGCGTCGGGGCGCAGCAACTCGGTGAAGGCGAACTTCCCGTCGGCCCAGGCGCAGATCTCACCGTCGAGCACGAGCCCGGCGGGCAACGCCTGGGTGAGGGTGGTGGCGAGGCCGGGGAACTCGGCGGCGATGTCGCGCCCGGAGCGGGTCTGCAGGACCGTGCGGCCACCGAGGGCGAACGCGACGGTGCGGAATCCGTCCAGCTTGACGCTGTACTGCACGCCGCCGGGCAGCGCGTCCTCGGCCGGGATGCCGGCTTCCGTGCGGGGGCGCATCACGTCGACCCGCGGACGCAGGACGACCGGATCCGGACCGTTCACAAGGGCCGCCTCATGAGGGCCGCGTCATGACGGCAGCTTCCCGGCCCGCTTGCGCTCCAGGAGCGGAGCGAGCAGGTCTCCGTGTTCTGCCACCCGGTCGGGGACGTCGGCGATGGTGAACGAGAGCTGCCCCGGATCGTCGCACTCCTCGATCTCGTCCCACGACACGGGCGTGGACACGGTGGGCATGGCGCGGGCGCGGACGGTGTACGGGGCGGCGGTGGTCTTCTTCGCCGAGTTCTGCGACCAGTCGATGAAGATCTTCTCGGTGCGCAGATTCTTGGTCATCCTCGACACCACCTGGTCGGGATGGTCCGCCTCCAGCTCCTTCGCGAGCGCCTTGGCGTAGGCCGCGGCCTGCTCGGGCGAGGCGCCGGTCAGCGGCGCGTACAGATGCAGGCCCTTGGAGCCCGACGTCTTCGCCCAGGACTCGATGCCGTCGGCGCGCATCCGCTCACGCAGCAGGAGGGCGACGGCGCAGCAGTCGACCACGGTCCGGTCCTCGCCGGGGTCCAGGTCGAACACGAGCCGGTCCGCCGTTCCGGGCGCGGCGGCCCTCCACTGCGGGACGTGCAGCTCGATGCACGCCAGGTTCGCCGCCCACACGAGGGTGGCGAGGTCGTTGATCTGCACCTGCTCCATCTCCTCGCCGCTGCTGCGCTCGGTGACCGACGTCGTCACCCAGCTGGGGGTACCTGACGGCGGTCTCTTGGCGAAGAACGACGTGGCGTCCACCCCGCTGGGGGCGCGCAGGAACGACAGGGGCCGGCCGCGCAGGTGAGGCAGCAGGACGGGGGCGACGGTGGCGTAGTAGTGCACCAGTTCGCCCTTGGTCGTGCCGGTCCGCGGATACAGGATCCGCTCCAAGTGGGTGAGGGACAGCTCGCGGCCCTCGATCTCCGTGATCGGCATAGTATGAAATCTCTCACATTTAGGGACAAAACGATGAGATCGCTCTGGAGCGGCACTCTGTCATTCGGCCTGGTCGCCGTACCCGTCAAGCTCGGCTCGGCCGTCAGCAGTCACAAGCTCGGCTTCCGGCAGATCCATACAGCCGACCACGGGCGGGTGCGTCTCCAAAAGGTCTGTGCACTCGACGAGCAGGTCCTCACCCAGGCCGAGATCGGCAGGGCGTACGAGACGGCCGACGATCAGCTGATTGAGATCTCCGACGACGAGTTGAAGGCCCTGCCGCTCCCCACGGCCAAGACCATCGAGGTGAGCGGGTTCCTCGACGCCGACAGCGTCGACTTCCTGAAGCTGGACACGCCCTACTTCCTCGCCCCGGCCGATGCCACCGCCAACAAGGCCTACGTCCTGATGCGCGAAGCGCTCCAGCGGTCCGGCAAGGCGGCCGTCGGCAAGCTCGCGATGCACAACAGCGAGCACCTCGCACTGGTGCGCGCCCACGACGACGTGCTGATCCTGCAGACCCTGCGCTGGCCCGACGAGGTCAAGTCGACGTCCGAGGCCGCCCCGACCGGCAAGGTGAACATCACCGACGCCGAACTCGACCTCGCGGACACCCTCATCAACGCCCTTGGCCAAGCCGACCTGGAGGAGTACACGGACAACTACGCCGAAGCCGTACAGGCCCTCGTCAGTGCGAAGGTCGAGGGCGGCGAAGCGCCGTCCGCGGCCGACGGAACCGGAGGCGGCGGCAAGGTCGTCGACCTGATGGCCGCCCTGGAGGCCAGCGTCGCCCAGGCCAGGAGCGCCCGCCCCGACAACGCCACCGACGCGACCGTCACGCCCATCAAGAAGCCGGCGAAGAAGACCGCCGCCAAGCGCGCGGCCCCGGCGCAGAAATCGCCACCCAAGAGCAGCGACACCAAGAAGTCCACCGCGAAGAAGTCCACCGCGAAGAAGACCACGGCGAAGAAGACCACGGCGAAGAAGACCACGACGACGAAATCGGCGGGCGGGACGGCCACGAAGGCGACCGCCAAGAAGACCGCGGCGAAGCCGGCGAAGAAGACCGCAGCCGGCAAGAACACCCGCAGCGCCTGAACCGCCGTCCATCGCGCATCCGTGTCCCGTCCGGCCGATACTGGTCAGGTGGACAGTGGTCGTACGGCAACCGCGCCCTCCGGCGTGATCGACGAGGCGGTCCAGTGCCTGCCCGCGCCCGCCCTGCGGCCCTACATCGCGGGGTACTGCGGTTACCGGCAGGACGGCGTCCCGCCCACGCGGCACCGCGGCATGCCCTCGCCCTTCCTGACGTTGATCTTCACCCTCGACGACCCGCTGACCGTGGAAGTGCACCCCGACCCACGGCAGGCGCCCGGCCGCTACGACGCACTGCTCGGCGGCCTGCACACCACGTCGGCGCTGATCACCCACGGCGGACGGCAGTCCGGTATCCAGGTGGCGCTCAGCCCGCTCGGCGCGCGCGCCCTGCTGCATCTCCCCGCGGGTGAACTCGCCAATGCCGACATCCCGGCCGACGCCGTCCTGGGACGGCTCGCCGACGAGGTACGGGCCCGGCTGCGCGACGCCCCCGACTGGCGGCAGCGATTCGCCGTCCTCGACCGGATCCTGTGGCGGTACGCGCGCCCGGAATCCGCTGTCCCGCCACAAGTGGTCCGCGCCTGGGACCTGTTGCTGCGCTCCGGGGGCGCGCTGTCCGCGTCGGCGCTCGCGAAGGACGTGGGCTGGAGCGGCAGGCATCTGGCCGGCCGGTTCCACACCGAGATCGGACTGAGCCCCAAGGCGGCGGCCCGGGTCATCCGCTTCGACCGGGCGCGGCGGCTGCTGGTCGTCCGGGCCTGCGGCCGGGGACGCGACGTCCTGGACGGTCGCGACGGCCTGCCGGATGCGTACGCTCCCGGCACTCCGAACGGTCTGGCGGATCTCGCGGCCGACTGCGGCTACTTCGACCAGGCGCACCTCGCGCGCGAGTTCCGCTCCCTGGCCGGCTGCGCGCCGAGCCGCTGGCTGGCCGAGGAGTTCCGAAACGTCCAAGCCTTCGCCGCCCCCTCAGCGGCAGAGTGGACATCGGACGAGGACAGCGGGGCCGTCCAGCACTGAAGCCGCTCCGCCGCAGCACCGACCCGAGGAGGTCCGGCCCGCATGGACGCCACCGAGAGCACCGATGCCACCGAGACGACCGACACCACCACCGCCACGGACGGCAAGGAGCCCGCGCCCCAGGTGTGGCCCAGTCTGCGCGCCCGTGATGCGCGCGCGCTGATCCGGTTCCTGGTCGAGGCGTTCGGCTTCGAGGAGACCGTCGTCTACGGCGAGGGCGACCGCGTCGACCATGCCCAGCTCGACTGGCCGCCGGGCGGCGGCATCATGCTCGGCAGCGTCCCCGAGGACGGCGCGGCGGACCATGTCGCCCTGGTGCCGGGCACCTTCGGCGCCTACGTCGTCACCGACGAGCCCGACGCGCTGTACGACCGCGCCCGAGCGGCCGGAGCCGAGATCATCATGGAACTGACCGATACCGACTACGGCTCACGTGACTTCGCCGCCCGTGACCCCGAGGGAAACCGGTGGTTCTTCGGCACCTACCGCGGTGCGCCGCGGAAGTAGGGACCGCGCAAGGGACCCGCGGAGGGAACCGCGAACGGGGGAGGGGGCGGTACCGCCAGGAATACCGGCGGTACCGCCCCCTCGTGGGTGCGTGGTGCTTACTTCGCGGAGCCCGCGCCGGACGAGGGCGAACCGTACCGGCGCTCGAAGCGCTCGACGCGGCCCGCGGTGTCCAGCACGCGGGACGTGCCCGTGTAGAACGGGTGGCTCGCCGAGGACGTCTCCACGTCGACGACGGGGTAGGTGCTGCCGTCCTCCCACTCCACGGTCTTGTCACTGTCCGCGGTCGAACGCGTCAGGAATTCGAAGTCCGCTGAACGGTCGCGGAAGACGACCGGGCGGGAGACGGGGTGGATGCCGAACTTCATGGGAGATACCTTCCGTTGTGCGGAACGGGTGGGGCGGCCGGTCCTCGTTGCCGGCGGGATGCGCGCGGCCTGATCCGCGGTGTTCGCGTGATCCGGCTGATCCGTGCGGTCAGCGCTCCTCGCGGAAGAGGACGTGCTGTCCGGCGGCCGGGTCGTACTTGCGCAGCACCAGACGGTCGGGGTTGTTGCGACGGTTCTTGCGCGTGACGTAGCTCTGACCGGTGCCGGCCGTCGAACGCAGAGTGATGACCGGGCGGGCGTCATTGCGTGCCATGGAATTCCCTTCCAATGCGGTGGTCTCCAGGACACCGAACGTAATGATTGTCATTGTCATTCGGTATCTGCTCGTCTCAACGCGACCCACCGCCCGCACATTCCCGATCCGGGAACTCGCTCAAAGCGACGATCGTTCACTGTGTGTGATCGAAGATCCCGAAGGTTACTGCGGCTCCAGCGTCCACCACTGGGAGGCGACGTCCTTGTCCTCCCACTGCTGAACGTTCGCGCCGTCCTCCTTGCTGCCGTCGGCGACCTCCAGCGTCTTGCCGCTGATGCCGCTCACGAGGGTGACGGTGCCGGGTGCGTCGAGGTGCTGCTCGATCAGCCATTCCTGGGCGCCGAAGTTGTTGGGCCGCCACTGCTGGACATTCACCCCGTTCTCGGTGGCGGCGCCCGCCACGTCGAGCCGTTTGCCGCTCCGGACGTTCTCGAGGTGGTAGAGCGCGCTGCCTTCGTGGATCGGGAGCACCCGCCAGAGCTGCGCGTCGGTTCCGTTCTCCATGCCCTGCTGGACGTTGGCGCCGCTGTTCCTGCGGCCGTCGGCGACCTCCAGCAACAGGCCGCTGCCCACGTTGCGCACGCGGTACAGGCCCTCTTCGACCGCTGCCGGCCACTGCGAACCGCTCACCGTTTCCAGCCCCCGTGTCCATGGTTCACCGACTGCCGACCCTGCCAGCCGTGCGGCAGCGGTGCAAGATCGACGCGGCATGCGGCGCGAGGAGGTCCCAATGCGCCGAGGCGGGGGCGGTGGGGTGCGGTGTTCGATACGCTGACGGCTCCCGGGAAGTGACTCCTGGAGAGCGCTCTCCAGGGCGTGCTATAAAGACCGACATGAGCGAAGTCCTCCGACCGGCACTTTCGGGACCTCCCACGCTGGAGGATGTGGCCCGCGTGGCGGGTGTCTCGCGTGCGACGGTCTCCCGGGTCATCAACGGGACCCGCAATGTCGACCCGGCCATCCAGGAGACGGTCCGCCAGGCCATCGCCGCGACCGGCTACGTGCCCAACACCGCGGCCCGGTCGCTCGTGACCCGGCGTACCGGGGCCATCGCGCTGGTGGTGTCCGGTGCGGGCGGTCCCGGGCCGGACGACGCGGTGCGGAGCGAGGTGTTCGTCGACCCCTTCTTCGGCCGGGTGGTCAGTGGTGTGGTGGGGTTCTTGCGGCCGTTGGGAATGCATCCGGTGCTGATGCTGGCCGAGACCGGCACGGCGCGCGACCAGGTGGTGGCGTATCTGCGGCAGGGCAACGCCGACGGGGCGATGGTGGTGTCCACGCATGCGGGCGACCCGCTGCCGGAGCAGATCACCGAGGCGGGGGTGCCCGCGGTGCTGTTCGCCCGGCCGGCCCGACCGATCCCGATCAGCTATGTCGATGTCGCGCATCAGGACGGGGCCAGGTTGGCCGCCGACCGGCTGGTGGAGCGCGGCTGCCGGGAGGTGGTGACGATCTCCGGTCCGCTGGACGTCCCGGCCAGTCAGGACCGGCTGACCGGCTTCCGCGAGGCGATGGCCCGCCACGGCTTCCCCTATGTGCCGTGCGCGGAGGGCAACTTCACCCAGGACAGCGGCGAGGCCGCGATGGAACGCCTGCTGGCCGAACATCCCCGCCTCGACGGGGTCTTCGCCGCCAACGACCTGATGGCCCAGGGCGCCCTGCTCGTTCTGCGCGACCACGGCCGCCACGTTCCCGACGACGTCAAGGTCATCGGCTTCGACGACAGCAGCGCCGCCACCGCGTCACGCCCCGCACTCACCACCATTCGCCAGCCCGTGGAAGACATGGCAGGTGAAATGGCCCGTCTCCTCCTGGACCGCATCACCACACCACAGCAGCGCATCACCTCCGTCATCTTCGAACCGACCCTCGTCATCCGGCAGTCCGCCTGAGATCTCGGGCCCCACGTCCCGACTCAGTACGCTGGAGAGCGCTCTCCAATCCATCGGGCAGGATCTGCCGGGAGACGCCGGGGCGTCCTGTGCCGGGAGCCGGCCCCCTTCGGGCACCATGGGTGGCATGGCCACCATGATCGACGCCGAATGGCGCGCATTCATCAGCGAGGGAACCCGTACCGGCAAGCTCGCCACCGTCCGCGCCGACGGGCGCCCGCACCTCGCGCCGGTCTGGTTCCTCCTCGACGGGGACGACCTGGTCCTCAACACCGGCAAGGCGACCGTCAAGGGCCGCAACCTCGCCCGTGACGGCCGGGTGAGCATCTGCGTCGACGACGACCGTCCGCCGTTCTCGTTCGTGGTCATCGAGGGCAAGGCCCGGATCAGCGAGGAGCTGCCGGAGGTCCGCGACTGGGCGACCCGTATCGCCCATCGCTACATGGGCCCCGAGCAGGCCGAGGTGTACGGCGCCCGCAACGGCGTCCCGGGTGAACTCCTCGTACGCGTGCACATCGACAAGGTCATCGCGGTCAGGGGCGTGGCCGACTAGGGCGTGTTTCGGAAGGAGCGGCGTTCGCCCGGAGGGCGTGGTCCACGGCGGCTGGTGGGTGCGCTCGCATGGCGGAAGGTCGTCCTCGTACTTGGACGTACGTGGACGAGCCCGACAACGCGGCGAGGGCGCGTGCCAGGCGTCGTGGGCCAGGCGGGACTTTCGCAACACGCCCTAGGCGAAGCGCCGGTCTCGGGCGGCCGCGCCGCCGAACTCGCGCAGTGCCTCCTCGACGATCGCCTCCAGGCGGGCGTGGTGCGCACCCCGCCAGTACACCCGCTCGCAGGCGGCGCACTGCGCGAAGACGTCGTACGAGCGCTGCGTGCCGTGCCGCAGCTGGTCCTGGACCGACTCCTTGTCGGCGTCGGCGAGCGGGCCGTTGCAGGCCACGCACCGGGACCACGGGGTGAGCGCGGGCGCGAAGCGCTGCAGGACGTCGCGGAGTTGATCCTCGGGGCGGTCACTGTAGATGTACGCCCCGGCCCAGATCTCCCGCCGCCGGAGCAGCCCGCGGTCGCGGGAGAGCATGACGCGCTGCTCCTTCGCGGAGAGCGTGGCCAGCGCGGGGTCGCCGATGTCCTCGTTCTCGTAGGCGGCGTCGACGCCCAGCAGGCGCAGTCGCCGCGCGAGAGTGCCGAGGTGGACGTCGAGCAGGAACCGCAGGGGCGCCCCCGGCACGTGCTGGGGCCGCTCGACCGCCTGGACGTGAACGGTCTCGCCCGCGCCGGGGATGTGCGAGACGGGCACCGCGCTGCCGTCGACGAGCAGCAGCCCCGCTTCGGTGAGCGGGACGCCGAGCGATTCGACGACATGGCCGAGCGTCGAGGTGCCGTCGGTGACGACCGTGCTCGGGCCCTGACGCCGTTCCGCGGGGACGAAGAGGTGCAGCTCAGGGGCGAAAATGATGTCGATCTCCGGTCCGTTCACGCGGTCAGGATGTCATCACGGGGCGGGGCCGGGCCAGTTGATTCCGCTGGGTGTCCCCAGCGGACACCGAGTGATTGTTAGATAACTTTCCTAACAGACTATTGACTTGCGCCGGTGCTCGGACCGACTCTGCGGTGACCCTGCTGGATCCCCCTGGCAACGGAGGCACCATGAGCCGCACCATGAGTCGGCGTGCTCTTGTCGCGTTCTTCGCGACCGCCTGTCTCGTCCTCATCTCGGCGTTCGCCGGACTGGTGAACGCGGCGCCGAGTTCCGCGGCCCCCGCGGCCGCGACGCAACAGACGTTCCTGACGTTCTACGGCTGGTACGACAACACACCGCCCGGCGGCGACATCTCGTACCCGCAGATCCACGACACGGCCGGCGGTACCGGCACGTTCGCGGATCCGATCACCTTCGCGACCTCCAAGGCGGAGCTCCCGGCCGGCACGAAGGTGTGGGTCGAGCGGGTCAGGAAGTACTTCATCATGGAGGACAGCTGCCAGGAGTGCGAGGCGGACTGGAGCGAGGAGGGGCCCAACGGCGGCCCCGGCCTGCACCACATCGACCTGTGGCTGGGCGGCAAGGGCGGCAACGCGATGAACGCCATCGACTGTGAGGACGCGTTGACGCACTACAACGCGGACAGCACGCCGACGATGGAACCGGTCGTCGTCAACCCCGGCGCCAACGAGCCCTACGACCCGACGCCGATCTTCAACACCAGCACCGGCAAGTGCTACGGCGGCGCCCAGCCCAACACCACCATCGGCCAGTACAAGAACGGCTCGAACGCGCAGTGCATGGAGGATCCCGGTAACAGCTCCACTCCCGGCACCGCCCTCAAGACCGCCGCCTGCAACGGCTCGGCGGCCCAGCGCTTCACCTTCCACGGCGCCTTCATGGTGATCAACAACCTCTGCGCGGCGACGTCCGGCAGCAACATCGTCCTCAACACCTGCACCGGTGGCCCGACTCAGCAGTGGTCGGTCAACCCCAACGGCACCATCTCCGACATGCAGACCGGGCAGAAGTGCTTCCGGACCTCGAGCGCCAAGGTGGTCGCCGGCAGCTGCTCCGGCACTGCGAGCCAGTGGGCCTTCACAGCCGCTTCCACCACCAACGACTTCTCGCTGTCGCTGAACCCGGCGGCGGGTTCGGTCAACGCGGGAGCGTCCACGACCTCGACGGTGTCCGTGCCGGTGGCCTCCGGTACGGCGGAGCCGGTGACGCTCTCCGCCACCGGCGCTCCGTCGGGTGTCAGTGTGAGCTTCGCGCCCTCGACGGTGACCGCGGGGGGCACTTCGGTGATGACGGTGTCGGCCAACGCCGCTGCCACCTCCGGCTCCGCGGCGCTCACGGTCACCGGAACCTCGGCATCGGCCGCGCACTCGGCGGGTTACGCACTGACCGTCACCGCTCCCGGCGGCGGCCCGGTGCTGCTGTCCCAGGGCCGGACGGCGACGGCCTCCTCGGTCGAATCGACATCCTTCGCGGCGGCGGCCGCCTTCGACGGCAACCTCACCACCACGCGGTGGGCCAGCAAGGAAGGCACCGACCCGCAGTGGCTGCGCGTCGATCTGGGCGCCACCGCGAACGTCAGCCACGTCAAGCTCCTCTGGGAGGCCGCGTACGGCAAGGCGTACACGATCCAGACCTCCCCTGACGGTACGACCTGGACGACGATCTACTCCACCACCACCGGCAACGGTGCCACCGACGACCTGACCGGGCTCACCGGCACCGGCCGCTACGTCCGGGTGAACGGCACTGCCCGGGGCACCGCTTACGGCTACTCCCTCTACGAGATGCAGGTGTACGGCACGACGGCCTCGTAGCGGATCCTGGGGTGACGGCAACCGTCCACGCGCCCGCGCGTGGACGGTTGCTTATGCGGGTGCGCGTCTGAGCGATGGTCCGTAGTCCCGCCGGGGACTTGACTGGAGCCATGAGCAACCAGCCGAACGTAGCCGTCCGACACCCCGCAGGGAGAAGCGAAGCGATGAGTGCTGCCCACCACACCAACGGCGCCCCGAACATCCACCCGACGCCCCAGGCTCCGCTGCACCACCCGGCGCTTCCGGTCCCCGCCCGCAAGAGCGCGGCCGGTCCGGTGCTGGGTGCCGCCACCGTCGCCACGGCACTCATGGCGGGTGTCTTCTTCAGCTTCGACGTCGCGGTGATGCCGGGCCTGGGCCGCGGTGACGACCGGACGTTCATCGGCGCGATGCAGAACATCAACGTGGCCATCGAGAACCCGGTGTTCTTCCTCGCGTTCTTCGGCGCCCTGGTGCTGACGGGCGTCGCGGCCTTCCAGCAGCGGCGGTTGGGGCGGCGCGCCGTGTTCGGCTGGGTGCTGGCGTCGGTGGCGCTGTACGTCGTGGCGCTCCTCGTCACGATGGGCGCGAACATCCCGCTCAACGACGAGCTCGCGAAGGCCGGCGACCCCGCGCACATCCGCGATCTGGCCGCGGTGCGCGACAAGTTCGAGAACACCTGGATCGCGCTCAACATGGTGCGTACGGCGGCGTGCACGGTGGCCGTGGGCTGCCTGAGCCGCGCCCTGTTCCTGCACGGCCGGGGCGACGCCGGGGCGGGCAGCCGTTGAGAGCCCCCGACGGGCCGGTCCCGCACCGCGAGAAGCGGCTGTGGGACCGCTGCGGGAGGCGGCGCGGGGACCGGGCGTGGGACGGTGCGCGGCGCGGGGGACGGATGGTCAGGGCAGGACGACGCCGGTCGTTCCCTCGTTGCCGTCACCGGTGTTGACGGTGCCCCGCGGTTCGAACATCAGGATCCGGGTCCCCGGCTCGGCCACCGGCTTGTGCAGGGTGCCGCGCGGCACGGTGAACACCTCGTGCGGGCCCAGCTCGACGGTTCCGTCCGGCAGTTCCAGCCGCAGCCGGCCGGCGAGGACGAGGAAGAACTCGTCGGTGTCCGCGTGCCGGTGCTCGGAGAACTCGCCCTCGACGTTGGCGACCTTGACGTCGTAGTCGTTCACTTGGGCCAGGACGTGCGGAAGCCACTTCTCGGGGACGGCGTCCATGACGGTGTCGATGTTGCGCTTCCCGCCCGGGACGGCCGGTGCCTCCGTGATGGATTCGACGCGCGGCGCGGCGATCTCCGCGTAGTCCTTGGCCGAGAGCGCCAGGGAACGGTCCAGCCGGGCCGCGTTGAAGAAGATCTCATCGTGGTCCAGCAGCGCCGGGTCCACGATGAGCTCCAGCTTCTCGTCGAACGAGAACGGCAGCACGGTGCCGCTGACACTGCCGGCCAGCCGCTCGGCGGTCTCCTTCGGCGCGAACGAGATGTACGTCCCGCCGAACAGCGCCTTCACCGCGCCGAGGTCCAGCCGCCGGTCACCGGGCACGACGGCGAGCACGTACTTGGTGGTCTTCTTGCCGAGCTTGACCATGACGATGATGCATTTCGCCGCCTGCGCCAGCGCGTTGCCCCGCAGCTCGCTGACCAACTCGGTGGCGCCCTGCGGCGCGTGGTCGATGGTCCGGTAGACCGCACCGTGCTCGTCGAGCAGTGCGATCAGCCCGTTGTACGTCCCGTGCTCGTTCGTTTCCGCCGTGTCCTCGGTGTCGGTCATGACTCATTAAACCTCGCGGCGAAAGCGGCGCGGGTGGGGGAGTCCTCGCGCCGGTCCAGCACCGGGAAGACGACCTCGTCGAACCGGCCGGCGAAGCGCCCGGAGCCGGTCAGATGGCGGTGGAAGGCGTCCGCGACCTGCGCCGGATCGCACTGGAAGACCCCACAGCCCCAGGCGCCCAGCACCAGCCGCCGGTAGCCCTGGGCGGCGGCGACCTCCAGGACGCGCTCCGCGCGCGTCAGCAGCGCCCGCGGGATCAGGTCCACCCGGTCGGGGAGATTGCGGGTGATCACCCCGGCGTTCGGCGCGGGAGAGGTCAGGAAACCCGCCTCGTACGGCTCCTCCAGCAGCGCGCCGCGGTCGTCGCGGAAGACCGGTACGGCGGGGGAGTGGATGACCCGGTCCGTGTAGAAGGGGTCGCGGTCGGCACGGTGGACGGCGTAGAAGTCCGGCGTGCTCACCACGCACGTGTAGAGGGCCGACGCGCGGCACAGTGATTCCTCCTGCGCCTGGGCGCCGTTGAGGTAACCGCCGCCCGGGTTGCGGGCCGAGGAGAAGTTGAGGACGGCGACGGGCCCGTCCGAGGCCGCCCTCAGCCGGCGTGCGGCCTGGAGGCTGCTCTCACCGGTCACGCCGAAGGCGGTGGCCGCCGGCGGAGCGGACGGCGGAGGCACGTCCACCGGCTCGGGCCCGAACAGCCGGGTCCCGGCGACCGCGCGGGCGACGCCGGCGGCGATCGAAACGTCCCGGCCGCTGGGTGCCGGATACCGGCCCGCCGCGACGATCTCCTGGGTGTGCCGGGCGATGCCGCGCAGCCGCGCGCTCATGCCGCGCGCCTTGTTCTGTTGGTGTTCACGGCTCCCGACCCTATGGCCCTCACCTGCGGCGGAGCCAGCGGTTTACCTCCTGCGGGCCCGGTCGTGGACCGGGTTCGGCTGCGTTCCGGACGGCTCCGGCCCGTCGGCGGACGCGGACCTTGCGAACGCGACAGTCGCGATATAGCGTAAGTCTGGTCCGCGTCCGATCAGGAGGTTGCCCGGTGTCCGACACCCCAGCGGAGCCCCGCTCCGCCGACATCGACGTGCGCGCGTCGGACCAGGAGCGCGACCAGACCGCCGCGATTCTCGCCGACGCGCTCGCGACCGGCCGGCTCACCACGGACGAGCACGCCGAGCGGCTCGAAGCCACGTACTCGGCGCGCACCCGCGGTGAACTCGCCCCGATCACCGGCGATCTGCCGGAGCCGGCGGCGGGCGCGCACCTGGTCGCCCCCACCGACACGGATCCCGTCGACGCCCTCTTCAGCAAGATCCGGCGCGGCGGCCAGTGGCCGGTCCCGCCGCACACCGTCGCGCGCGCCCGGTTCGGCGCCGTCGTGATCGACCTGCGGCAGGCGGTGTTCACCCGCCGTGAAGTCGTCATCGAGGCCGGTTCGTTCTGCGGCAAGGTCGAGATCCTGGTCCCCGACAACGCGCGGGTCTACGACACCGGGACCGCCCTGTTCGGCAAGCGCTCCCAGCTCGGCGGACACGACAGGACCAAGGAGGACTGGGACGAGGACGGCCCCGTGGTGCACATCACCGGCCGGTCCGTGTTCGGCCATGTCCGGGTCATGCGCAGTTACAAGTACCCCTGGCGGGACGGGCGCTAGCGCGGCGACGGCGGCTCGTCGCGCGGTTCGCCCTTTCCCGGCGGCCGGCGCAGCAGCGCCGCGACGCCGCGTGCCTGCTCGGCCTTGACCTCGTTCGCGTAGCGGTCGACGTACTCCTGCCCGGACATCGCCAGGATCGCGTACATGATCTCGTCGGTCGCCGACCGCACCACGTACCGCTCGCCCTCCATGCCCTCGAACCGGCTGAACTCCAGAGGCGTGCCGAAGCGGATCGTGACCCGGCCCAGCCGGGGGAGCTTGCGGCCGGGCGGCTGCAGTTCGAAGGTGCCCACCATCGCGCACGGGATCACCGGTACCTGAGCCGTGATCGCCATCGCCGCGACCCCGGTACGCCCCTTGTACAGCCGGCCGTCGTGCGACCGGGTGCCCTCCGGATAGATGCCCAGCAGCTGGCCCCGCCGCAGCACCGTGAGCCCGGACTTCAGCGCCGCCTGGGAGGCCTTGCCGCCCGCCCGGTCCACCGGGATCTGGCCCACCCCGCGGAAGAACGCGGCGGTCAGCCGGCCCTTCAGCCCGGCGCCGGTGAAGTACTCGGCCTTGGCCAGGAAGGTGATCCGGCGCGGCAGGATCGCCGGCATCAGGAAGTGATCGGAGAACGACAGATGGTTGCCCGCGACGATCGCGGCACCGTCGTCCGGAATGTGCTCCAGCCCCTCGATCCGCGGCCGGAACAGCAGCCGCAGCAACGGCCCAAGGATCACGTATTTGAGCACGTGGTAAAACACGCGGCCCGTTTCCCCCCTCCACGCCGGGGAGCGCCCGCACCCCGGTGACCAGGCACAGTAGTGCCGATACGGGCGGGGCGCGAGAGTACCGGTATCGGCGGTGCGGGGGCGCGGGGCCCTTCGGGTGAACCGGGTGGCCGCGGAGTGCTCCCAGAGGTCAGCGGGGGAGCCGGATGGCGAACACCGCGGCGGTGCACAGCCCGAGCAGCACCCAGGCGAACCACAGCCAGCCGTTCGCGCCCAGCGCCACCGTATAGGCGGACACGGCCACCAGAGATGCCGCGGTGCACACCGCCATCGCCTTCGCGGGTGTCGGCATGAGGCCCTCCTCCCCGAGAATCCCAGGACGACCCGCCCGGTGGCGGCCCGGTCTCCATGGTGACCGGCCGCCGCCTCCGGCGCTACCAGTCGCCGTCGGTCACCTGGCCGTCGTCCTTGAGTTTCTTCACCTGGCCGGGCTGGACCGGCGCCCACGGCTGCTGGTCGTCGCCCAGCCAGTCGCCCACCGGCTTCACGTCCGCCAGTGGTGCCGCGGCCGCCAGATCGGCGGCGTCCGCGTCGTAGTAGTCGAACCAGGGCAGGCCCGCCGCGTTGTAGGCCGCCCGGTCCACCGGGGACGGCGGCGGCGCCTCGCCGGTGATCTGCCGCCACTGCGGGGCGGTCGCCAGATGGACGAAGACCCGGCCCGACGGGGTCGGCCGCCAGTCGCCCGGCAGCCGCTCGTCGCGGTACACCTCCTGGCGCATCCGGCCGCCCGCGCCCAGGCCCATCGATGGTGCGGCAGGGGCGGCCATGGCCTCCATCGGCATCGCCGCGCCGTAGCCCGCCATGGGCGGCATTCCCTCGTCCTCCTCGGCGGCGACGCCCCAGGGCCCGCGGGTGGCGACCGCGCGCCGCTCCTGCTCCGCGCGCCAGACCGCGAGCGGCTCGTCCCGCAGCTCGAAGACCTGGAGCTGCACCCCGCCCCAGACCTCCTCGCCGGAGACCTGGCCCTCCACCGTCGCCCCCAGGCCCAGCGGAACCGCCACGAACTGCCGGATCGTGCCGGATCCGGAGTTGATGCCGTCCAGCCAGGGCTGCCGGGGCAGCACCACGTAGTTCTGCGGATCCTGTGACAGCCGGTCGCTCCACGGCTGCCCCGAGACCGCACACACCTTGCCCACGCCCACCTGGAGCGCGGCCGGCACCGGCGAGGAGAAGCTCAGCCACATCGCCTCGCGCTGGTAGACCGGCAGCACCACACCGCCGCGGGTCAGCCACTCGGCGGGCGCCCGGTCCGGATAGTCCGCCACCCGGCGCAGCGGAAACGTGCCGATCCCCGGCGGCAGCGGATGCGTCCCGGTCTCGGGCAGCCGCAACGTGCGCATGAACCGCACCGTCACTCCGCCCGGCAGCTCCAGCGCTCCGCCCGATATCCGCACCTGGTCCCCCATCTCGCGCCTCCCCTTGGTCAGCTGTGTCAGCCGCGACCGCGAGCATCCAAGGATGCCAAATAGGCGTTGTACGCCACCAGCTCCGCGTCCCCGTCCCGGTCGGCCGCGCGATCCGACCGCCGCGCCTGCCGCTGATCGGAGGTGTACCACTGGAACAGCAGCGCCACCAGCACGAGGACCGACGGGATCTCGCTGAACGCCCAGGCGATGCCGCCCGCCGCGCTCTGGTCCTGCAACGGATCTACCCCGAGGGACGCCGGGGGATGCAGGAACGTGGTCACCATCGGTTCGGTGCCCATCATCAGGGCGATGCCGAAGAACGCGTGGAACGGCATTCCCGCGAACAGCTCCAGCATCCGCATGATGTGGCTGGGGCGGTGCGGCCCCGGGTCCACGCCCATGATCGGCCAGAAGAAGACCAGGCCGACGGCGAGGAAGTGGGTCATCATCGCGATGTGTCCCAGCCTGCTGCCCATCAGGAAGTCGAAGAGCGGCGAGAAGTACACCGCGTACAGGCTCGCGATGAACAGCGGGATCGTGAACGCGGGATGGGTGACGAGCCGCATGTACCGGCTGTGCAGGAAGACCACCAGCAGCTCACGCGGCCCCTTGCGGCCGCGTCCGTGCGCGGTCGCCGGCAGCGCCCGCAGGGCCAGCGTCACCGGAGCGCCCAGCAGCAGCAGGATGGGGGAGAGCATGCTGATAACCATGTGCTGCACCATGTGCACGCTGAACATGACCATGCCGTAGTCGTTCATCGCGGTGCACATCACCGAGGCCACGGTCAGTACGCCCAGCACGAAGGCCACGATCCGGCCGGCCGGCCACCGGTCGCCGCGCCGCCACAGCCGCACCACGCCCCACCCGTACAGCCCGAGCGCCAGCAGGCAGCCTGCCAGGAACACCGGGTCGCCGCTGAACTCCAGCCCCCGACCGAGGGTGAACGGCGGCAAGTCCATCGGCATGCCGTGTCCGCCGTGGTCCATGGGTCACTCTCTCCTGTTCGTGCCGACTGCCCCGCCCGCGCCGTCCGGCATTGTGCCGATTCGACCCGTGCGCCCGCACCAGACTAGAGCCGCCCCCGGCCGGTGATGCGGCCGGGGGCGGCCCCGTTACGTCGGAAGCGGGCGGCAGCCCGGCACAGCGTCCACCGGAAGGCGGACGGGCCCGGCTACAGGACGCACTCGGCCTCGATGTAGCGCTCGGCCGGCACGGTCTTGAGGTGCTCGACGGCCTCGGCCAGCGGCACCAGCTTGATGTCGGTGCCGCGCAGCGCCGTCATCATCCCGAAGTCACCGTTGTGGACGGCCTCCACCGCGTGCCAGCCGAACCGGGTGGCGAGCACCCGGTCGTAGGCGGTGGGCGTGCCACCGCGCTGCACATGGCCCAGGATCACCGGCCGCGCCTCCTTGCCGAGGCGCTGCTCCAGCTCCACCGACAGCTGAGTGGCGACTCCGGTGAACCGCTCGTGGCCGTAGATGTCCTTGGCACCGGACGAGAACTCCATCGAGCCCTCACGCGGCTTGGCACCCTCGGAGACCACGACGATCGCGAACTTCTTGCCCGCCGCGAACCGCTTGCCGACCAGATCGGCCAGCTCGCCGATGTCGAAGGGCCGCTCCGGCACCACGATGGCGTGCGCGCCGGCCGCCATGCCCGAGTGCAGGGCGATCCAGCCGGTGTGCCGGCCCATGACCTCGACGATCAGCACCCGCTGGTGCGATTCGGCGGTGGTCTTGAGGCGGTCGAGGGCCTCGGTGGCGACCATGACGGCCGTGTCGAACCCGAAGGTGACGTCCGTCGACGCGATGTCGTTGTCGATCGTCTTGGGCACGCCCACGATCGGCAGGCCGGCGTCCGACAGCAGCTTGGCCGCCTTGAGGGTGCCCTCACCGCCGATCGGGATGATCGCGTCCAGGCCCAGGTCCCGTACATGGCCCCTGGCCTGCTCCACGCCACCGCGCAGATGCGCGGGCTGCACCCGGGACGAGCCCAGGATCGTTCCACCGCGGGCCAGGATGCCGCTGACGGCGTCCAGGTCCAGCTTGCGGTAGTCGCACTCCAGCAGGCCCTTCCAGCCGTCGTGGAACCCGATGACCTCATCGCCGTGGTCGACCACGGCGCGGTGCACCACCGACCGGATGACGGCATTGAGTCCGGGGCAGTCTCCGCCGCTCGTCAGCACACCAATACGCATTGCTCTCGCACTCCCGCGATTTCCAAACGGACGGCCGGACCCCGTCGTCCGGATGGAACCCCCGTTACCTTAGCCAGCCGCAGGCGGACGGCGCACAGCCGCCCGCACTGCGGACACCGCTCACCGCCTCAGGCGGGCTGGCCCGCCGCCGCGATCCGCTCCGTGCGCAGCGCCTCGTACCACTGGTCGTCGACCGGCGGCAGGGCGTTCACGTCCAGCGCCAGCTTCAGCAGCAGGTCGGCGATCTGCGGATTGCGGGCCATGACCGGGCCGTGCATGTACGTGCCGAAGACGGTGTCGTTGTACGCGCCCTCGGTCCCGTCGCCGGTCCCGTTGCCCTTGCCGTACCGGACGGTCGCCAGCGGGCGCGCGCTCGGGCCGACGTGGGTGATGCCCTGGTGGTTCTCGAAACCTGTCAGCGGCGGCAGGCCGAGCCGCGGGTCGATGTCGGCCAGGACGTCGCCGACGCAGCGCTCGCCGTCACCGCGCACGCTGACGACGTCGAGCAGCCCCAGGCCGGCCTCGGGGCGGCCCAGGTCGTTCACGAACTCATGGCCGAGGATCTGGTAGCCGGCGCACACGGAGAAGACGATCGCGCCGTTGGCGACCGCGCGGTTCAGTCCGCCGTCGCGGCGCAGCCGCTCCGCGGCGAGGCGCTGCGGGCGGTCCTCACCGCCTCCGATCAGATAGATGTCCCCGGAGGTGGGGATGGGCTGGTCGGACCGGACGTCGATCCGGCTGACGTTGAGGCGGCGCTGGCGGGCACGCCGCTCCACGACCAGGGCGTTGCCCTGGTCGCCGTAGGTGCTCAGCAGGTCCGGGTAGACCCACACCAGGCGAAGGCTGGAATCGCTCATGCTTGCTTCTCCTTGTCCGGGTCAGTTGCCGACGCGGCGGCGCAGGTCCTGGAAGGCCGTGTAGTTGGCGATGGTCTCGATCCGGCCGGGGGGCGCGGAGCGCACCGCCTCGTCGACGTCCGCGCAGACGCGGAAGTCCAGTCCCGCGACCTCGAGGCGGACCGCGAGGTCCAGCTTGCGGTCGCCGATGACGTAGATCGGGTGCCCGGCGAGCCGGGTGTAGTCCACGTCCCACAGCCAGGAGGTGTCGGTGCCGTCCGCGCCGCGGGCGTTGACGGACAGGATCACCGGGGTGGGCGGGCCGTCGATGAGGGAGAAGGTCTCCAGCCAGCCGGCCGGGTTCTTCGCCAGCAGCAGCCGCAGCTCGCGCTCCAGGTAGGTGACGACGTCGTAACGTCCGGCCACCGCCTGCACCGCGTACATCCGCTCCAGCGCGACCTTCGGCTCCACCCCGAAGGCGGCCGCGGCCGCGGCGGACACGGCCGCGTTGGACTTGTTGGCCCGTCCCGGCAGTTGCAGGCGGATCGGCCAGGCCGCGCCGTACGGGTCGATGACGTGGTCGCCGGAGAGCGCCCAGGTCGGCGTGGGACGGCGGAAGCCGCAGTCACCGCAGAACCAGTCGTCGGAGGGGCGCTGGAGCACGCCGCCGCACGACGGGCACGACCAGGCGTCGTCCTTCCACTCCTGGCCGGCTGCGACCCACACCACGGTGGGGCAGGAGGAGGCGGCCCAGGTGATCAGCGGGTCGTCGGCGTTGGCGATGACGATGGCGTCCGTACCGGACAGGCCCTCGCGCCAGTGCTCGGCGAGCATGCGGGTCTCGGCCGCGCGGTCGAGCTGGTCGCGGGAGAGGTTCAGCAGGGCGATGGCCTTGGGGGCGACATCACGGGCGACACCGGCCAGGTATTTCTCGTCGACCTCGATCACGCCGTAGCGGGCGTCCGCGCCGCCGGCGAGCGCCGAGGTGATACCGGCCGGCATGTTCGCGCCCAGAGCGTTGGAGACCACCGGGCCGTTGGCCCGCAGCGCCTCCGCGAGCAGCCGGGTCGTCGTCGTCTTGCCGTTGGTGGCGGACACCAGCACGACATCGAGGTGCCCTGCCAGCCGGGCCAGCAGATCGGGGTCGACCCTCAGGGCCACCCGTCCGCCGATCACCGATCCGCTGCCGCGACCCGCCGCACGGGACACCGCCGCAGCCGCCTTGCCCGCCGTCACGGCCAGCTTGGCCCGCGGAGTCAGTGGCTCCGAGTTGCCTGCCATCGTCTAACATCCTCCTCGCGTCCGGCCCCCACACCTGCACAAGCCTCGCGGTGGCCGAGTGTCCGCCCCTCCACGCCGATCCAACACCCGGGAGGCCTCGGTCTCGGAGCAGCCTATCTACATTCCCGCGCGGCCCCCGCACCGTCCGCCCCGCCACGTACAGGCTCTACGCTTGCCGGCATGCGACGCGGCACCATCCCCGGCAGTACCGGCACCATCCGTCCGATGCGTCTGATCGGCGACCCGGTGCTCCATGCGCCGTGCGCCGAGGTCACCGCGTTCGACGCCGAACTGGCCCGTCTCGTCGAGGACATGTTCGCCACCATGTACTCCGCCGACGGCGTCGGGCTGGCCGCCAACCAGATCGGTACGGCCCTGCGGGTGTTCGTCTACGACTGCCCCGACGACGAGGACGTGCGGCACCTGGGACATGTCGTCAACCCGCGGTTGGCGGAGGTGGACGGCGTCACCGTCACGGGTTCCGAGGGATGTCTGTCGCTGCCGGGCATCAACGCGGGCACCACCCGCCACGACCACGCGGTCGTGGAGGGCTTCGACGTCCGCGGTGAGCCGGTGCGGATCGCCGGCACCGGCTTCTTCGCCCGCTGTCTGCAGCACGAGTGCGACCACCTCGACGGCGGCCTGTTCACCGACCGCCTCGGCGGGCTGCGCCGCCGCCGCGCCCTGCGGGCCGCGCGCCGGGCGCCCTGGGCGCGGCAGAACTAGGTAGGGCCTGCCCGGCGGGATTCCGGGTTCCCCGGATTCCGGGTTCCCCGGATTCCGGGTTCTACAGCCCCGGGCTGCCCGCCCGGTCGCCGGCCGCGGCCAGCCGTCCCCAGAGCAGGTCGGCGAGGTGGCTGACCAACTGGTCGCGTGAGACCGGGCGTTCGCTGAGCCACCAGTCGCCCGCCGCGTGCATCATGCCGACGATGCCGTGACCCCAGACCCGTGCCAACTCCTGGCTCTGCGGGCCCAGGTCGAGCCGCTCGGCGATCACCTCGGCCAGGTCCTCGCCCATCCGCCGCAGCAGCGAGGAGGAGTGCCGGCCGCCGTCGAAGCCCTTCTCCCCGTCGCCCGGCGCCTCGGCCGGGTGCATCAGGAAGCGGTACACCTGGGGGCGGGTCTCGATCGCGGCGAGATAGGCGTGCAGCGTGGCCTCGACCCGGTCGCGGCGGTCGTTGCCGGAGTTGAGGGCGGCGCGCAGCGAGGCGAGCAGCGCGTCGGTGTGCCGCTGGGCGAGCGCCCGGTACAGGCCGCTCTTGTCGCCGAAGTGACGATAGAGAATCGGCTTGGTGATTCCGGCCTCGGCGGCGATGGCGTTCATGGAGGCTTCGGGTCCGTCCCGCAGTACGACGCGGTCGGCGGCCTCGAGCAGCTCTTTACGCCGTCGCTCCGTCGCCGTCCGCTGGTCCTGCCGCTGGCCGGTGTCCACCCGGTACTCCCTGTCTGTTCGATTTCGTGCACTCTGCGCAACGTAACACCCCGGTCGGGGCAGCCGGGTTCACGGCGGGGAGTTGACAGCCCCTACTCACGGGTAACAGACTGATGTTACCGCAAGTAACAACCAGGTGGAGGGGACATGGGCGACTTCACGCTCGAGCTCAACGACGACCAGAAGTCCGTGCGCGACTGGATCCACGGCTTCGCGGCCGACGTGATGCGCCCGGCGGCCGCGGAGTGGGACGAGCGCGAAGAGACGCCCTGGCCGGTCATCCAGGAGGCCGCCAAGATCGGTCTCTACTCCCTCGACTTCTACGCCCAGCAGTTCTTCGACCCCACCGGCCTCGGCATCCCCATGGCCATGGAGGAGCTGTTCTGGGGCGACGCGGGCATCGGCCTGTCCATCGTCGGCACCGGACTGGCCGCCGTCGGCGTCCTGGCCAACGGTACCGAGGAGCAGATCGGCACCTGGGTCCCGCAGATGTACGGCGACGTCAACGACGTCAAGGTGGCCGCCTTCTGCTCCTCGGAGCCCGACGCGGGATCCGACGTCTCCGCGATGCGCACCCGCGCGGTCTACGACGAGGCCAAGGACGAATGGGTGCTCAACGGCACCAAGACCTGGGCGACCAACGGCGGCATCGCGGCCGTCCACGTCGTCGTCGCGGTCGTCGACCCCGAGCTCGGCTCCAAGGGACACGCCTCGTTCATCGTCCCGCCGAACACCCCCGGCCTGTCCCAGGGCCAGAAGTTCAAGAAGCACGGCATCCGCGCGTCGCACACCGCCGAGGTCGTCCTCGAGGACTGCCGCATCCCCGGCGAATGCCTCCTGGGCGGCAAGGCGAAGCTCGACGAGCGCCTCGCCCGCGCCCACGAGCGCGCCAAGACCGGCGGCGAGCGGGTCAAGAACGCCGCGATGGCCACCTTCGAGGCCTCCCGCCCGGCCGTCGGCGCCCAGGCGGTCGGCATCGCCCGCGCCGCCTACGAGGTCGCCCTCGACTACGCGAAGACCCGCGTGCAGTTCGGCCGCCCGATCATCGACAACCAGGGCATCGCCTTCCAACTCGCCGACATGCGCACCCAGATCGACGCCGCCCGCCTCCTGGTCTGGCGCGCCTCCTGGATGGCCGCGGCCGGCCGGCCCTTCACCTCGGCCGAGGGCTCCATGTCCAAGCTCTACGCCGGCGAGACCGCCAAGACCGTCACCGCCCAGGCCATGCAGATCCTCGGCGGCAACGGCTACACCCGCGAATACCCGGTCGAGCGCATGCACCGGGATGCCGCGATCTACACCATTTTCGAAGGCACGAGCGAGATCCAGCGCCTGGTCATCGCCCGCACCCTGTCGGGCATGCCGATCCGCTGACGCCGATCCACTTCCCATGGCCGCGTCCCCTTCACCCCGGCGAAGGGGACGCGGCTGTTCGTCCACCTGTCCATGGACGGGATTCCTATGGACAGGACTCACCGAACTTCACCGCCGTGAACATCACCGGCTGTCCGTTGAGCGCGGCGCCGGCCGCCGGCGTCTGGGTGCACACCTGCCAGTTGCTCTCGATGATGATCAAGCGTCCTTGGGTGGCGTCCTTGGAGTCGACGGATGCGTTGGAAGGAAGAGCCTGGTGCGCCGCCTTCACGGACTTGCCGACGAAGTCCGGCATGGTCTCCCCGGCCTCCTTCGGCGGCGTCCGGTCGGTGCCGGGGCACTTCTCCTCGAGCTTGACCGCCCCGAAGTCGAGGGTGGTGTCGACGGGGATGCTCTTCCCCGCCGCGTGGTTCTGCGAGCAGACCCGCCAATCCCGGTCAAGGATCTGGTGGCGCGCGCGGCCGAGGGCGTCATGCGAGGTGAGGCCGGCGAATCCGGCGGCCTGGGCGGCGTCCTGCGCCGACTGGAGCCCCATGCCGATGAAGACGGGGACGGTCGCCGTCTTGGCGGGAGCCGCGGCGGACGATGCCGCTGAGGCGGACGGGACGGATGCCGCGCCGGACGGGGCCGGGGCACCGGCCGGCGCGGTGGCCTTGGGGTCGCAGGCGCTGAGCGCCGCGGTGCTGATGATGACGGCGGCGGTAACGGCGATGGTGCGGATGCGCATGGGTCCCCCTGGTGCTGCACGGTGGTCGCGTGACCGTAGCGCTACGGTGCGTCGCCATGGGGTGGAGCGGCAATTCGTGTCCCTTACGATGCCGGGCGCCCTTCACGCAGCCGGCTTCGGCGTCGATGAGTGCCTGGTGTGCGGACCCACGAGCGCTGCCCCCGGCCCGGCCGATGGGTCAGCGGATGGCGGGGGCGACGTTCCTTGCGGCTGCCAGGGCCAGGTGCCAGGGGTACGCGGACGGCTGGTCCTCGTCCGGGCGGTTCGGGACGAAGCCGCCCTCGCCGTGCAGGACCGTCACGCCGGCCAGTCGCAACTCGCCCAGGGACCGCTCGAATTGCGGGTGCTGGACGATGGCGGAGTTCAGGCAGGGCATGGCCACCGTGGGGATGCCCTTGCCCAGGGCCTCGGCGGCGACGCCCACCACGAAGTGGTTGGTGATCCCGAGAGCCCACTGGTTGATGGTGTTGAACGTGGCCGGTGCGAAGAGGATCACGTCGGCGGGCGGCCAGACGTCCGGTTCGCCCGGGAGTTTGTACTGCGACCGCACCGGGTGACCGGTCAGTGCGGCGAGGCCGTCGAGGTGGTCGCCGAGCCAGTGGGCCGCGGTGGGGGTGAGGCCCAGACACACGTCCCAGCCGTCGGCCTGCGCGTCGTCGATCACCCGGGCTATGTCGAAAACGGGCGGGGCGGCCGAGCCGAACAGGTACAGGGTGCGAGAGTCCATGGTCCCATCACACCCTGGCCGGACGATCTTGCGCAACCAGCCCTGGACCGGCCTCAGCTGTGGTGTTCGCCGCCGTCGGACAGCAGGGCCACCGTTCCCGTCACCGCGGCAAGGGCGCCCGCGGCGATGACGGAGGTCCAGCCGACGGCGCCCGTCAGCGCCGGGAGGACCAGCACGACGGCGCTGAGCGAGAGCAGCGCGGACACCGCCGCGAGGACGAACTTCCAGTTCTGGACGGCCATCCGCTCACCTTACGGACCAACCCGCCGCGGGGGAGCCGGATCCGCGTCACAGGGGCGGGGGCCGGGTGCCGGAGCGGGAGCGCAACGCCTCCTCGAACTCGTCGAGTGTCTCCATCTGCAGTTCCGCGCCCCGGCGGACCATGCGTTCCCGGGTGGTGTCGCCCTGCCAGCCGTCGAGGACGGCCCGGACCGCGTCCCAGCGCGGCGGCGCACCGTCGCGGACCGCCTGCGCGGATTCGGCGACGGCCTCGCGGAGTACGCGGGCGAACTCCGCTGCGGACGGTAGGGGGTCGGCGTCCCGGCCGGGCAGATGGGCCTCCATCAGCATGCCCACCCGGCCCATCGCGGAGAGGACCGTGTCGGCGTCCTGCGCGGCCCGCCGGGACAGCCCGCGGTGCCGGACGGGTTCGGCGTCGGCGCGTGCGACGGCCTGGTCCCAGGTGGCGCTGGCCGCGCGGGCGTCGAGCAGCGCCTCCCGGACCGTCGAGGAGCGCCGTTTCGCCGGATCCGCGAAACCCTCCAGGACCGCGGCCGTGTAGCCGGCCGTGGCTTCCAGCCGCTCCGCGAGCCGGTCGCGCAGCCGCGGGGTCTCCCAGGCGGGGAACACGGCATAGGCGGCCATCGCCAGCACCCCGCCGAGCAGCGTCAGCAGGACACGTTCGGGAACCGTCTGGGTCCACAGGCTGCCGCCCATGCCCAGCAGCAGGACCGCGTAGGCCGAGACACAGGCCTGCGCAACGATGTAGCCGGTGCGCATCAGCAGGTACATCAGGGCGATGCACACCACGGCGAGGGCCGCGCAGAGATAGACGCCCGGAGACGCCGCCTGCATCACTCCGGTGGCGACGGTCACTCCCACCAGCGTCCCGACGAAGCGGGCCACGCCGCGCGCGTAGGTCTGGGAGAAGTCCGGACGCATGATCATGACCGAGGCCATCGGCGCCCAGTAGCCATGGCCCAGCGGCAGCGCCGCGCCGATCAGGTAGCCCGTCGCGGCGACCGCGGACAGCCGCACCGTGTGCCGGAACACCGCCGACTTCCAGCGCATCTCATGGCGCATGGCCCGCGCGGCCAGCGGGACGAGCCGCGGCAGTGTGGGGCGCAGCAGGTGTGCGGACTCGGTGGTGTCGGAGGGGCCCGAGCCGTTGGCGCTCTCCACAGCGGCGGCGAGCAGGCTGATCAGCCGGGCGGCGGCCCGGCGGGCCGAGCCGGTCAGTTCTGCCTCCGGCTCGGGGATTTCGAGGAAGGCGTCGACCTCCTTCGGCAGCTTCACCGGTTTCGCGTGCCGGATCGCGCGGGCCACCGCGTCCAGCACGGTGGCGGCCGCCGCCAGCAGCTCACGCGCCCGATCCCGTTCCGGGCCTTCCTCCGCGGCGCCGACCGCGGGGTCGGCGAGCGATGCCAGCACCGGCCGGATCCGCTCCGCCAGCGCCCGCTTGCCGTGCAGCTCCTCCGGACGGCGCCGGGCCTGCCACGGTGTCACCGCGGCCGCGCTGCGGGCCGTCATCAGCGGTTCGGGATCGAACGGGGCGTGCGGATCCTGGCGCAGCCGCCGGGCGTAGGCCGCCTCGGCGGCGAACGCGTCCGCGAGAGCGTCCCGTTGCCTCCCCCAGCGGCGGATGGGGAAGAGCAGGATGAGCGCCGCCTGCACCAGCCCGCCCAAGGCGATCACCAGGGCATGTCCCAGGGCGTCCTTGACGGACGTGGGCAGCGTGACGACGACCATCATGACGGCGACGGTCAGCGCCGCGACGATGCCGGATGTCGGGCCGAGCGACCACGCCATCCCGGCCAGGAAGGCCCACACGGCCAGCAGCAGGACGAAGACAACGAGATGGGAAGCGGCCAGGTAGCCCACGAAGGTGCTGATGGCGAGGCCGGTGCCCGCGGCGAGGGAGAGCACCGGGCGGGACCGCCAGCTGCGCTGGAAGGTGGCGGTGCCCGCGGCGAAGGCGCCGAACGCCGACGACGCGGCCACCGCGGGGGAGGACAGCCAGAGGGACAGCGCGATCACGATCGCGACCCCGGCCGCACCACGGACGGCCACCAGGGGTTCGAGCCAGGTCCGCTCGACGCTCAACCCGGAGCGCCCGGTCTCCTTCAGCGCGCGCAACCAGGTCATGATCCAGAGGATAGGTGGAAACGCCGGAGAACCGGCTTTCCCTGTCGACGGGGCGGGCGTACGCGTGCGTAGCGTCCCGGCCGTTGGGTAGGCGCGGGCAGCGGCCGCGTCGGTAACGACGACAAACCGACAGAGCGATACAACGACACGACGCGAAGGAGAAGTCCATGGACTGTCCCGACCGGACCGTCATCCGGGCGAGCGTTCCCCCGGTGCCCGATCCGCAACCGACGCCGCAGCCCCCGGACCCCGTTCAGCCGGACCCGGTGCCGCGCCCGGCGCCGCAGCCCGGCCCGGGTCCCATGCCGCCCGGCCCGCCGCTGCCGTCGCCCGAACCCCTGCCGCAGCCCGAGCCGACACCGCATCCGGAGCCGGTGCCCGACCCGGCTCCGCTGCCCATGTGAGGTCCTGCGAGGCGCGTGGAGCCGCGCGAGGCCGTGTGACGCACCCGTAGCGACCCCGTAGTGGCCCCGAAATGACCGGAATCCACGTTCCGCCGGCATCCCCCTGCCGCGCGGGGCGTGGCTTCTGGTTCAATAGGGCTCATGGCCAGCCACACTGACATCGCGACAGGTCGCACCGACCTCGAGCCCTTCTGGCCGTCCCGGCAGGGACACCACTTCGACCGAGAGTGTTGCCGCGCGATCACCGCGCGGACCCGCACTCCCCGCTGACCTGCGGACCACGGCCTCCGGCCGTCGCCGTCAGCAGTACGGATTCCGGTACCGCGCAATACGTCGTCCAGCCAACGACCCCTCGCGCGAAAGAGCCGAACCCATGTCGAACACCCAGTCCCTGAACCTCCCTGCCGTCAGCCTCTCCCAGCAGCGGTCCGGCGGGACCACCACCCCGTTGCGCTCGCGGCTGCGTGCCGTACGGCCCGACGAGGTCCCGCCCGCCCCCGACTTCCTGCCGCCCGGTGCCACCTGGATGCCGGCGCCCGGCCACGTACTGCCGACCGTTCCCGGCCAGCAGCGGATGGTCGGCTACCTGGTCCTGGTTCCCGCGGAAGTGGGACCGGTCGCGGTGGAGGCGGTCCCCGAACCCGCGCACGAACCCGGCGCCCGGGTACGGATCGACGCCGAGCGCCGTACGGCGGCGGTGGACGGCCGTCCCCTCGACCTGACCTACCTGGAGTTCGAACTCCTCGCCCATCTCGTCGCCAACCCGCACCGCGTGCACTCCCGCGACCAGCTCGTCACCACGGTCTGGGGCTACGGTCACGTGGGCGACGGCCGTACCGTCGACGTGCATGTGGCGCGGCTGCGCCGCAAGCTCGGTGCCGAGCACCGCGGCAGCATCGTGACCGTCCGCCGGGTGGGCTACAAGTACGCACCGGTGGCGGCTACGGCACTACGGTGACCGGCCAGCGTCCGGCCTTGACCAGCCGGATGGCGACCGAACCGACGATGCGGTGTCCGGCGTGCTCGGAGGCGCCGACCACCACCGCGTCGGCCTTCAGTGAGTCCGCCGCGGTGACCAGCCCGTTGTAGGGGTCGCCGCGGACGGTGTGGAATTCCCAGCGCACGGCGAATATCCCCTGGAGCCGCTCCGCCGACCGGCGGATCTCGGCCATCAGCTCGTCGGCGACCTCGGTGGTGACCTCGGCCACCGGGGCGCCGAGGAGTGTGCCGGTGACGATGAGCGGCTGTACATAGACGACGGCGAGCAGCGCGTTCTGCCGCCGCGCCAGGCCGGCGGCGTAGGACACCGCCCGCCACGAGGAATCGGAGCCGTCCGCTCCGACGACGATGACCTTGGGTCCGTCCGTTCCGCGCTCGAACGGCGCGGGTTCCTTGTCCACCACGTCTCGAGGCTAGCCCTCGCCTTACGGCCCCGTTCGGCGCCCCCGCTTCCTTGATCACCCGAATGGCCGCATTGCCACGACACGCGGGCTTTTGGGATGCAGGATTTCGGTGAGGAGTCCCAGAGAGAACCTGCAGTCCTGTGGCTCCCGGGCCGCCGACGTGCCGCCCGCATCTCTGAGCCAACAGCCAAAGCCGGCACGGCCGGCAACGGGGAGGTTTGCGATGCCGAGGGTGACCACAAGCGTGATCGTGTCGAGGCCGGCCGCAGAGGTCTTCGACTTCCTTGCCGACGCCCGGAATCTCTCGCTGTGGAGCTCGGGCGTGGCCGGGGTCGACGGGGATGCCGTGCCGCCGGGCGCGAACGCCGAGTACCGCTACCGCTATCCCGGACGGCACCGGGAGCACCGGCTGGTGTGCGCGGGCTACGAGCCCTGCCGGCACATCGTGTTCCGGGGCCAGCGCATGTGGAGCCCGCTGGGCACACAGGTCCCCGAGTACGGCTTCGACCTGCTGCCGTACGGCGCCGGCACGCTGGTGCGGCTCTCGGTGCACAGCTCGCTGGGGGCCGGGATGGCGCTGTTCTCGCCGGTCGTGGCGATGGCCTGGCGGCGGGACCTGCCGGTCGACGCCCGGAAGCTCTGCGAGGCCCTCGGCGGTCTGCACGCCGCGCCGCGCGCGCTGGAGGCGGTACGCACGGCCGAGCCGGCGGTGCCGGCTCCCGAGCCGCCGTTCGACTACGCCCCGGCCGCCCGGGTGTTCCAGCCCGGCGTCGGAGCGTAGACCCCCCGGAGCGGGAAGCGGGGGAACCGCAGGCGGCGGAATTGCAGGAAACAGTGGAGTCGAACATCACTCATTGAGTGTTAAACTAAGTCCGAAGGGTGGCGCGAAACCGCCCCTTTCCCCCGTGTTGCCCCGGCCCGGTCCCCCCGTCCTGGCCGGGGCTCCTTTTTGTTCCGGACCTGCTGCCGTCCGGGATCCGCTGCCGTCCCGAGCCTGCTGCCGTCCCGGGCCTGCTTGCGTCCCGGGCCCGCGTCGCGCTCCGTGCCCGCTCCTGGCCCCACACATGCGGCGGTGGCGTGGGATCCGCTCCCACGCCACCTGCGACCGCGGCTGTCCGTCCGCCAGGTCGAACTCGTCGATCCGGTCGATCCAGCAGATCTAGTCGATGCTCCGCAGGATGTGCGACTCGGCCACGTCGTCCTCGTAGCCCGCCAGCTTGATCGGCGCGGACCGGGCCCAGACGTCGAGGTTTCGCACTTCCTTCAGCGGCGGAGGCCATTCACCTAGTCCCGGCGTGGCCTGGTTGCGCTGCTTGGTCTTCTCGGGTGTCACCGCGCACTCCATTCATTTCGAGTGAACCGGATGCGCCGACGCGGCCTACGACCGGGCATCGGACACCCGGTGGGGCATATGTATCGAGCGGGTGCGGACGCGGTGGCGCCTGGTGCGGAGCCGGAAGGGCGGCCATGGTGACTGGACGCTTCCCGGGACAGGCTCTGGGCGCCGGTTGCTGCCCTATGAGCCTGTTCGTTCCGCTCAGAGTAAGCCCGCCGAACGGTTCCGACCAGCCGATTTCCTCTCTGGGTCACCCCTAAGAGAACCCCAGTCCACATGCGCGCCACTCAAGGGCTCCTCAAGGGTTGCGGGCCCTGGGCACCCGTGAGGTGTCCGACCCCGCCGCTCAGGGGCCGGGAGAGCGGTTGTTACCGTGCCGGGTGCTCCGAAGCAAGCGATCCGACGATTCGGCGGAACCTCGGGAACCCCGGGAGACCGCATCAGGCACGGCCGCCACCCCACCACCCGCCGGGATATCCCGCCGTACCGCCGGTCGTGTGTTCGCGGATCTGACGCCGCTGCGCGAGTCCCCGCACTTCCGCCGGCTGTGGTTCGGCAACATGGTCTCCTGGATCGGCCAGCAGATGACCGCGATGGCGGTCTCCCTGCAGGTCTACGCGATCACCGGGTCCAGCTTCTCGGTAGGGCTGGTGGGCCTCTGCTCCCTGGTCCCGCTCGTCATATTCGGGCTCTACGGCGGCGCCATCGCCGACGCCGTGGACCGCCGCAAGCTCGGGCTGGCCAGCGCCCTCGGCGCGACCGTCCTGTCCGGTGTCCTGGCGGGCGCCGCCCTGCTCGACCTGCGACAGGTCGAGCTGCTGTACGCGATCGTCGCCCTGCAGTCCGTCTGCTTCGCCCTGAACTCCCCGGCCCGCTCCTCGATGATCCCGCGCCTGCTCCCGCCGGAGCAGCTGCCCGCAGCCAACGCCCTGGCCTCGCTCGCCGGTGGCCTGGGCACGATGGCGGGGCCCATGCTCGGCGGCGTCTTCGTCGGCCTGTGGGGCTACCAGGCCGCGTACCTGATCGACGTGGTCACCTTCTCCGCCTCCCTCTACGCCATGTGGCGCCTGCCCTCGATGACCCCGGAACACGACGCGTCGACGGCCGCAGGCACCCGTCGCGGATGGGCCTCGGTGCTGGACGGACTGCGCTTCCTGGCCGGCCGGCCCAATCTGCGGATGACGTTCTTCACCGACATGGCCGCGATGGTGCTCGCTCAGCCGCGCGTGCTCTTCCCGGCCATCGCCGTCATCTGGTTCGCGGGCGACGCCAAGACCGTAGGCCTGCTCATCGCCGCCCCGGCCGTCGGCGCGCTGCTCGGCGGCCTCTTCTCCGGCTGGCTCGGCCGCATCCACCGCCAGGGCCTCGTCGTCCTGGTCTCGGTCGCCTGCTGGGGCGCGGCCGTCGCCGTCTTCGGCCTCACCCGCAACCTATGGCTCGGACTCGTCTTCCTCGCACTGGCCGGATGCGCCGACACCATCTCCATGGTCTTCCGCAACACCATGCTCCAGGCCGCCGCCCCCGACGACATGCGCGGCCGCCTCCAGGGCGTCTTCATCGTCGTCGTCGCGGGCGGCCCCCGCCTGGGCGACTTCCTCGCCGGATCGGCCGCCGATCTCTTCTCCCCGGGCACCGCCATCGTGGGCGGGGGGCTGGCGTGCATCGCGGTCGTCATCACGCTGGCGGCCCTGCAGCCGGGATTTGCGCGCTACGACTCGCGCAACCCCGTGCCGTAACGCTCGCGCTGGGCGGTCAGCCCACGGGTGGGGGAGTGCAGGCACCCCGCGTGATGGACCGGTAGGCGATGCTCTGGGCAGCGGCGGCAGGCTTTGTCGAGATCCGCACACCCCACTGTCGGTTGCAGTTGAGGCCGTCGAAGGTGTGGGACCTGCTGAAGTTGTACTCCCCCGTGAAGGTGAACGTCTCCGAGGGCCCATCCTGCGCTACGGGATTTCCTTTGCTGTCCGCGTCGTACCACGTCAACGTGATGGTGAAGGTGCCGGTGCTGCCCTTGCCGATGGAGAACGAGGCCGTCGCGTTCGACCCACGGGTAGCCATGAACGTGTCGACCGAGGCGGATTTGACCACCGGGGGCGGCGGCTTCGACGTAGTGGTCGACGCCGTCGTCGGAACCGTCGTCGGCGGGTCCGTCGGTGCGGTCGTCGGCGGTGTCGTGGGCGGGGTCGTCAGGCCCGTCGTGCTGTCCGTCGGTGTCGGCGTGGTGGACGTCGACGCTGATGTCGTCGGTGTGAGGCTCGGGCCGACCGTCGCGCCGCCCGGGGGCGTGGTGCCGGGTGGCTCGCTGGTTCCGGTGAGCTGTGTGGTGACGGAGGGCGGGGCCGAGAGGCCGTCGGTGTGGTGCGGGGCCCTGCCGGTGCCGGCGAGGGCGACGACCGTGCCGGCCGTCGCGAGGGCCAGCAGGGCGACGCTGCCGCCCACCAGCGCGGCGACGCGTCCGCGCGGCAGCCGCCGCGGCGTTCCGCCGCCGAACGGCAGG
>NZ_JAAGLX010000054.1:0-45227 GCF_010548325.1 Streptomyces sp. SID13666 | reverse complement strand
ACGGCGACCGGGTGGCCGCGGCGCGCGGCGCGGCCGTCGCCGCCGAGCGCGCCGCTCTGGCCGGGGTGACGTTCGGCAGGTGCGCCGGCGCGACCCGGCTGCCCGCCTCGGTCCGGTGCGGCACCGTGTCCGTACCGCTGGACTACGCCCGGCCGGACGGCGAGCGGATCAACCTGGTCATCAGCCGGGTCGCCGCCACCGGGCCGGCCGGCGAGCGGCAGGGTGCCCTGGTCTACAACCCCGGCGGACCCGGCGGCTCGGGGCTGTACTTCCCGCTGTTCAGCGTCCTGAAGGTCAAGGAGTACGCCAAGGCCGCCCGCGCCTACGACTTCGTGGGCTTCGACCCGCGCGGGGTCGGCCAGTCCGCGCCCATCTCCTGCGAGGCCCCGGCGGACTACGTCAAGGCCCCCACCCGCGACCCACGGCCGACGAGCGAGCGCGACAAGCAGGCCCGGATCGCGGACGCGAAGGCGTACGCCGAAGGCTGCGAGCGGCGCTCCGGGCATCTGCTGCCGTACCTCACCTCGCTCAACAGCGCCCGCGACCTCGATGTCATCCGCGCCGCGCTCGGCGAACGCAAGCTCAACTTCTACGGCGCGTCCTACGGCACGTACCTCGGCGCGGTGTACGCGACGCTCTTCCCCCGGCATGTGCGCCGCATGGTCTTCGACAGCGTCGTCGATCCCGACCCGCGCCAGATCTGGTACCAGGCCAACCTGGAGCAGGACGCCGCCTTCGAGATCCGCTGGGCCGACTGGCGCGACTGGGTCGCCAAGTACGACTCCGCGTACCACCTGGGCACCGACCGGGCGCAGGTGCAGGAGGCCTACGACGCGGTACGCGCCGAGCTGGCCGAGCGGCCGGCGGGCGGCGTGGTCGGCCCCGGCCAGCTGCAGGCCGCCTACCTCGGCGCCGGGTACTACGACGACACCTGGCCGGAGCTGGCCGCAGCCCTGTCCGCGTATGTCCACGGCGACCCGAAGCCGCTGATCACCGAGGCCTCCCCCAACCCCGCCAGGGCCGTCGAGAACGAGAACGGCAACGCGGTCTACACGGCCGTCGAGTGCGCCGACTCGCCCTGGCCGCGCGACTGGTTCACCTGGGACCGCGACAACACCGCGCTGGCCCGCACCGCCCCCTTCGAGACCTGGGACAACGCCTGGATGAACCTGCCGTGCGCCTTCTGGAAGGGACCGCACCGGCAGCCCCTGGAGGTGCGCACGTTCGGCCATGAACTGCCGCCGGTGCTCCTCGTCTCCGCCGAGCGCGACGCCGCGACCCCGCACGCGGGCGCCGTGGAACTCCAGCGCCGGCTGCCCCGTTCCGTGCTCCTCACCGAGCGCCGCTCCGGCTCGCACGGCGTGGCGTACGGCTCCAACACCTGCGTCAACAACCGCGTCGACGCGTATCTCCTGCGCGGTGAAACGGGAACGGACCGCACGCCGACGTGCGGTCCGCATCCCGAGCCCAAGCCGTAGCGCCGGCCTTACGCCAGGCCGGCCACCAGCTCGCCGATCTCCTTGCGCCGCCCGGTGTAGAACGGCACCTCCTCGCGTACGTGCATCCGTGCCTCGGATGCGCGGAGGTGCCGCATCAGGTCGACGATGCGGTGCAGTTCGTCCGCCTCGAAGGCGAGGATCCACTCGTAGTCGCCGAGTGTGAAGGCCGGGACGGTGTTGGCCCGCACGTCCGGGAAGCCGCGCGCCATCTTGCCGTGGTCGGCGAGCATCCGGCGGCGGTCCTCGTCGGGCAGCAGGTACCAGTCGTAGGAGCGCACGAACGGGTAGACGCTGACGTACCTGCGCACGGTCTCGTCGGCGATGAACGCCGGGACGTGCGACTTATTGAACTCCGCGGGGCGGTGCAGCGCCATGTTCGACCAGACCGGGACCATCGCGCGGCCGAGCCGGGTGCGGCGGAAGAGGTTGTAGGCCTCCTGCAGCGCCTCCGCGGTCTCCGCGTGCCACCAGATCATGAGGTCGGCGTCCGCCCGGAGCCCCGACACGTCGTAGGTGCCGCGTACCGTGACGTCCTTCGCGGCGAGCTGCGCGAACAGCTCCTCCACCTCGTCGGCGTATCCGGAGCGGTCCTCGGGCAGCACGTCGCGCAGCCGGAAGACGGACCAGAGGGTGTAGCGGATGATCTCGTTGAGATCCTTCGCCTTCTTGCCGGCGTTCGGAGTCCTGTCCGGGGCGTCGGGAGCAGCAGTCGAGTCAGTCATGCCGTCATTCTCCCGTGTCCCGCGCGCCGCCTGTCGCCAGGGTCGTGGCCAGGGAGGTCAGTACCTCGTCGGCCGCCTTGCGGGCGCTGGCGACACAGGCCGGAATCCCGACCCCGTCGTACACCGCGCCGCAGACCGCGAGCCCCGGCAGCTTCCCGACCTGCTCGCGGATCCTGGCGACGCGCTCGACATGACCGACCGGGTACTGCGGCAGTCCGCCGTCCCAGCGGGTGACACGGGCCGCGACGGGCGCCGCGGACAGCCCGATGGCCTCGCCCAGGTCGCGCCGCGACAGGCGGACGAGATCGGTGTCGTCCCAGGCCAGGTCCGCCTCGTCGCCGTGCCGGCCGACGGAGGTGCGCAGCAGGAAGGTGTCGGGTCCGGCCTCGTTGATCCATCCCCACTTGTGGGAGGAGAAGGTGGACGCCTTGATCGTCTTTCCGTCGACCGGCGGCACCAGGAAGCCGGTGCCCTTCGGCATCCGCAGCACGTCGCGCCGCCGGAACGCCATGGTGACCAGCGCCATGCTGGCGTACTCCACCGCCGACAGCTCCGCGGCGGCGACGGGTGACTCGGCCGCCAGCAGCCGGGCGGCGGCCGGGGCGGGCGCGGCGATCAGGACGGCGTCCGCGACGAGCACCCGGTCGCCGACGGTGACCTGCCAGCCGCCCGCGGTGCGCCGCAGCTCCCTGGCCGGCGCGCCGGTCTCGATGGTGACGCCGGCGGCCCGGCACGCCTCGGCGACGGCGACCGGCAGCTGACCGACGCCCCCGCGGATGCCCATGAAGACCGGTCCGTCCGGGGCGGCCTTGGCGGCGCGCCGCTGGACACCGCGCACGGCCTCGATGAGGGAGCGTCCCGACCGGGCCGCCTCGAAGAGCTGCGGCATGGCCGCGCGCAGCGAGATCTCGTAGGCGTTGCCCGCGTACACGCCGCCGAGCAGCGGCTCCACCAGCCGGTCGACGACCTCGTGGCCGAGCCGCGCGGCGACGTACTCACCCACGGCGACGTCCTCGCCGATCTTCGTCCGGGGCAGTACGTGGTCCAGCGGCAGCCTGGCCAGGCCCGCGGGTGACAGCAGGCCGGAGGCCGCGAGAGGGCCCAGATCGCCGGGGACTCCCATGACGTGCCCCTGGGGCAGCGCCCGCAGCCGGCCCCGGGTCCACACGGCGGCACCCGACATCGCGGGCGGCTCCAGCCGGTCGCCGAGCCCCACCTCGCGGGCCAGCGCGACCGCTTCCGGCCGGCGCGCGAGCATCGACTCGGCGCCCAGGTCCACGGGCACGCCGGCGATCTCGTCCGCGTACAGCTTTCCGCCGAGCCGGGCCGATCCCTCCAGCACCGTCACCCGCGCGCCGCCTCCGGCCAGGAAGTGGGCGGCGGCGAGTCCGGAGACGCCGCCGCCGACGACGATCACATGCCCTGTTCCGCGGTGTGTGTCGGTCATGCCTCCACTGTCCCAGATTCCCGAACGAGCTCTAAACGTGACCGCTTCGGAACCGGGGATCGGAAACCCCGGCCGCCCTCTCCACGTCGTATCGCCAACACCGGTTCCATCACCGGTTTCCTGCCGGTGAACGATCTCTGGGGGAGTTCGATGCGCCAGCCGACCACCATCCGCCGCAGACCTTTCGCGGCCCTCGCCGCCGCCGTGCTGACAGCCACGCTCACCGTCTCGGGGTGCGGAGCCGCAGGCTCGTCGGCGAAGGACGACAGCGCGGACAAGGCCGCCGCGGCCCCGCACCAGGCGGACGCGAAGGGTGCGGTGGACGCGCCGTCCGCGGCGCCGGGCACCGCGAAGGGCGCCACCACCAAGACCCCCGTGCCGTCCCAGAACTACGTGGTCCGCACCGCGACGCTCAGCGTCGAGGCGAAGGACAGCGTCGCCGCCGCACTCGCGTCGGCACGGACCACGGTCACCGGCGCGGGCGGCTACGTGGGCGACGAGAACACCAGCCGCGACAGCCAGGGCCTGGAGCACTCCACCATCACCCTGCGGGTGCCGCCGGACTCCTACGACAAGGTGCTGAACGATCTCGCCGGCCTCGGCAGGCTGATCGAACGCAAGGTCAGCACCGAGGACGTCACCAGCCAGGTGGTGGATGTGGAGAGCCGCATCCGCTCGCAGCAGGCGAGCCTCGCGCGGGTGCGGGAGCTGATGAGCCGGACCACGCAGCTCAGCGACGTGGTCACTCTTGAGGGTGAACTCAGCACCAGGGAAGCCAATTTGGAAGCGTTGCAGGCCCAGCAGGCGTCGTTGAAGGAGCGGACGAACCTGGCGACCGTCACGCTGGTGCTGTCCGAGCCGGAACACCCCGCCTCCGCGCCGCCGCCGAAGAAGGACGACGGTTTCTGGGAGTCGGTCGGGAACGCGCTGGGCACCGGCTGGCACGCCTTCTACGTGACGCTGCGCGGGATCCTGATCGTGCTCTCGGTGGCGCTGCCGTTCGCCGCTCTGGGCCTCGCCGGCTGGTTCGTCTTCGTCGTCGTCCGCCGCAGGCTCGCCCCGCCGGCCGTGGTGCCGGACGGGGAGAACGTGACGGCGGAGGCCGTGACCGGGGAGTAGAGAGCCCCGTCAGACCTCGGTGGTGCGGTGCACGAAGTCCACGAGGCGGGTGAGCGCGTCGGGGTCGGTGCTGGGCAGGACGCCATGGCCGAGGTTGAAGATGTGGCCGGGCAGATCGGTCGCCGAGTAGAGCACCTCGCGGGTCTTCGTCTCGACGGCGGACGTCGGGGCGAAGAGCACCGCCGGGTCGAGGTTCCCCTGGAGCGCCTTGTGGGGGCCGACCCGGCGGGCCGCCTCGTTGAGGGGAACGCGCCAGTCGACCCCGACGACGTCCGCGCCGGCCTCGCCCATCAGCCCGAGCAGTTCGCCGGTGCCGACACCGAAGTGGATCCGCGGTACGCCGTAGCCGGCGACGGCCTCGAAGACCTTCACCGAGGACGGCATCACATAGCGCCGGTAGTCCTCGGGCGAGAGCGCGCCGACCCAGGAGTCGAAGAGCTGGACGGCGCTGGCGCCGGCCTCGATCTGCACCTTGAGGAAGGCGGCGGTGATGTCGGCGAGCCGGTCCAGCAGATCGGCCCACAGTTCGGGGTCGCCGTACATGAGCGCCTTGGTGCGCTCGTGGTTGCGGGACGGGCCGCCCTCGACGAGGTAGCTGGCGAGGGTGAAGGGCGCGCCCGCGAAGCCGATGAGCGGGGTCTCGCCCAGCTCTCCGGTGAGCATCCCGATGGCCTCGGTCACGTACTTCACGTCGTCCGGCTCGAGCGCGCGCAGCCGGCCGAGGTCGGCGCGGGTACGGATCGGCTGCTCGACGACCGGACCGACGCCGGGCTTGATGTCGAGATCGAGGCCGATGGCCTTGAGGGGGACGACGATGTCACTGAAGTAGATGGCCGCGTCGACCTTGTGGCGGCGCACCGGCTGGAGCGTGATCTCGGTGACCATGTCGGGCCGCATGCAGGACTCCAGCATGGCGGTGCCCTCACGGAGCTTGAGGTACTCGGGCAGCGATCGGCCGGCCTGCCGCATGAACCACACCGGGGTGTGCGGCACGGACTGACGCCGACAGGCGCGGATGAACGGGGAAGCAGCGGTCTGCTGGTGCGCACTCACGCGTTGAATCTTCGCACGCGCCGGGATGCGACCCACGCGCCCGGGTGTTGCTCCACCCGTGGAGGCCGCGGGCGGCCTAGTCTTCCGGGCATGGCAGCGGTTCACGGGCACCTTGCGGACGGGGACGGCGCACCACTCCCCTTCCAGCGCGCGGTAGACGCGTTGAGTTCCGCGCGGGTACGGCCCGAAGTGGAGATCGATACGACAGCTCCGCCCAAGCGTCTCGCGTCGTACGCGTACGCGCTGGAGGCGGCGGTCGTGGTGGACGGCGAGGAGCTGGCCGACGGCCGGCTCATCCTGCTCCACGAACCGGACGGCCATGAGGCCTGGAACGGTACGTTCCGGCTGGTCACGCTGGTGCGCGCCGATCTGGAGCCGGAGATGGCGGTGGACCCGCTGCTGCCCGAGGTGAGCTGGTCCTGGCTGACCGGCGCCCTGGAGGCGCGCGGCGCGGAGTACACCGAACCGAGCGGCACGGTCTCGCGCAGTTCCTCGCACTACTTCGGCGGGATCGCGGAGCGGCCCGACGCGACGGCGATCGAGATCCGGGCGTCCTGGACACCGACCGAGGGCCCGGACGGGATCCCCGCCGTCGTGGACCACCTGGCGGCCTGGTGCGATCTGCTCTGCGCGTGCGCGGGGCTGCCGCCCACCGAGGGCCATGAGTCGCAGGACCTGCCCGGCGGCGTCGTGCCGATGCCCAAGCGGCGCGGCTGACTGCCCGTCCGGTATCCACGTACTTCCGCCCTTTTTCCCGGTATTCCGGCGCGGTTCCGCCGCGCACCCACCCGCCGCTCAACATGATCTTGTTCGAGTGAGCGTCCGATTTGTCGGAATTGTTACTCAACAAATCGTGATCATTCCCTAAAGGCCGGGGCAATTGCTGCCGAAGGAGACTGTGACCCTCTCAGTCCCCCCTTTGCCACAGGAGGCCCGGTGTCAGTTCTTCTCGAGCAGCCCACGAGCCTGGTCGCCTACCGTCCGAACAAGCCGACGGCCATGGTCGTCGTCGCCGACCCCCGCGTCCGATCCACCGTCACCCGGCACCTGTGGGCGCTCGGTGTGCGCGATGTGATCGAAGCCTCGTCGATCGCCGAGGCCCGGCCCCGGGTCAGCAGCCCCCGCGACATCTGCGTAGCCGATGTCCACCTCCCCGACGGTTCCGGCCTGACCCTTCTCGCCGAGACCCGCGCGGCCGGCTGGCCGAACGGCCTCGCGCTCTCCGCCGCCGATGACATCGGCGCCGTCCGCAACGCACTCGCGGGCGGCGTCAAGGGATACGTCGTCACCGGTACCCGCAACAACCTCGGCGGCATGCCGGGCCGTCCCGGCGCCGCGCCGGTCGGTTCGGCGGGTGCCCGTATGCAGCGCCGCCCGCCCGGCACGCCCGGCCACCCCGGTGGCTACCGCGAGCTCTCCGGCCGTGAGGTCGAGGTGCTGCGACTGGTCGCCGAAGGCCAGTCGAACAAGGCGATCGGCGTCTCGATGGGCCTGTCCGCGCTCACCGTGAAGAGCCACCTGGCCCGTATCGCCCGCAAGCTCGGCACCGGCGACCGGGCCGGAATGGTCGCTGTCGCCCTGCGTACGGGCATCATCCACTAGCCCTCCCACACCCCCGCATGACCGCTGCGCCCGTCGACGGAACGTTCCGTCGACGGGCGTTCGCGATACACGGATACCCTTAGGGGGTGACCGACGCCCGAGAGACCGCAACAGAGGCTGCCCCGGCGCCGGTCCCGCTGCTGGACCCGCGCGAGGGAATCCCGCCGGTGACCGCCAGCCCGGAGGCCCTCGCAGACATCGTCGCGGCATTCGCCGCGGGCTCCGGTCCGGTCGCCGTGGATGCCGAGCGCGCGTCCGGATACCGCTACGGACAGCGGGCCTATCTGGTCCAGCTGCGCCGTACGGGAGCCGGGACCGCGCTGATCGACCCGGTCGGCTGCCCCGACCTGTCCACCCTGGGCGCTGCCCTCACCGACACCGAATGGGTGCTGCACGCCGCCACCCAGGACCTTCCGTGTCTCGACGAGATCGGTATGCGGCCCAAGAGCCTGTTCGACACCGAGCTGGCCGGCCGGCTCGCGGGCTTCCCCCGGGTCGGACTCGGCGCCATGGTCGAGAACGTCCTGGGGTTCGCCCTGGAGAAGGGCCACTCGGCCGTCGACTGGTCGACCCGCCCGCTCCCCGAGCCCTGGCTGCGGTACGCCGCGCTCGATGTCGAGCTGCTGGTCGACCTGCGGGACGCGCTCGAGGAGGAACTGCGCGAACAGGGCAAGCTGGACTGGGCGCTGCAGGAGTTCTCCGCCATCGCCACCGCTCCGCCGCCCTCGCCCCGGGTCGACCCGTGGCGGCGTACGTCGGGCATGCACAAGGTCCGCCGCCGCCGGCAGATCGGCGTGGTGCGCGAGCTGTGGCAGGCCCGCGACCAGGCCGCCCAGGAGCGGGACATCTCGCCGGGCCGCATCCTCACCGACGCCGCGATCGTCACGGCCGCCCTGGAGGGCCCGCCGAACGTGACGGTGCTCGCGACACTGCCCGGTTTCGGGCACCGGATGGGCCGCCGCCAGCTCGACCAGTGGCAGGCCGCGATCGACCGGGCCCGCGCCCTGCCGGAGCGGGAGCTGCCGCAGCCGGGACCGGCCTACGTCGGTCCCCCGCCGCCGCGCGCCTGGGCGGACAAGGACCCGGTGGCGGCTGCCCGGCTGTCCGCCGCGCGGGCCGCGGTGAGCAAGCTCGCCGAGGAGCTGAACCTGCCGCAGGAGAACCTGATCACCCCGGACACCGTGCGCCGGCTGTGCTGGGACCCGCCGGCCGAGGCCACCACCGAGGAGGTCGCGGCGGTGCTGACCGGCCACGGAGCGCGCGCCTGGCAGGTCGGGCTGACCGCGCCGATCCTCACGGCGGCCCTCGCCGCCCAGCCCCCGGCGGCTCCGGAGGCCCCTGCGCCGTAGGGCCCGTCCGGGTCGGCGCCCCCGCGGAACCCGGCCGGGAACGGCCTTGTCGTATGTGACGTTCGCCGCTCCGGGCGGGGGGACTGTCCCCGTTGGTTACTGGCTAGTAGCATGGGTGTCGTAGCCGCAGCCTCGCGCCCAGTGGCAGCGAATCCGCATCTGGAGGAGAGCCAACGTGCCTCGTACCGCTAGGGACGTCGTCTTTGTCGACGGCGTCCGCACCCCGTTCGGCAAGGCGGGCCCGAAGGGCATTTACCACGAGACCCGTGCCGACGATCTCGTGATCAAGTGCATCCGGGAGCTGCTGCGGCGCAACCCGGAACTGCCCGCCGAGCGGATCGACGAGGTGGCTCTCGCCGCCACCACGCAGATCGGCGACCAGGGTCTGACCCTCGGCCGCACCGCCGGCATCCTGGCCGGCCTGCCGACCACGGTCCCCGGGTACTCGATCGACCGCATGTGTGCCGGCGCGATGACCGCGGTGACCGCGGTCGCCGGCGGCATCGCCTTCGGTGCGTACGACGTCGCCGTGGCCGGCGGTGTCGAGCACATGGGCCGTCACCCGATGGGTGAGGGCGTGGACCCGAACCCGCGCTTCGTCTCGGAGAAGCTGGTCGACGAGTCCGCCCTCTTCATGGGCATGACCGCGGAGAACCTGCACGACCGCTACCCGGCCATCACCAAGCAGCGCGTCGACGAGTACGCCGTGCGCAGCCAGGAGAAGGCCGCCAAGGCGTACGCCAACGGCAAGATCCAGCAGGACCTGGTGCCGGTCTCCGTGCGCAACAGCAACCCCGAGGCCGGCGAGACCGGCTGGGGTCTGGCGACCGCGGACGAGCCGATGCGCCCGGGCACCACCCTGGAGCAGTTGGCCGGCCTCAAGACGCCGTTCCGCGCCCACGGCCGGGTCACCGCGGGTAACGCGGCGGGCCTGAACGACGGCGCGACCGCGTCGCTGCTCGCCGCCGAGGACGTCGCCGTCGAGCTGGGCCTGCCGGTCCGGATGCGTCTGGTCTCGTACTCCTTCGTGGGTGTCGAGCCCGAGGTCATGGGCATCGGCCCGGTCCCGGCGACCGAGAAGGCGCTGGCGCAGGCCGGTCTGACGATCGACGACATCGGCCTCTTCGAGGCCAACGAGGCGTTCGCCGTCCAGGTGCTCGCCTTCCTCGACCACTTCGGCATCGCGGACGACGACCCGCGTGTCAACCAGTACGGCGGCGCGATCGCGTTCGGCCACCCGCTGGCCTCCTCCGGCGTCCGGCTGATGACGCAGCTGGCCCGCCAGTTCGAGGAGCAGCCGCACGTCCGCTACGGCCTGACGACCATGTGCGTCGGGTTCGGCATGGGCGGAACGGTCATCTGGGAGAACCCGCACTTCGACGGAGGCAGCAAGTGACATCCACCGCCGAGCTTTTGAAGGGTGCGGCCGAGCTGTTCCCCGACGAGGTCGTAACGAGCGCGCACGTGCGCCACCTCGACCTCCCGGGCGCCGGACGCTTCGCGCTCATCACGCTGGACAACGGCCTGGACCACACCAAGCCGACCACCTTCGGCCCGCAGTCGCTGGCCAACCTCGACGCCGCGATCGACCAGGTCGAGGCCGAGGCCGCCGAGGGCACCATCACCGGTATCGGTGTCACCGGCAAGCCGTTCATCTTCGCGGTCGGCGCCGACCTCAAGGGCGTCGAGCTGCTGAAGCGGCACGAGGACGCGCTCGCCATCGGCAAGGGCGGCCACGAGGTCTTCAAGCGGCTCTCGCACCTCGCCGTCCCGACCTTCGCCTACTACAACGGCGCGGCGATGGGCGGCGGTGTCGAGGTGGGCCTGCACTGCGCCTACCGCACCGTCTCCGCGGCGCTGCCGGCGTTCTCGCTCCCCGAGGTCTTCCTCGGTCTCGTTCCGGGCTGGGGTGGCTGCACCCTGCTGCCGAACCTGATCGGCGCGGACCGCGCGGTGACCGTCGTCATCGAGAACTCGCTGAACCAGAACCGTCAGCTCAAGGGCCGGCAGGTCTTCGAGCTCGGCATCGCCGACGCGCTCTTCGAGGGTGCGGACTTCCTGGAGCAGTCGCTGGCGTGGACCGCCGCCGTACTGCGCGGCGAGATCGTGGTGGACCGCCCCGAGATCGACCGCGGTACGGCCTGGGACCAGGCCGTCGAGCGCGGCAGGGGCATCGCCGACTCCAAGGTGCACGGCGCCGCCCCGGCCGCGTACCGCGCGCTGGAGATCATCGCCAACGCCAAGGACGGCGACCTGCAGGCGGGCTTCGACGCCGAGGACACCGCTCTCGCGGACCTCATCATGGGCGGCGAGCTGCGCAGCGGCATCTACGCCTTCAACCTGGTGCAGAAGCGCGCCAAGCGCCCGGCCGGTGCGCCGGACAAGAACCTGGCCCGCCCGGTCACCAAGGTCGGCGTCGTCGGCGCGGGCCTGATGGCCTCGCAGCTGGCGCTGCTCTTCGCCCGCCGTCTGGAGGTGCCGGTCGTGCTGACCGACATCGACCAGGAGCGCATCGACAAGGGCGTGGGCTACGTCCACGGCGAGATCGACAAGCTGCTCGGCAAGCGCCGCATCAAGCAGGACCAGGCCAACCGCCTCAAGGCGCTGGTGACCGGTTCGCTCGACAAGGCCGCCGGTTTCGGTGACGCGGACTTCATCATCGAGGCCGTGTTCGAGGAGATGGGCGTCAAGCAGCAGGTCTTCGCGGAGGTCGAGGCGGTCGCCCCGGCGCACGCGATCCTCGCCACCAACACCTCCTCGCTGTCCGTCACCGAGATGGCGTCGAAGCTGAAGAACCCCGAGCGGGTCGTCGGCTTCCACTTCTTCAACCCGGTCGCGATCCTCCCGCTGCTGGAGATCGTGCGCGGCGAGTCGACGGACGACGCTTCGCTGGCCACCGCGTTCGGTGTGGCACGCAAGCTCAAGAAGACCGCGGTGCTCTGCAAGGACGCCCCGGCGTTCGTGGTGAACCGGATCCTGACCCGCTTCATGGGTGAGATCCAGAACATCATCGACGAGGGCACCCCGGTCGAGGTCGCCGAGAAGGGCATCGACCCGCTCGGCCTGCCGATGTCGCCGCTGGTGCTCCTGGAGCTGGTCGGCCCGGCCATCGGGCTGCATGTCTCCGAGACCCTCAACCGGGCGTTCCCCGACCGGTTCACCGTCTCGAAGAACCTGGCCGCGGTGGTCAAGGCCGGCAAGCGCGGCTTCTACGTCTATGACTCCGGCAAGCCGGAGCTGGACCCCGAGGTCGCCGCGCTGCTGGTGCAGGGCGACTCGGTGCTCACCGAGGAGCAGGTCCGCGCCCGGGTGCTGGACGCCGTGGCGCAGGAGATCGGCCTCATGCTCGACGAGGGTGTCGTCGCCGAGGCGCAGGACATCGACCTGTGCCTGATCACCGGTGCCGGCTGGCCCTTCCACCTGGGCGGGATCACCCCGTACCTGGACCGCGAGGGTGTCTCGCAGCGGGTGAACGGCAAGCCGTTCCTCGCCCCGGGCATCGCGAGCGTCCCGGCGTAACACCGTGAGTGACGCCCTCGGCCGGGTCCTGACCGCAGCTGGTCAGGACCCGGCCGGGGGCTACTTCCTCGGCACCTCGGCCGCCGGGCCACGAGCCGTGTAGAACGCCACGGTCAAGTCCCTGACCAGCGACTTCCGCTCGTAGTCGTCGAGCTGGACCAGCCCGCGGTCGGTCAGACCGCGCACCGTCTCGGCGACCGCCGCGAGCACGTCGTCGAGCACCGCCCGGCGGTGCCTGGCGTCGAGCGCGGTGACCTGGGCACGCCGCATCGCGGCGGCCACCTCGGGTGCGTACTCCAGGCGTACGGGCTGCGCCGAGAAGACCTCGACGCCGACCGGGCGCATATCGGCGGCGAGCAGCCGGGTGAGCTGGTCGCCGAGGCGTTCCGAGTCCCGCAGGGTGGGCCCGGAGCCGCGGAAGTCGTCCGCGGGCAGCCGGGAGACGGCGCGGGTGACCGCGCACTCCACCTGTTCGCGCAGGTAGCGCGAGTGGTCGTCGATGGCGAAGGCGGCCCGGGCGGTGTCCCGGACCCGCCAGACGATCAGGACGCTGGCGTGCAGCGGGGTGCCGTCCGCGTCGACCGTCTCGATGGCGCGGCTGCGCCAGTGCCGCAGGCTGACGTCCATCCGGCGGCGGCCGAGCAGCGGACTGATCCACAGCAGTCCGGTCTCCCGGACGCTGCCCTGGTAGGCGCCGTGCCGGGTGAGCACCCAGACCTTGCCGGGACGGCCCCGGGTGAGGCCGCCCGCGGCGAACGCGGTCAGCGCGCCGAGCAGCAGCACCGCCCCCCACAGACCGGTCAGGTCCCGGGGTGCCGGCGCCTCGGGCAGCACGGTGTGGCCGGCGAGCCGCTCGGGCAGCGTGCCCGTCCGCCACAGCAGCCAGCCGCCGGCGGCCGCCGCGGCCAGCGCGGTGAGCGCCGCGGTCCAGCCCGGCAGGCAGCGGCCGGGCCTCTCGACGAGATCGGAAACGGTGACGGTGGCGGCGGTGGGGAGGACGGCGGGGAGGACGGCGGTGGCGGCCAGGGCCGCGTCCGCCGTGGGTGCGTGAGTCGTCACAGGAAGAGTCGTCTCCAGGTCTCCGGTCCGGGATAGCCGTCCGCGTCGCGCCCGGACCAGCCCTGGGCGCGCTGGAACGCCTCGACGGCGCGGCGGTCGGCCTCGCCCCAGGTACGGCTGGGGCCCACGCGGTAGCTCTTGCCGAAGCCCTTGGCGACGAGGCGCCGTCCGAGGGTCAGCACTTGGTCGTTGGACTGTCCTGGGCGGAAGGAAGCGGCGCCCGGGTAACGGGGTGCCGTGGAGCCGCCGACCGGCCGCGTCGTGGGGGTGCCCGCGGCGATGTTCTTACCGGTGCCCTCCACCAGGTATCCCCAGGTGGTGGGTCCCGGCAGGCCGTCGGCGTCGCTGCCGGTCCAGCCCTGGGCGCGCTGGAAGGCGCTGGTGGCGCTGCGGTCGGCGTCGCCCCAGAGCGGGCCGGGTCCGACGATGTAGTAGGGCCTGGCACCGCGGGTCATGAGCATGGTGCCCAGCCGGGTGACATTGGCGTTGTTCGCGCCGGGTCCGAAGGCGGCGGTGCCGGGATAGCCGTTGCTCCCCGTCGTGCCGGTGCTCCCCGGTGTCCCCGGTGCCCCCGGTGCCCCTGTGCCGCCCGATCCCGGACTGCCGGTGCCGGAGTCCAGGTACTTGTACCGGTAGGCGACGTACTTGTCGGAGTTGGTCCAGTAGGCCATCGGCGTCGTCTGGGCGCGGGTGTGCGGCTGGGTCTGCTCGATCGCGGTGTACAGGTGGTGCCCGGCGTCGGCCCAGCCGTCGAAGATGACGGCGTGCGAGCCCTTCTCCGGAGCCGCCTGGTTGTGGAACAGCAGGATGTCACCGGGCAGCAGATCGTCCCGGTCGATCCGTCTCGCGTAGTCCGGCAGGCTGCCGGTCCATGCGTTGGTGCCGAGGCCCCAGGCCATGGAGATGAAGCCCGAGCAGTCCTGGCGGTAACCGTCCGACCAGTACGCGGACATGCTGTAGGGCACCTCGGCGTCCACCCAGCGCTGTGCCCGGTCCAGGATCTGGTCCCGCGTCAGATGCAGCGGGGCAGGAGCCGGGACCGGCGCCCTGAGCAGGGCGTGGCCGAGCATGGAACCGGTGGCGGCGCTCGGTGCGGTGGCCGCGGCGACCGCACCCGCTCCGCCGCTGATGGCCGTGCCCGCGGCGGCCGCCACGACCATCACACGGGTGGCCGTGGTGGTGCTGCAGCCGGTGCCGGTGTCCCGCGTCACCGAGTCGGCGAGGCGCTGTCGCGCGCATTCCTCGCAGACACAGCCGGAGAGCGGTTCTACCTCGTCGAACAACGGTATGGACATGCGCACACTCCTCCGTGATCGGGCGTCACATGCCTTCAATACCCGATTTCGCCAGAAAGTTGACGAAATGTCGGATACGTCTTGGCCAGGTGATGGCGCGCCCGGTCACGGAGGGGTGGAAAAAGGTGCGGAAAGGGTGCTGAAAGGGGCTCAGCTCGCGAGGCTCGGCTGCCCGGACGGAACGGTCTCGTCGGACACCTTCTTGGCCTCCTTCTCCACCATCGAACGCAGCTTGACCGGCGTCAGCGACATCTGGACGTCGGGCACCGTCTCGCCGTTGATCTGGACAACGGGCACCTCACCGTAGGCGCCTGACACGAAGTCGGACTCGGACTTCGCGACCCAGCCTTCGTGGTCGTTGCCCTTCATGCACGGGACGAACTTGCCCTCGTCGATCTTCCCGGCCTTCTCCGACAGCTCCTTCAGCAGCTTCTGGCTGCTCAGCGCGTCGTCCGACGGATCCGGCTGCCGGTTCCAGACCTGCTGCACGAACTGCGTGTACCGCCCCTGGTCCTGGGCGCACGCGGCCGCGTTGGCGGCGGCCCGGGAGCCGTGGCCGCCCAGCTGGGAGTCGGTGTGGGTGACCAGCCGGTACTGGATCTCCACCTGCCCGGTCGCCAGCAGCTTCGTGAAGGTGTCCGCGTACTGCTCGGCGAACGCCTTGGACTGCGGGCTGCGCAGGTCCTCGTAGACGGTCAGCGTCACCGGGACGCTCGGCTTGACCGGCACCGCCAGCTTCGCCTGGCCGTCCGGGCCCGCCGCGTTCGCGGGCGGCTTCACCTTGTCCGCCTTCGCGCCGCGCACATGCGCGCCGATGGCCGCGGACGCCCCGAACACCACCACGAGCACCACAACGCCCGCGGCGTACGGCCGCCAGCGCTGCAGAAGACTCTTACGGGGCGCCGCCCCGGAGTCCGCCGTGTCGTTCCGGTCCTTGAGTCCCTTGGACTCCGTCATGAAATACCGCCACCTCGATCAGCGTGCTCTGCTACGTCGCCTGTATACCACCGGGACGTGTCGGGACCGGTCCGGGGGCCCTGGCGGAGGCCCCGCGGAGGGGTCAGCGGAGGGCCGGGGCCCGGGCGTAGAGGACCGCGCCTCCGACGGTGTCCACCGGGCGGTATCCGGCGTCCAGCATCCGCTGCAGGCTGGGCGTCAGGGCCGGGCCGTACGGCGCTCCGCGCGAGTCGTCGACGATCAGGTCGGCCGGGCGCAGCGCCGCCTCCTCGCCGAAGGTGCGCCAGGCGCCGGGGACCGCGTACTCCTCCCCCACCCGGGCGCCGCCGCGGCCGCCGCTGAAGTTCGTCAGGAAGCCGGCGGTCAGATAGCGGCTCGCGGGGGCGCGGCCGGAGAGCCAGTACTGCTCGGGGTGCATGCCCCACACCAGAACGGTGTCCCCGGGGCCGGTACGGGCCCGTACGGCGGCGGCGACGGCGTCGGCGTGGTCCAGCTCGGTCCGCGGCGCGGTCAGGCCCCAGACGGCGAATGCGGCGCTCGCGAGCACCGTCCAGGCGGTGGCCGCGGGCCACCAGCGCGGCAGCCCGCGCAGCGCGGCCACCCCGATGAGCACCAGCGGCGGGATCAGCTGCAGGAAGTAGTGGCCGTAGAACTGGAAGCCGAAGACCGCTCCGAGCGCCGAGGCGCCCAGCCAGACCCAGAGGTCGGCGGGCAGCCGTTCCACGCCGCTCCGGCGGGCCAGCGTGAGGACCGTGGGGACGACGAAGGCCGCCCCGGCGGCGGCCAGTATCCCGGCGTTCCCCAGGCCCCGCCCCAGTGCCACGCCCCAGGCGCCCGAAGCGGAGGCGTAGGACCCGGAGCCGGTGACCGTCCAGAACAGGAACCGGGACGGGCCGGTGAAGACGGCGACGCCCGCCACCGGCAGGGCGCAGCCGGCGACCAGCCGCAGCACGGCGACCCCGCCGGGCGGCTCCGGCGCGCGCCGGGCGCTCCACAGCATCCACAGCACCGGCAGCAGCGCCGCGCCGCCGGTCTGCTTGGTCAGCGCCGCCCCCGCGACGGCCAGGCCCGCCAGCGCCCAGCGGCGGCGGTCGGCCGCCCAGAAGGCCAGTACGGTCCACGGCAGCATGAACACACCGAACGAGGCGGCCTGGGTGTCCTCGGGGGCCAGGCCGATGGAGAGCAGCAGATACCCGGCGCCCGCGGCGGCGCCCGCCCGGTTCCCCCAGCGGCGGCGGGCGACGGACGCGAGCAGCAGGGCGGTGCCGAGCTGCGCCACGACGGCGGCGGCGCGCAGCGGCCACAGCGAGGCGTCGCCGAAGACCGCGAACAGCCCCTCGTAGAGCCAGGGCAGCAGCGGCGGCTTGCGGTCCACGACGGTGTCGTAGAGCACTCCGCCGTGCGCGAGCATCCGGGCCTGCACGGCGAGGTAGCCCTCGTCGGGGTTCCAGACCGGGCGCAGGAACGACGGAGCGCGGACGAGGGTGGCGAGCACGGTGAGCACCGCCGCCAGCCGCAGCCAGTAGCGGTCCGGCGGCCGCAGCCACCGGGCCCGACGGCGGGCGCCCCCGCCGTCCTCCTCACTCGGGGCGGGGAGTCCGGCGGGGGCGCCGCTCGTGATCTTCGGGGCCGATGGCACGCCTGACAACGTACCGGTCCGTCAGGCGCCCTTGTTGGCGCGGTTCATACGGCTGTGGCTGCGTCCGTACAGGAAGTAGACGACGACACCGATCACCATCCAGATCCCGAACCGCAGCCAGGTCTCGCTCGGCAGATTCAGCATCAGCCACAGCGAGGCGGCCACCGAGGCGATCGGCAGCACGGGCACCCACGGGGTACGGAAGGAACGCGGCAGGTCGGGCCGGGTGCGGCGCAGGATGATGACGCCGACCGCGACGAGGACGAAGGCGAAGAGCGTGCCGATGTTCACCAGCGCCGCCAGCTCCGAGATGCTGGTGAAGCCCGCGATGACGGCGATCAGCACGCCCAGCAGGATCGTCGAGCGGTACGGCGTGCGGAACTGCGGGTGGACCCGGGAGAAGAACCGGGGGATGAGCCCGTCGCGGCTCATCGCGAAGAACACCCGGGTCTGGCCGAGCAGCAGGATCATGCAGACCGTGGTGAGGCCGACCGCGGCCCCGAAACTGATGACGCCCGCGAACCACGGGTGCCCGGTCGCCTTGAAGGCGTCGGCGAGCGGCGCGTCCACCGACAGTTCGGTGTACTTCTGCATACCGGTGACGACGACCGACACGGCGACGTACAGCGCCGTGCAGATGAAGAGCGAGCCGAGGATGCCGCGCGGCATGTCCCGCTGCGGGTTCTTGGTCTCCTCGGCCGCGGTCGCCACGATGTCGAAGCCGATGAAGGCGAAGAAGACGACGGCCGCGGCGGTGAAGATGCCCTGGACGCCGAAGCTCGTCGGCGCGTATCCGAACAGCACCTGGATGAGCGGTGAGTCGAGACCGGATGCCTTGGTGGAACCCGTCGCCGGCGGGATGAAGGGCTTGTAGTTCTCGCTCCTGATGAAGAACGCGCCGGCGATGATGACCAGCAGCACCACGGCCAGCTTGATCGCGACGACGACCGAGGTGACCCGCGCGGAGAGCTTCATGCCGAGGACGAGCACCCCGGTCAGCAGCAGCACCAGCAGGAACGCCAGCAGGTCGAAGCCGAACCCGTCCGTGTCACTGGTGCCGGACAGCGCCTGCGGCAGATGCCAGCCCGCGTTGTCCAGCAGCGACCGCACATAGCCGGACCAGCCGACCGCGACCACCGCCGTACCGAGCGCGAACTCCAGCACCAGGTCCCAGCCGATGATCCACGCCGGGAGCTCGCCGAGGGTGGCGAAGGAGAACGTGTACGCGGACCCGGCGACCGGGACCGTGGAGGCCAGTTCGGCGTAGCAGATGGCCGCGAGCCCGCACACCACACCGGCCGCGACGAAGGCGAGGGCGACAGCGGGCCCGGCGTTGTTCTTCGCCACCGTGCCGGTGAGGACGAAGATGCCGGTGCCGATGATGACACCGACGCCGAAGACCGTGAGGTCCAGGGCCGACAGCGACCTCTTGAGCTGGTGCTCCGGCTCCTCGGTGTCCTGCATGGACTGCTCGACGGACTTGGTCCGGAAGAGCCCGTCCGGATTCCTGCCCGACGTCGGCGGGTTGTCCTGCGTACTCGTACTCACCGGCGCGCCTCCTGTTCGTCCTGCCGACAGGTTGGGGGGCGTCGGCAGTCGCTACTCCACTCCCAAGGTTCGCTTCACCCGAATAGGCGCGCCTATGCCTACGCCAATGGGTGAGGGGGTCCACCCGGATGGGTGGACCCCCTCACTCGACAGCTCCGCGGAACGGGCTCAGTCGCTGACCGCCGCCGGCTCGGCCGATCCGACGCTCTCGCCGTACCGGCCGTCGATCGTCGCGACCAGACCGGTGACCTGGCGTGCGATGTCGGGCGCGGTCAGCCCGATCTCGGCCATGACCTCCTTGCGGGAGGCGTGGTCCAGGAACTCCGCCGGGATGCCGAAGTCGCGCAGCGGTACGTCCACGTCCGCGTCGCGCAGCGCCTGCGAGATCGCCGAGCCGACACCGCCGGCCCGGCAGTTGTCCTCGACGGTGACCACGACGCGGTGGCCGGCCGCGAGCCCGGGCAGCGCCGCGTCCACCGGCTTGACCCAGCGCGGGTCGACGACGGTGGTGGTGATGCCCTGGGCGTCGAGCAGATCGGCGATCTCCAGGCACATCGGGGCGAGGGCGCCGACCGAGACCAGCAGGACGTCGGGGCGCTCGCCCTCGGGCACCTTCCGGAGCACGTCCATGCCGCCGACCCGGCCGACGGCCTTGACCGCCGGGCCGACCGCGCCCTTGGAGTACCGGACGACGGTGGGCGCGTCGTCGACCTCGACGGCCTCGCGCAGCTGGGCGCGGACCTGGTCGGCGTCGCGCGGCGCGGCGATCCGCAGACCGGGTACGACCTGGAGGATCGACATGTCCCACATGCCGTTGTGCGAGGCGCCGTCGGTGCCGGTGACACCGGCCCGGTCCAGCACGAAGGTGACACCGCACTTGTGCAGCGCCACATCCATCAGCACCTGGTCGAAGGCGCGGTTCAGGAACGTCGCGTACACGGCGAAGACCGGGTGCAGGCCGCCGGTGGCCAGGCCCGCGGCCGAGACGGCGGCGTGCTGCTCGGCGATGCCGACGTCGTAGACCCGGTTCGGGAAGACCTTCGCGAACTTGTCCAGGCCGACCGGCTGCAGCATCGCGGCGGTGATCGCGACGATGTCCTCGCGCTCCCTGCCGAGCTTGACCATCTCCTCGCCGAAGACCGAGGTCCAGTCGGCGCCGGAGGCGGCGATCGGCAGGCCGGTGTCCGGGTGGATGGGGCCGATGCCGTGGAAGCGGTCCGCCTCGTCCTGCTCGGCCGGGCGGTAGCCGCGGCCCTTCTCGGTGAGGCAGTGCACGATGACGGGGCCGCCGAAGCGCTTGGCGCGCTGCAGCGCCGACTCCAGCGCGTCCACGTCATGGCCGTCGATCGGGCCGACGTACTTCAGGCCCAGGTCCTCGAACATGCCCTGCGGGGCGATGAAGTCCTTGAGGCCCTTCTTGGCGCCGTGCAGCGTCTCGTAGAGCGGCTGTCCGATGAGCGGGGTGCGCTCCAGCAGGTCCTTGGTGCGGGACAGGAAGCGCTCGTAGCCGTCGGTGGTGCGCAGCGTCGCCAGGTGGTCGGCGAGCCCGCCGATCGTCGGGGCGTAGCTGCGCTCGTTGTCGTTGACGACGATGACGAGCGGCCGGTCCCGGGCGGCGGCGATGTTGTTCAGCGCCTCCCAGGCCATACCGCCGGTCAGCGCGCCGTCACCGATGACGGCCACCACGTGGTCCTGCTTGCCGAGCACCTCGTTGGCCTTGGCGAGGCCGTCGGCCCAGCCGAGGACCGTCGAGGCGTGGCTGTTCTCGATGACGTCGTGCTCGGACTCGGCGCGCGAGGGGTAGCCGGAGAGGCCGCCCTTGCTCTTGAGCCGGGTGAAGTCCTGCCGTCCGGTGAGCAGCTTGTGCACATAGGACTGGTGCCCTGTGTCGAAGAGCACCTTGTCCCGGGGCGAGTCGAAGACCCGGTGCAGGGCGATGGTCAGCTCCACCACACCGAGGTTGGGGCCCAGGTGTCCGCCGGTCTTGGAGACCGCGTCGACGAGGAAGGTACGGATCTCGCCCGCCAGCTCCACCAGCTGCTCCTGGCTGAGCCGGTCGAGGTCGCGCGGTCCCTTGATACGGGTCAGCAGCGCCACCCGTGCCTCCTATGCAGTCGAACTGGTCGATCCGTCGAGTCTAATGTTCCCCGTGCGGCACCGTGGAGCGCCCCGTGCGACGTTTGTCACCCGCGACCCACCCGCAGCGCACCCGCGGACCACCCGGCAACACGAATGCCCGGTGCAGGGATGATCATCCCCGCACCGGGCCGGTGCCGCCACACCACCGACATGCGGAGGTGTGTGCGATGGAGCGTTACGCGCGGCCGGAGGCCTTCTGCGTCTTGCGCGACACCGAGTCGATGACCACGGCGGCGAGCAGAACGGCGCCGGTGATCATGTACTGCAGCGAGGTGTTCATGTTCAGCAGGTCGAGGCCGGTCTGGATGGACTGGATGACGAGCATGCCGAGCAGGGCGGACCAGGTGTTGCCGCGACCGCCGAAGAGGCTGGTGCCACCGATGACCGCGGCCGCGATGGCCAGCATCAGGAGGTTGCCGCTACCGGCGGCGAGCGTCGCGGTGTAGGTCTGCGCGGCGAGGAACAGACCGCCGGCCGCCGCGAAGCCGCCGGAGATGGCGAACACCGAGATACGGATCAGGGCCACGTTGATACCGGCACGGCGGGCGGCCTCGATGCTGCCACCGACGGCGAAGATCTTGCGGCCGTACGAGGTGCGCCGCAGGACGAAGTCGGTGAGCACGAGCGCCACGAGGAAGATCACCAGGGCGTTGGGCACACCCGCCGCCTGGTTCAGCACGTACGCGGCGACGAAGGAGACCACGGCCAGCGCACCGACACGTACGGCGATCTCGCCGGTCGGCCGGTACGGGACCCCGGCCTGGCGGCGGCGGCGCTGCTCGATGAGCGAGCCGGCGAGCAGGGCGACGGTGCCGAGACCCGCCAGCAGGTACGCGCCGGCGATGTCCTGGTTCATGAAGAAGGAGCGCTGCCCGAGCAGGTGCAGCGGGCCCTTGTCCTGGATCGAGAGGCTGCCGGTGTCGCCCAGCAGCCACAGCATCAGGCCGTTCCAGCCGAGGTTGCCGGCGAGGGTGACCACGAAGGCCGGCACACCGATCTTGGCGAAGAAGTAACCGTGCAGCGCGCCGATGGCGATACCGGTCAGGAGGGTCAGGAAGACGGCCAGCCAGGGATTCACACCGTGTGTCGTCGCCAGGATGGCGAAGACGGCGGCCGACAGACCACTGACGGAGGCGACCGACAGGTCGATCTCACCGAGCAGCAGCACGAAGACCAGGCCGATGGCGATCATGCCGGTGGCGGACATGAAGTAGCTGATGTTGAGCATGTTGCCGGCGCTCAGGAACAGGCTGTCCTGGGACTGGAACACAGACCAGATGATGATCAGACCGACGACGACGGGCAGCGAGCCGAGCTCACCACCGCGCACCTTGCGCTTGAACTCGGTCAGATAGCCCTTGAGTCCCTCTTCGCGGACCAGCAGTCGCGGGTCGACGACGGGGATCGCCGCCGCGGTGGGGTCTTCGGCCGGGGGCGTGTCCTTCACCGTCTTGGACAGGTCGCTCACTTTGCCGCCTCCGTGTTGCGCGCCTGACGACGGGTCACGGCGTTCTCCGTGGCTCCGGTGATCGCCGCGATGATCTCTTCGGGACTGGTGTCCTTCACCGGGAAGGCACCGTTGTTCTTGCCGAGCCGCAGGACGGACACCGTGTCCGCCACGGCGCGCACATCGGCCATGTTGTGGCTGATGAGGATGACGGCGAGGCCACGCTCGCGCAGCCGCTCGACCAGGTCGAGGACCTGGGCGGTCTGCTCCACGCCGAGGGCGGCGGTGGGCTCGTCGAGGATGACGACCTTCGGGTCACCGATCAGCGCGCGGGCGATGGCGACGACCTGTCGCTGGCCACCGGACAGACTCGCGATCGGGATGCGGACGCTCGGGATGCGGATCGACAGGGTGTCGAGCAGCTCGCGGGCGCGCTGCTCCATCGTCACCTCGTCGAGCGCGAGCCCGCGGCGCAGTTCGCGGCCGAGGTAGAGATTGCCGACGACATCGAGGTTGTCGCAGAGCGCGAGGTCCTGGTAGACGGTGGCGATGCCGAGGCCCTGGGCGTCGTGCGGCCGGTCGATGCTGACCGGCGTGCCCTCCCACTCGATGACGCCTTCGTCGATCGGGTGCACACCGGCGATCGTCTTGACCAGAGTGGACTTGCCGGCACCGTTGTCACCGACCAGCGCGACGACCTGACCGGTATGGACCTCCAGCTCGACATCGGTGAGGGCTTGCACCGCACCGAATCGCTTGGAGACTCCGCGCAACGCCAACACGGGCGTAGCGGACACGTGAATCATCTCCTTCGCCGCCTGACCGGCGGGGATGCCGCGCCCTGGGAGAGGCGCGGAAGGACGTGCAAGAAGCACAGGATTACAAAGTGAATACGTGGGGGTAAGTCCCGTGACCCGTAAGCGTTTCCGTCCGGCGCCCCACCCCGAAGCGGGGATGATGGTGGGGCGGGGCGCCGGACAGGCTTTTACGGGACCGGGGGCCTTGTGAGCCCCGGGGTTTTACTGAATGCCGGCGGCCTTGCAGGCGGCGGCGTAGTCAGCGGTGCAGATCTGGGCCACGGTGTAGAGCTGGTCCTTGACGACCGTGTCCTTGATGTTGGCCTTGGTCACCGACACCGCGGGGAGCAGCTTCGCGGGCACGGTGGTGCCGGAGCCGCTGGTCGCCGTGATGTCCGCGACGGACTTGATGTCCTCGCCGTTGAGCAGCTTGACCGCGATCTCGGCGGTCGCGTCGGCCTCGGGCTTGAAGGCCTTGTAGACGGTGCTGGTCTGCTGGTCCGCGAGGATCCGCTGGACACCGGCGAGCTCGGCGTCCTGACCGGTCAGCGGGACGTTGATGCCCGCGCCCTTGAGGGCGGTGGCGATACCGCCGGCCATGCCGTCGTTGGCGGAGTAGACACCGGCGATGTTCTTGGCGCCGAGCTGGGTGATGGCCGCCGTGACCTTCTGGTTGGCGACGGTGTCCTTCCACAGACCGCTCTGCTCGTACGCGATCTTGACCTTGCCGTCGAGCGCCTTGTGGGCACCGGCCTTGAACTGCGCGGCGTTCGGGTCGGCGTCGTCACCGTTGATCATGACAACGTTGGCAGTCGGGGTGGCCTTGGCGCCCATGGCGTCGAGGAGGGCCTGGCCCTGCAGCTCGCCGACCTTCTCGTTGTCGTAGGAGACGTAGGCGGAGACGGGGCCCTGGGCGAAGCGGTCGTACGCCACGACCTTGATGCCCTTGTCCACGGCCGCCTGGACCGAGGCCTTGATGCCGACCGCGTCCTGCGGGTCGAGGATCAGGACCTTGACGCCCTTGGTGATCATGCTGCTGACCTGCTGCGCCTGCTTGGCCGGGTCACCGGCGGCGTTCGCGTACTCGATCTTGCAGTCGGAGCAGAGCGACTTGATCTTCGCTTCGATCAGCGGGCGGTCGAACTTCTCGTAGCGCGTCGTCGCGTTCTCCGGAAGGAGCAGGCCGATCGACTTGTCCTTGCTGCTGTCGGACTTGTCGTCTCCGGCCTTGCCGCACGCGGCCACGGACAGGGCCATCGTTACCGCAAGCGAGCCAATTACGGCACGACGCATCATTGCGTTCATTTTGGGTTGCCTCCCTGACGAGGCCGCAACGCTGCGGCCGAGGTTCACGTGAGTCAACTCCGCCGTTGCCATGCCGTCAATAAGTAAACACTTAACGAGATGGCAACGGCGCGTTTCGTTAGCTGTGTGAACCCAGGGTTATGCAGGTCGTTGCGCTGAAAGGGCCAGAACCGCCGCCGGAGCATTTCCATCAAGAAGGGTCGAATCACCCATTTCGCTCAGTACCAGAGCGAGCGCTCCGAGTACTTCCGCGCGTGCGCCGAGCCCGCCGGGGACGATCGACAGCTGCCGGGCCGCGCTCGGAATGGCGTAGCGCGCCACCGACTCGCGGATCGGCGCCAGCACCAGCTCGCCGGCCTCCGCGAGATCGCCCCCGAGGACGACCCTGCTGGGGTTGAGGAGGTTGCAGAGACTGGCCACGCCCATGCCGATGTGCCGCCCCACGTCCGCGATCACCCGGCGGCAGCCCGGATCGCCCTCCCGGGCGTACTGGACCATCCGCGGCACCGTGAGATCGGCGCCGTGGCTGCTGCGCAGCAGCTCCAGGGTGTAGCGCGCGGCGGTGAAGGTCTCCAGGCAGCCGCGGTTGCCGCAGCGGCACACCGGGCCCGACTCGTCCAGCGTGATGTGCCCTATCTCGCCCGCCGTGCCGCCCGGGCCGCGGTAGATGCGGCCGTCTATCACCAGGCCCGCGCCGACGCCGCTGGCGACCTTGATGTAGGCCAGGTCCCGTACCCCGCGGCCGCCGCCCCAGACCAGTTCGCCCAGCGCGCCCAGGTTGGCGTCGTTGTCCACCTTCACGGGCATGCCGAGTCGGTCGGACAGCTCCTGACGTGGGTTGATGCCGCTCCAGCCGGGCAGGATCGCGGTCGATCCGATGGCTCCGGACTCCACGTCTATGGGGCCGGGGACACCGAGGCCGACCCCGAGCACCTTGTCCACGCCTATGCCGGTCGACTCGATCAGCTGGGCGACCAGCTGCTCGGCCCGGTCGAAGCCCTGCGACGCGGAGGCGTCCACGTCGATCGGCTCGGACTGCTCGGCCAGCACCTGGTGCGCCAGGTTCCCCACCGCCACCCGCAGGTGCGAGTGTCCGAAGTCGACGCCCACGACGATGCCGACATCGCCGGACAGCGCAACGCTGCGGGCCCGTCTTCCTCCGGAGGAGGTAGGCGTGACCTGCACCGTTCCGTTGTCCCGCAGCTCCCGGACGATATTGGAGACCGTGGCGGCGGACAGCCCGGTACTCCGGGCGATCTCCGCCTGGGTGAGCGAGCCTGCCAGCCGTACGGCGCGGACCACACGCTCTAGGTTGGCCCGGTGCAGCGATGACTGCGATCCCGGAGTCTCCACGACCATCCACTCCTGCCTCGGCAGGCGGTACAAACCGCCGCCCGAACGGACGAGGCCGCACCAGTGAGACCCCGTCGTCTACAACATGTGAACCCTAAGCTGAGCCTTTAGGGTCATGTCCCGTCAAGGGCTGAGACCATTCTGCGACGGAAAGCCCGATGCGTCATAGGTCGCCCGTACCCTCTCAGCGCCTCAGGACGTCACGGAGGGAAGACGTGTCGCGGCGCAGCAGCTCGTCCTCGACGAAGGTGACCTCGTAGTCGTTCTCCCCACCGGTCATCCGCAGCACGAGCCGGCCGTCGTCCGCGATCACCGCCGTCGCAGGACCGCCCGTCGATTCGTCCCGGCCGGCGAGCACCCAGCCGAGATCCGGATCCCGCCGCACGTACACAAGGTGATCGCGCCCGATGCCCGCCCGGGCGAGCACCGCCGCGTCCACCCCGGGCGCCGCGAGCGGATCGTGCGCCTCCGGCAGCCCGTCCGTGCCGGTCCGCTGGAGCAGGGCGATCTTGACCGCCCGGCGCAGCCGCGGGTCCCGGGTCTCGGCCAGGAAGCGGCCGAGCACCTCGGTCTCCGCCGTGTTCCGCGCGAAGCCGCCCGCGTAGCTGGAGGCACGGACGCGGTAGACGTACGAAGGGTCCGCCGGCTTGCTGACGACCGCGCCCGCGGCGACCAGCCGCAGCCACAGGTCCCACTCCTCGCCGTAGGCGATCTTCCGGAAGCCGCCGACCTTGTCGTACAGCGCCCGGCTGTACAGCGCGCCGACCACGACGTAGTTCTGCGCGAGCAGCTGGACGAGCTGATCGCCGGGGAGCGGCAGCCGGCCCTTGGTGTACGTGCCGGGGACGAACGGCCCGGTGCCGGTCCAGGTCAGCGGGCGGGGGCTGATCAGCCCCGGGCTGGCCTCGTAGGCGTCGCACATCGCCTCGACGTGGTGCGGAAGGAAGGCGTCGTCGCCGTCGAGCTGGCACACCAGGTCGGTGCCGAGCCGCTCGATCCCGGTCCCCCGGGCACCCCAGACACCGAGGCGGCGGGTGTTGCGGACCAGTGTCAGCGGCAGCACCTCGCTCCAGCGCTCCACGCGCCGCACGGTGTCGTCGTCGGAGCAGTCGTCCACGACGACGATCTGGTCGACGGGCCGGGTCTGCATGGCCACCGACCCCAGGGCCTGGTCGATGAAGTCCGAGGAGTTCATGGCGGGGACGATGACGCCGACCGTCGGTCGGTCAGTGGGACGCGACACGGAACTGGGGCCTTTCGACAAGGTAATAGTGCGGGAGAACGACATCGGGCAGGACGGAGAGCGCCGCTTCGTACGCGCGCCGCACCTCCGCGACGGTGACGGGCCGGCCGCCGTCGCCCCTTGCGGGCGGGACCACCCGCGCCGTCACCCGGGGCACCCCGGCGGCGTCCCGGTCGACGAGCAGTTCGGCGTCGGCCACCGCTTCCAGGCCGAGCAGGGCCCGGCGCATGGCACCGAGATCGGCCCAGGAGGCGTCGGTCAGCAGCCAGTCGTCGCCCCGGGCCAGTGGCCGGACCAGAAAGCCGTCCGGCGGCTCCGCCATCGGTGCCCCGGGGTGGCGGGCGGACTCGGTCAGCAGCGTCTCCATGTCCAGGAGCAGCCCACGGACGTCGTCCCGGGGCAGGTACGCGGTGTCCGCGACCAGTCGGTGCACGGTGCGCGGGCCCTCCGGCTCGGAGCTCACGTTGTAGTAGAGCTTCAGGGCGGGCAGGGCGAACGGCGCCGCCCAGGAGAAGGACCGGTCGTCCGCACCCTCCTCCGCCGTGTCCTCCGGTGTCCGGGTCCGCTGTTCCGGCTCGCCGAACAGCAGAGTGGTGTCGTTGTGCAGGACGGACAGGTCCAGCCGCTGCCCCCGGGCCTGGCCCGCCGCCGCGATCAGCCCGTCGAGATCCGCCGGGTCGTACTGGGCCCTGGCGTACCCGCGCAGCGTGTCCTTGTGGGTGGCGCGGACGACGTCGTCGAACGCGGGCCCGGAGACATCGGGGCAGAGCACGACATCGGAGGCGAGCGGGGCGACCATGCCCTGCCGGTCCGCGCCGACCCGGTTGGCGAAGATCGTCTTCAGCGCGCAGCGGGTGGTGCCGTTGCGGCGCGCGAGGAGCGCCGCGAACGCCGCGAGGTGCACGGTCGCCGTGCTCACCTGGCAGCGCAGGGCGATCGTCCGGGCGGCGGCGTCCATCGGGGCGGAGCGCAGCTCGCCGTGCGCGGCCCCGGGATCGCCCGACGCCCCCGCGAACATCGACTGCGGGGCGCCGTCGAGGACCTTGCGCACATAGGCGCCCGACCGGCGGTTCATCGCCCGGCCCCGCTCGGACTGCTCCTGCTCCGCCAGATCCAGCGGCTGGGTGTGCCGCGGCCCGGCCGCATCGGCGGCGGGCCGGCCCGCCAGCCGGTCCCGCAGATCCTGTTCCAGGATCCGCAGCGCCCAGCCGTCCAGCGCCACATGGGAGAGATAGAGAAGGACGCGGAGCGGCGCTCCCCCGGGCGCCAGCAGCAGCGTGACCCGGATCCCCCATTCGTGTGAGAGGTCGAAGCCGGACTCCGCCATCCGGGTGTGCAGCCGGACGGTCTCGGCCTCGGGATCGGCGCCGGCCGCCATGGGTTCGATCCGGACGGGCAGCCGCCCCTCCCCCTGGACCGACTGCCGGGGCGGCTCAGCGTCCGTTCCCGGGAGGTAGACGGTGCGCAGGCTCTCGTACGCGGCCACCACCTGCCGCAGGGCGGCCAGCACGTCCTCGGTGGCGAAGGTGCCGTCCAGCTCCACGAAGTACTTGATGTTGTAGTCGTAGGCGTGCGCCTCGGTCCTGCTCCGCACCGCCTCGTAGATCACCCGTTGCCCCCACGTCAGGGGTGCCTGGGCGGAGCGCAGTCCCGCGAGGTCCAGCTGAGCCGTCCGCGTGTCGGTCACCCTTCGCTCCCGGCGGCCGGCAGGAGAGAGGCGGTCAGCAGGGCGGGCAGTCCGGCGAGCGACGCCAGTGCGGCGCCCGGGGCGCCCCCCACCAGATAGGTGGTGATGCCCGCCGCCTCCCCCTGCCGGACGTCGTGCGCGGTGTCCCCGGCGAAGACCACCTCGGCCGCGGAGAGTCCCAGCAGTCCCCGGGCCCGGCGCAGACCCTCCGGGGCCGGCTTGGGCTCGTCGACGTCCTCGCGGGCGACCAGCAGCGGGATGTCGAGGCCCGCGGCGGTGAGCAGCAGGGCCGCGGCGGCCCGGGAACGGCCGGTGCACACTCCGAGGGCGAGGCCCAGCGCGGTCAGCTCCTCGATCGCCTCGGCGGCGCCCGGCCGGGGCGGGGCGGGTGCCTCCGCGAGCGCGAGCGGGAAGTGCGCGTTGTAGGCCGCCATCGCCCGCTCGGCGAGCGGCTCACCGACCAGCCGGACGAGCGTCGCCCGATCGGTCGCGGCCGACCGGGTCGCGATGAGGGCCGCGCTCGGCCGCGGCAGCCCGAGGTCCTGGCACGCCGCGCGCAGACAGCGCACATGCACGCCCCGGGACTCCACCAGCGTTCCGTCGAGATCGAGGATGACGCCCCGCACCGTCATATGCGTTCGCTTCCTGAAGGGTCGGGGGACTGCGCCGTCGCGTTGCGGGACTGCTCGGTCGATGGAGGAGAAGCCGCAGGTGGAGGGCCGGATGCGGCGGCCAGTTCGGTCACCGCGAGCAGCGCGTTGACCGGGCCGGCCGCGAGCGCGGCGCCCGATCCCATGCCGAGCCGCATCTCCAGGTCGAGCACCGGCTTCAGCCCCATCTCGTCCAGCAGCATCCGGTGGGCGGGTTCGGTGGAGACATGGGAGGCCACCAGGTACTCGCGGACCTGCGGGCACAGCCGGCAGGCGATGAGCGCGGACACCGCCGTCATACAGCCGTCGAGCACCACCAGGCAGCCGCGGGCGGCGGCGGCCAGGATCACGCCGACGTTGCCGCACAGCTCGTAACCGCCGAGCGCGGCGAGCTGCCGGACCGGATCCCCTCCGTGGACCGGATCGCCGTCGGGCCCGGACGTGCGCTCCAGCGCCTGTTCCACCAGCCGCGTCTTGAGCCGGACGGTCTCCTCGCCGACGCCGGAGCCCCTGCCCGCGAGGTCCCGCGGGTCGGCCCCGAGCAGCCGGGCGGCCAGCGCCGCGGCCGACGTCGTGTTGCCGACGCCGATCTCACCGCAGGCGGCCATGCTCCCGGCGGGGAAGACCTCGTGGGCGAACCGGGCGCCGGCCTCGATCGCGTCCAGCGCCTGTCCGAAGGTCATCGCGTCGGCGCGGGTGATGTCCGCCGTGCCGTATCCGATCTTGTAGCGGTGGTCCCCGGTGTCGGTGCGCAGCCCCAGGTCCGCGGCCTCCACCCGGCCGCCCACCCGGGCGGCGAGCGCGCAGACGGGTGCCTGTCCCGCGACGATCTCCGCGAAGAGCCGGGCGGTGGCCTCCGGCCGGTGCGCGGAGACTCCGTGCTCGGCCACCCCGTGGTCGCCCGCCAGCACCGAGACCACGACCGGCAGCGGCCGGACGCGGTGCGTCCGCAGGATGCCCGCGACCTGCCAGCCGATCTCGTCGAGGCGGCCGAGACTGCCGGCCGGTCTGGATCCTGTCGCGGCGACCAGTCGCGCCAGCCGCGCGGTCCGCCGGTCGAACGCGCCGACCGCGTCGGTCAGCACGCCCACCCGTTCCTCCGGCCGTACTCCGGCACGCTCGGCGGCACCGCCGCCGGCCTCGTGCCCGCTCCGGTCCGCCGCCCTCGAAACCTCCACCAGCCCTCCCCCGTCGAAGCGTTCACCACGGCCGCTCCCCCGGCCCCGGCCGCAGCCGGGCCACACAGTACGCGGCGGTTTTGCCGATGTCACGAAGTGATCCCCGGCGCTCGGGAGCCGTCCGGGAGGCCGTTCGGGGACCGCGTCAAAAGTCCAAGCGCTCCTCCCCGGAAGCCCAAGCGCTCTTCAAGGAAAGCCCTTTCGCCCCCACTGGGCCCGCTGTTAGGCTCGCGCCCTCAACCGGTCTAGACAACTTACCGGCTGAGTACGGGGCGATCCTGCCATGGCGTGGGAGAGGGACGATGATTTCTCGGGAGACAGTCGTGGCGGCGCTCGTCGGCCGCCTCGCGGAAACCCTGCCGGAAGCGCGCGGTGCCGCGCTCCAGGAGACGGACGATCTGCGGCAGTTCGCCGGATTCGACTCCCTGGGAATCCTGGAGACGCTGGTGTGGCTGGAGTCGGAGTTCGACATCACCATCCCGGACGAGGACCTGGACGTGGAGAACTTCCAGTCGGTCGGCAGGATGGCCGACTTCGTCCTCACCCACCGCTGACCGGCTCTTGACCGGATATCCAGGAGGAGCAGTGGCGGACGCCGGATTCTTCGCGGCAGTTCGGGACGGGGCGGGACGGAGCGACGACGTCGCCCTCATCTCCGGCAAGCGGGCATGGACCTACCGTGAGTTGATCACCTCGGCGGAAGTCTTCGCCGGACACCTCGGGCGGCACCCCGCCACGGGACTACCGGTGGTGGTGGACGTCGCCGACGCGGCCGTCCGCGCGGTCGTCACCCTCGCCGCGGACCTGGCCCAACTGACCGTCCTCCACAGCGATCCCGGCGCGCCCACCGACTTCGGCGGGCTCGTCGTCCGGGACAGCGCGACGCTCCCGGAGCCGTCGGAACCGCCCGCCGTGCGGACCACCGACGGCGGCGTCGAGCTGTGGACGCACACCCGGGCCGCCACCCACAGCCTGGCCGGCATCCCGGCCCGCTCCCAGATCTTCCTCACCTCGGGATCCACCGGAACGCCCACCGGCGTCGTCCGGCCGGCCGCCACCGTCCTCACGGACGCGCACCGGATCGCGGCGTTCATGGGATACGCGCAGGGCCTGCCGGGCGTCGTCAGCACCCTTGCCTTCCACTGCTACGGCTTCGCCTACGGCATCGCCGCGCCCCTGCTGCACGGCACCCCGATCCGGCACGTCCCCTCGCGGTCCATACCGTCCCAACTGGCCCGCGCGGTGCGCGAACACGGGGCGCGGACGCTGGTCGGGCTGCCGTTCCAGTTCCAGCTGCTGGCGGGTACCGCCGCACCGCTGGACTTCGGGGAGCTGCGGATGGCGGTCTCCTCGGGCGCCCCGCTGCCCCCGGCGGCGGCCGGCGCCATCACCGGGCGGTACGACTTCGCCCTCTACAACGCGTACGGGTCCTCGGAAACCGGGGCGCTCTCCGCGGCGCTCAGCACCGGGGAGCAGTTGCCGGGCGAGGTCGGCACACCGTTCCCCGGCGTCGTCCCCCGGCTGGTCCCGGTGGACGGCGTGTCCGGCGGCGGTGAACTGCAGCTGCGGACCGACGCGTTGGCGGCCGGCTACACCGGCACCGACGGGCTGCTCCCGCTCGACTTCGACGGCGACTGGTACCGCACCGGCGATCTGGCCCGCATCGAGGACGGCGGCATCCGGATCAACGGCCGGCTGAAGAACATCATCAACGTCGCGGGCAAGAAGGTCAGCCCGGCGGAGATCGAACGGGTACTGGCCCGGCACCCGGCGGTGACCGACGTCCAGGTCGTCGCGGCCCCCGACGACGTACGCGGCCAGGTGCCGGCCGCCCGCATCGTCACCAGCTCCGGCCTCACCGTCGCGGAGCTGCTCGCGTGGTGCCAGTCCCGGCTGGCCCCGCACCAGATGCCGCGGCGGGTCAGCTTCCTGGACGAGATCCCCCGGTCGGCGATGGGCAAGCCGCTCAAGGGCCCGGAACCGAGCTAGCCATGGAGAACTCCGCTCCCGGTATCCACCGCACCTCACGCGACACGTTCATGGAACTGCCCCCGCAGACCCGCATGCTGCTGGAGAGCGAGGGATCGACCACGATCCTGCTGGAGTCGCTGATCGCCTGCCGGCTCACCGTCCGCGTCGACTCCCAGCTTCCGGTGGACGCCGGCTCCCTGGACCGCCGGATCCGCGACGAGCTGGGGCTGTCGTCGCACGCGAAGCCGGTGCTCCGCAGGTCCGCGCTGCTCACCCCCGCCGGGGAGGTCGTCAGCAGCAACCGTGTCGCCTTCGACGGGGCGGCCGTGCCGTGGCTCGCGGACACCCAGGACTCCACGCCGCTGGGCCGTGAACTGCGCGCCCGCAACTCCATGCAGCACCGCGTCATCCTCGACAACGGGCTGGCGAGCTGGCCCCCGGGCGGGGCCGGTACGCCCTGCGCGTTCAAGGAGTACATCATCAACTGCTCCGACGGCAGCCGCATCCACCTGCACGAGACGTTCAGCCCGTACTTCGTCCCGGTGCCCGGGCGATGAGCTGGGAGGGGGTTCCCGAACCGTTCCAGGAGTGGTGGGCCAAGCGCGCCAGGGCGGGCTGGTTCGACGTCACCCGGATCCCGTTCGACGAGATGGAGGGCTGGTCCTTCGACGAGCCGACCGGGAACCTGGTCCACGGGAGCGGGAAGTTCTTCTCGGTGGAAGGGCTGCGGGTGACCGACGGGGACGGCCGCGGGACCTGGACCCAGCCGGTGATCCACCAGCCGGAGTTCGGCGTCCTCGGCATCCTCGTGAAGGACTTCGACGGGGTCCCGCACTGTCTGATGCAGGCGAAGATGGAACCCGGCAACATCAACACCCTGCAGCTCTCCCCCACCGTGCAGGCCACCCGCAGCAACTACACCCGGGTGCACGGCGGCCAGCCGACCCGCTACCTCGACCACTTCCGCGGCCCCGGCCGCGGGCAGGTCCTGGTGGACACCCTGCAGTCCGAGCAGGGCACCTGGTTCTGGCAGAAGCGCAACCGCAACATGGTGGTGCGGGTGACCGAGGACGTTCCGCCGCACGAGGACCACCAGTGGATCGCCTGGGACGACCTGCGGCGGATGCTGCGGATCGACGACCTCGTCAACATGGACAGCCGCTCGGTGATCGCCTCACTGCCCTTCCCACCGGGCCCCGGTTCTCCCGGGGCGCACCACTCCATGAGCCACGTCCTCAGCTGGTTCACCGAGGCCAAGACCCGCTGCGACTGGTCCGCGCGGCTGGTGCCGCTGGCCGGTGTGCCGGGCTGGACCCGGTCCGCGCGGCGGATAGCGGACGAGGACGGGGACCGTTTCGACGTCATCGCGGTACGGGTGCAGGCGGGGAACCGGGAGGTGCCCGGCTGGACGCAGCCGCTGCTCGCCCCCCGCGGCCTGGGACTCGCCGCGTTCCTCGTCCGCCGGATCGACGGCGTACCGCATCTGCTCGCGCGCGCCGGGCACGAGCCGGGGCTGCTGGACCGGGTCGAGATCGCGCCCACCGTGCAGCTCCCCGACGCGGCGGCCGGCGGCCCGGGCGGAGCGCCGCCGTTCCTCGACGTGGTGAACGGGGCCTCGAAGGACCAGGTGCGCTTCGACACGGTGCTGTCCGAGGAGGGCGGCCGTTTTTACCACGCCAGGACCCGCTACCGGCTGATCGAGGTCGGGGACGAGGTGCCGGTCCGGGTGCCGGAGGACTTCTGCTGGACGACCGTGTCCCAGCTGATGGAACTGGTGGGTCACGGCCATTATCTGAACGTGGAGGCGCGCACCCTGCTCGCCTGCGCGCGAAGCCTGTGACCGGCGACGCGCACCGGTAAAGGTGTGAAGGGGAACCCCGATGAGCGAGCCCGAACCGGCCTCCGGCGTCCTGCGGCTCGGGGTGCTGGGCTGCGCCGACTTCGCCTGGCGCAAGATGCTGCCCGCGATCGCCACCGTCCCGGAGCTCCGGATCACGGCACTGGCCAGCCGTGACCCCGCGAAGGCGGCACGCTTCGCGGACCGGTTCGGCGGCGAGCCCGTCACCGGGTACGAGGCGCTGCTGGAGCGGGAGGACGTCGACGCCGTGTACGTGGTCCTGCCGACCGGCCTGCACCACCGGTGGGCGATGCGGGCGCTGGACGCCGGCAAGCACGTACTGGCCGAGAAGTCCCTGACGACGGGGGCCGAGGAGGCCGGGGAACTGGTGGCCGCGGCGCGGGACCACGGTCTGTGGCTGATGGAGAACTTCCTCTTCCTCCACCACTCCCAGCACCCGGCCGTGCGCGAGCGGATCGACGCCGGCGCGATCGGTGCGCCGCGGGTCTTCAGCGCCGCCTTCGGCGTCCCGCCGCGCCCCGCCGGCGACATCCGCAACAGCCCTGAGCTCGGCGGCGGCGCCCTGCTGGACGTGGGCGCCTACACCGTCCGCGCGGCAACGTACTTCCTCGGCCCGGATCTCACCCTGGCCGGCTCCCACCTGCGGATCGACGGGCGCACGGGCGTGGACGTGGGCGGCAGCGCCCTGTTCCACACGCCCTCGGGTGTCTCGGCGGAGCTCTCCTTCGGCTTCGACTCCTCCTACCGCACCACCTATGCCCTGTGGGGCTCCGAGGGCCGGATCAGCGTGGACCGGGCCTTCACCCCGCCCCCCGATCTGCTGCCCTCGGTGCGCTGGGAGCGGCAGGACTCGGTGGAGGATCTGGTTCTGCCGGCCGACGACCAGTACGCCAACGGAGCCCGGGCGTTCGCCCACCGGGTGCTGACGGGCGCGCCCTTCGACGCGTACGGGGAGTCGCTGGTGGGCCAGGCGGCGCTGCTGGAGCAGATCAGGGACCGGGCGCACCACGCAACGGTCTAGAACCGTTACCCGACGCCGTTCAGATCGGGACCCAGGCGGCGCCCCGCGTCCAGGCCGGCGATAGCCGCCAGGTCCGCGTCGTCCAGGGCGAAGCCGAGCAGGTCCGCGTTCCGCCGGATCCTGGCCGGGTCGGCCGAGCGGGGGATCGCGATGTGGCCGAGCTGCAGATTCCACCGCAGGACGACCTGGGCGGCGGTCACCCCGTACCGCCCCGCGATGCCGGTGAGCACCGGCAGCGTGAGCACGTCGCCCTGGCCCAGTGGGCTGTACGCCTCGGTGGCGATGCCCCGCGCGCGGTGGTGGGCCCGCAGGGCGGGCCGCTGGTACCAGGGGTGCAGTTCGATCTGGTTGACGGCCGGGACGATGCCGGATCCGGCCACCAGCCGTTCGAGGTGCGGGATACAGAAGTTGGAGACACCGATGGCGCGGGCGCGCCCTTCGGCGTGGATCCGTTCCAGCGCCCGCCAGCTCTCCGGGTACAGCTCGCGGTCCGGCTGGGGCCAGTGGATCAGGTAGAGGTCGACGTACTCCAGGCCGAGCGCGGTCAGTGAGGCGTCGAAGGCGCGCAGCGTCCGGTCGTGGCCCTGGTCGGCGTTCCACAGCTTGGTGGTGACGAAGAGGTCCGCGCGGGGCAGCCCCGAGGCGGCGAGCGCCCGGCCGGTGCCGCGCTCGTTGGCGTACACCGCGGCGGTGTCGATACCGCGGTAGCCGCACTCCAGTGCCGTCGACACCGCGACAGCGGCCTGGGCGTCGGTCAGATGACCGACGCCCAGACCGAGCTGTGGCATCGCAGTGCCGGTGTTGAGGGTGACGCGCGGCAGAGCGCTCACGCCGCCCCCGTCCGTACCGCGGCTACCCGTGCCCGACTACTTGATCGCACCGGCGGTGAGGCCGGCCTGGATCTGCTTCTGGAAGACGATGTAGACGGCGAGCACCGGGAGCATCGCGATGGCGAGGCCGGCGAAGAGCGCCGCCCAGTCGCCCGCGTACCCCTGCTGCGTCGCCAGGTCCGCCAGCCCCTGCGTCAGCAGGTAGTTCTTGGAGTCGCCCTGGTTGAGGACGATCGGCAGCAGGTACTGATTCCACTGGCCCAGGATGTTGAAGACACCGATGCTGATGAGGCCCGGCTTCGACATCGGCAGCATGATCTGGAAGAAGGTCCTCGTGTGCGAGGACCCGTCGACCAGTGCCGCCTCCGCGATCGAGGTCGGCAGCGTCCGGAAGAACGACGTCATGAAGAACACGGTGAAGGGCAGCGAGTACGCGATGTAGACCAGGATCAGTCCGGGGAACGTGTTCAACAGGCCCAGGTTCTTCGTGACGAAGAAGAGCGGGACCAGCACCATCACGACGGGGAAGGCCATGCCCCCGACGAAGAGGTAGTAGATGAACCGGTTCCCGAAGAACTCGAAGCGCGCCAGGACGTAGGCGGCCATCGAGCCCAGGATCATCGTGCCGGTGGTCGAGAAGCCGACCACGATCGCCGTGTTGATGAAGTACTGGCCGATGTTGGCCTTGTTCCAGGCCCGGGTCCAGTTGTCGAAGTGCAGGTGCGTCGGGAGCGACCAGGGGCTGCCCACGATGTCGCCCGAGGTCTTGAGCGAACTCCAGAGCACCCAGAGCATCGGCACCCCGACCATGAGCGCCCACACCAGGAGGAAGCCGTGGGAGAAGACGTTGAGCACGCCTCCCTCACTGCGCCGCCAGTTGCGTTTGGTGGTCTTTTTGGCGGTCGGGGCCGCCGACTTCTGATTCTCCACAGAAACTGCGTTCGTCGTCATCGCGCCACCCCTAGAACTCGATACGGTCGCGGCGCGACAGCCGCATGCTGAGAACGGCGAAGATCAGCGTCACGATCAGCATCGCGACACCCATCGAGGCCGCGTAACCGAACTGGCTGTTGTCCCGGAAAGCCGTCTTGTACAGCAGCAGGGGCAGCACGTCGGTCGATTCGTCGGGCCCGCCGTTGTTCACCGACATCAGCTGCACGAACGCGAATCCGTCCATGGCCATGATGCCCATGTACACCCAGCCGGTGGCAACCGTGTCCCGCAGCAGCGGCAGGGTGATCCGGAAGAACGTCGTGCCGCGCTCGGCGCCGTCCAGCCGCGCCGCCTCGTAGATCTCGGTCGGGATGGAGGCCATCCCGGCGGAGAACAGCACGACGTAGAAGCCGACGTTCGCCCAGATCATGACGACCATGATGCAGGCCAGTGCGGTGGACTTGTCGCCCAGCCACGCGTGCTGGAGGGAGGCCAGGCCCAGGTTCCCCAGCAGGGCGTTGAGCAGGCCTTCCTTGTTGTCCGGGTTGTAGATCTGCTGCCAGAGCACAGCGATGATCGTGACGGACAGCACCTGCGGGAAGAAGAAGACCACCTTGTAGATGGACGATCCCCGCACGCCGGAGACCCCCGCAGCACTTCCTCTGCGGCGGCCTCCGACGTTGAGCATGAAGGCGAAGAACAGACCGAGCGACAGAGTCACCAGCGGCACCACCAGCAGCATGATGATGTTGTGCGACAACGACTTCCAGAAGAGGTCGTTGTGAATGAGCTTCTGGTAGTTGTCGAGCCCGATGAATTTCTTGTCGGATGAGATTCCGCTCCAGTCCGTCATCGAGATCTGGAAGTCCTGGACGAAGGGCGAGATCACGAGGACCCCGTACAACGCCAAGGGGATTGCCAGAAAGCCGATGATGAACCGGTACTTGCCATGTCGCATGTCGCCGGTCGCTCTCGTCTCAGTCAGTACAAGTGAAGCAGCGTCAGGCGTGCTTGAACTTCGGGACGGAGGAGTCCTTCGCGGTCGCGTCCGAGGCCGCCTGCGCCTTGGTGATCCACTCCGCGGCCTTGATCTTGCCGGAGAGCAGGTCGAGCGTGAGGTTTCCGATGGTCTCTTCGTTCAGCTTCTTGTACCAGTCGCCGAGACGCGGGTTCACCACGTTGGCGGCGGCGGCCTTGAGGCCCTTGCTCGCGGAGGCGAGACCCGGGGTGAGGGTCAGGCCCTCCTCGGCGCCCGCGACGGCGGTCAGGGACTTCAGGGACTCGGTGAACGCCTTGGCCTGGGCCTTGCTCAGCATGATGCGGAGCAGTTCCATGCCGCCGGCCGGGTTCTTGCCGTCCTTGGCGACGATGAAGGGCTCGCCGGCCGCGGCGCGGATGGCACCGAACGGGAGCTTGTCGCTGGCGCCGCCCTGGATCGCGCCGACCGCCAGGTCGAAGTCCTTCGGCATGGTGGGCGCTGCCTCGTTCTCCACCCAGGAACCGTTCGGGATGAAGGCGGCCTTGCCCTTCGTCCAGTCGGTCTGCGCCTGGATGTGGGTCTTGCCCTCGGAACCCTGGAGGATGTAGCCCTTGGCGGCCAGCTCCTCGTAGTACGCGATGACACCCTTGACCGCGTCGGTCTGGAACGCCTTCGGCTCCAGGTTGTCGATGGCGTTGATGCCCTCGACGCCGCCGGCCTTGGCGATCTGGGCGAAGATGTCGAAGTGCACGTAGTACGGGTACTTACCCGGGTACGTGTACGGCGCGATGCCCGCGGCCTTGATCTTCTCGCAGAGCGCCAGCTGCTCCGTGAAGGTCTGCGGGTACGTCCAGCCCTTCGCCTGGAAGAGCTTGTTGGAGTACCAGGTGCCGTAGACGGTGAACGCGTAGTTGAGCGCGTACACCTCCTTGCCGCCGTACTGGCCCTGCTCGATGGTGCCGGCGATCAGGGTGTCGCGGACCTTCTTGGCCGGGTCGTCGAAGGACGCGGCGTCGAGCAGCGGGGTGAGGTCGACGAGCTTGCCCTGCTTGGCGAGCGCCGCCGTGTCCAGGTTGTCGGCACCCGAGTTGTCCATGACGTCCGGCGGGCTGCCGCCGGCGAAGCGCGGCTGCAGCTTCGGTCCCAGGGCCTGGGTACCCGTGTGCTTGACCGTCGTCTTGTACGTGGTGTTGTAAGCCGTCTCGGCGTTCTTGACGTAGTCGTCGCCGAAGCCGCCCTTGAAGATGAACGCCTCGAGAGGCGCGCCCTCCTTGACACCGAGCGGGTTCTTGGCGGACACCGTGCCCGTTTCCTTGGGCTTGTCGGTCTTGTCACCGCTGTCGGAGGCACACGCGGTGAGGAAAGATGCCGACGGTACGGCGACCAGGCCAACGGCCATCGCGCGCTTGACCAGATCCCGGCGGTTCAGTTCGGATCCCATGCTCAAGTCCTCGCCCTCTACAGGACTCATGCGGTGCAGCGGAATCCGCCGGCGCCCGCGAACAGATGAAGCTTCAGTGATGCTGCCATCCACCGGAGGGGTGGTCCTGCCACGAGCGGGCGTTTTCGGCCCGTCGATCCCCCCGCCCGGCCCGCGTTCGCGGGCTTCCCTGGACGCGACAGGTATAGTCCACTTCTCGTTGAGAGGGCAAGATCGAAAGCCCGTTTGGCCGTGAAGCTTTCCCGAGTTGAGACCTGGCCGAAACGCGGAGGGGCAGACTCCGTTACTGGAACCACCTCGAACAGTAGGCATTTGCCTTCACTTATCTACCATTGATCACCCTCATGCGTTCAGTTCTTGAAGGACAAATGCGGACGGACCGCACCCCCGGGTGAGGGATGCGGTCCGTCCGGACGGCCGTGGCGGGCCGTCCTGGCCCGTGTCGGGCCGGGCCTACTTGGTGATCAGCGAGCGCAGTACGTACTGCAGGATGCCGCCGTTGCGGTAGTAGTCCGCCTCGCCGGGGGTGTCGATGCGCAGCTTGGCGTCGAATTCCACGTCGCCGGCCGTCACCTTCACCGTCTCCGGGATCCCGCCGTCGTTCAGCGCGGTCACGCCGGTGAAGGAGAAGGTCTCCTCGCCGGTGAGACCCAGGGAGGCCGCCGTGACGCCCTCCGGGTACTGCAGCGGCAGGACGCCCATGCCGATCAGGTTCGAGCGGTGGATGCGCTCGTAGGACTCGGCGATGACGGCCTTGACGCCGAGCAGCGCGGTGCCCTTGGCGGCCCAGTCGCGGGACGAGCCCGAGCCGTACTCCTTGCCCGCCAGGATGACCAGCGGGATGCCGGCGGCCTGGTAGTTCTGCGAGGCGTCGTAGATGAACGACACCGGGCCGCCCTCGACGGTGAAGTCGCGGGTGAAGCCGCCCTCGGTCCCCGGGGCGATCTGGTTGCGCAGCCGGATGTTGGCGAAGGTGCCGCGGATCATGACTTCGTGGTTGCCGCGGCGCGAGCCGTAGCTGTTGAAGTCACGGCGCTCGACCTTGTGCTCGGTCAGGTACTTGCCGGCCGGGGTGTCGGCCTTGATCGCACCGGCCGGGGAGATGTGGTCGGTGGTGACCGAGTCGCCCAGCCGGGCCAGCACCCGGGCGCCGGTGACATCGGTGACCGGGGTGGTCTCCATCGTCATGCCGTCGAAGTACGGGGGCTTGCGGACGTAGGTGGACTCGCTGTCCCACTCGAACGTGTTGCCGGTCGGGATCGGCAGCGCCTGCCACTGCGCGTCACCCGCGAAGACGTCCCGGTAGGACTTGTTGAACATGTCCTCGCCGATGGCGTTCGCCACGACGTCGTTGACCTCGGCCTCGGTCGGCCAGATGTCCTGCAGGAAGACCGGCTTGCCCTCGGTGTCGGTGCCGATGGCGTCCTTGGTGATGTCCACCTTCATGGAGCCCGCGATGGCGTACGCGACGACCAGCGGCGGCGACGCCAGGTAGTTCATCTTGACGTCGGGGTTGATCCGGCCCTCGAAGTTGCGGTTGCCCGAGAGCACCGAGGTGACGGCCAGGTCGTGCTCGTTGATCGCCTTCGAGATCTCCTCGTCCAGCGGACCGGAGTTCCCGATGCAGGTGGTGCAGCCGTACCCGACGAGGTTGAAGCCCATCTTGTCGAGGTACGGGGTGAGGCCGGCCTTGTCGAAGTAGTCCGTGACGACCTTCGAGCCCGGGGCGAGGGTGGTCTTGACCCACGGCTTGCGGGTCAGGCCCTTCTCGACCGCCTTCTTGGCCACGAGCGCGGCGGCGACCATGACGTAGGGGTTCGAGGTGTTGGTGCAGGAGGTGATCGCGGCGACGGTGACGGCGCCGTGGTCGATCTCGAAGGACGTACCGTCCGCGAGGGTGACCAGGGTCGGACGGCTCGGAACGCCGTTCGTCGAGGCCGGGGAGTCGGAGGCCGGGAAGGACTCCTTGCCGGCCTCGTCGTCGTCCTCGACGTAGTTGCGTACGTCCCGGGCGAACTGCTGCGAGGCGTTCGCGAGGACGATGCGGTCCTGCGGGCGCTTCGGGCCGGCGATGGAGGGGACCACCGTGGAGAGGTCGAGCTGCAGCTTCTCCGAGAAGTCCGGCTCGGCGGCCGGGTCCAGCCACAGGCCCTGCGCCTTGGCGTAGGCCTCGACGAGCGCGACCTGCTGAGCGTCGCGGCCGGTGAGCCGCAGGTACTTCAGGGTCTCGTCATCGATCGGGAAGATCGCGGCGGTGGAGCCGAACTCCGGCGACATGTTGCCGATGGTGGCGCGGTTGGCGAGCGAGGTGGCGGCGACGCCCTCACCGTAGAACTCGACGAACTTGCCGACGACGCCGTGCTTGCGCAGCATCTCGGTGATCGTCAGCACCAGGTCGGTGGCAGTGGTGCCGGCCGGCAGCTCGCCGGTCAGCTTGAAGCCGACGACGCGCGGGATGAGCATCGACACCGGCTGGCCGAGCATCGCGGCCTCGGCCTCGATGCCACCGACGCCCCAGCCCAGCACACCCAGACCGTTGACCATGGTGGTGTGCGAGTCGGTGCCGACGAGGGTATCGGGGTACGCCTGGCCGTTGCGGACCATGACGGTACGGGCCAGGTGCTCGATGTTCACCTGGTGAACGATGCCGGTGCCCGGCGGGACGACCTTGAACTCGTCGAACGCGGTCTGGCCCCAGCGCAGGAACTGGTAGCGCTCCCGGTTCCGGCCGTACTCCAGCTCCACGTTCTGCGCGAACGCCTCCGGCGTACCGAACTTGTCGGCGATCACGGAGTGGTCGATGACCAGCTCGGCCGGGGCCAGCGGGTTGATGCGGGACGGGTCGCCGCCGAGCTCCTTGACGGCCTCACGCATGGTGGCGAGGTCCACCACGCAGGGCACGCCGGTGAAGTCCTGCATGATCACGCGGGCCGGCGTGAACTGGATCTCCTGGCTGGGCTGGGCGCTCGAGTCCCAGTTGCCGATGGCCCGGATGTGGTCGGCGGTGATGTTCGCGCCGTCCTCGGTGCGGAGCAGGTTCTCCAGCAGGACCTTCAAGCTGTAGGGAAGGCGGGCGGAGCCCTCGACCTTGTCCAGCTTGAAGATCTCGTACGACTCGTCGCCCACCTGCAGCGTGCTGCGGGCGTCGAAGCTGTTCGCCGACACGACAGTCTCCTTCATGCATGTAATTCGCGCGTACCACCGCAATCCTGCCGACACGACCGACACGACTCCATGCCGATCCGCTAAGGTGAGCGCTAAGTTAGGTATGCCTTACCTAGCGGCTCGGTGACTGCGGCGTGGTACGCCTCGGCAGATATCTCGATGTCGAGATAACTCTAGTACATCACCGGTGCGGGGTCATGCCCCGGCACCCCTGTGGCGCTGTCCCGCGCCCGGCGCCATCACCCGGAACCTACTCCTCCATCTGGAGCAATCCTTCACACGATCAGGCGCATTAATCTCATATCCGAGATAGTGACCTTGTGTAACGTTGCTGGATCGAGGGCCACCGCGCCACGTCTACCCCGTTCGCGACGATCCACACGCCGCACCTGCCTTTCGCCACACGGCCCCCATCTCATGTGTGAGATACCGTTTGCCACATGATCGATGACTACCTCGCCCGTATCGGCAAGCTCATCCGTGACGCCCGCCAGCACCGTGGCTGGACCCAGTCCCAGCTCGCGGAGGCGCTGGGCACCAGCCAGAGCGCGGTCAACCGCATCGAGCGCGGCAACCAGAACATCAGCCTGGAGATGATCGCCAGAATCGGCGAGGCGCTGGACAGCGAGATCGTGTCGCTCGGCTACGCGGGGCCCATGCACCTGCGGGTCGTCGGCGGCCGGCGGCTGTCCGGCGCGATCGACGTGAAGACCAGCAAGAACGCGTGCGTCGCGCTGCTGTGCGCCTCCCTGCTGAACTCCGGGCGCACCACGCTGCGCCGGGTCGCCAGGATCGAGGAGGTCTACCGGATCCTGGAGGTGCTGAACAGCATCGGCGTCCGCACCCGCTGGATCAACGACGGCAATGATCTGGAGATCGTGCCGCCGGCCGAGCTGGACCTCGACGCGATGGACACCGAGGCGGCCCGGCGCACCCGCAGCGTGATCATGTTCCTCGGCCCGCTGCTGCACCGCACCGACCGTTTCCGGATCCCGTACGCCGGCGGCTGCGACCTCGGCACCCGTACGGTGCAGCCGCACATGAACGCGCTGCGCCACTTCGGCCTCGACGTGACCGCCACCGACGGCACCTATCACGCGGTCGTCGAGCGGGCGATCTCCCCCAGCCGGCCCATCGTGCTGACCGAACGCGGCGACACCGTCACCGAGAACGCGCTGCTGGCCGCCGCCCGTAACAACGGCATCACCGTGATCCGCAACGCCAGCTCGAACTACATGGTCCAGGACCTCTGCTTCTTCCTGGAGCAGCTCGGGGTACGGGTCGACGGCGTCGGCACCACCACCCTGACCGTGCACGGCGTCACCGACATCGACCGCGATGTGGACTACGCGCCCTCCGAGGACCCGGTCGAGGCGATGAGCCTGCTGGCCGCCGCCGTGGTCACCGAGTCGGAGCTGACGATCCGCCGGGTGCCGATCGAGTTCCTGGAGATCGAACTGGCCGTCCTGGAGGAGATGGGGCTGGACCACGAGCGCACCGAGGAGTACAAGGCCGACAACGGCCGGACCCGCCTCATCGACCTCACCGTGCGCCCGTCCAAGCTCCGCGCGCCCATCGACAAGATCCACCCGATGCCGTTCCCCGGCCTCAATATCGACAACGTCCCCTTCTTCGCCGCCATCGCCGCGACCGCCCAGGGCTCCACGCTCATCCACGACTGGGTGTACGACAACCGCGCGATCTACCTCACCGAGCTCACCCGGCTGGGCGCCGGCGTCAAACTGCTCGACCCGCACCGCGTCCTCGTCGAGGGTCCGACCCGCTGGCGCGCCGCCGAGATGATGTGCCCGCCCGCGCTGCGCCCCGCCGTCGTCATCCTGCTCGCGATGATGGCCGCCGAGGGCACCTCCGTACTGCGCAACGTCTATGTCATCAACCGCGGCTACGAGGACCTGGCCGAGCGGCTCAACACGATCGGCGCGCAGATCGAGACGTTCCGCGACATCTGACCGGCGGGTGCCGCCGCACCCCTTCTGAGCTGCGCGAACACAGATCAGCAAGGGGTGCGGCGGCACCCGTGGGACTTCTCCGGGACTTTGGGCGTGGGCCGGGCTCCTACGGGCTGCTGGCCAGGCCCAGTTCTTCTGCCGGTCGCTTCGACCAGGCCCCAGAGTTCGTGGCCGGGAATGTTGCGGCCGGCCGGCTGCAACCGGCGCTCACAGTGCACAGCGTGGTCAAGACTGCTTCCCCCGCGGCTAGGGCATCCGGTCAAAGTCCTGCCGTACGCGGGGCCGTTCTCAGGCGGCGGAGTGGGTGTGGGTGCGGAGCTGTTCGTTGAGTGCGAGGGCTTCTTCGAGCTGGTCCTGCAGCGCGACGATGCGGCACGCGTCCTCGATCGCGGTGCCCTGGTCGACGAGCTCACGCACCCGGACAGCGATCCGCAGCTGATAGCGGGAGTAAC
>NZ_JAAGLX010000053.1:0-46443 GCF_010548325.1 Streptomyces sp. SID13666 | reverse complement strand
GCGCCGGGCCGGGCGCGGCGGGGAGGCGTACGTGGTGCTGTGCGAGGCGGCGGCAGGCCCGGCCGCCGCGCTGCCGGTGCTGGCCCGTGAGCTGGAACGCGCCGGTCTGGCGGCGGATGTCGCGACGCTGCTGTGGGAGGTCGCCGGCCTGCCGCCGGACCGGCTGGCCGCCGCCGCGGCCGCCCTGGCGCAGGCCGGACGCACGGACGACTGCCGCACCCTGCTGCACCAGGCCGCGGCACGCCCCGCCGGCGAGGTCGCGGTGCTGGCGGCCGCGCTGTACGAGGAGAACGGGGGCGAGGCGGCCGGGATACTCCTGGGCGCCGTGGTCAGGACCCGGCTGCCTGAGGAGGCCGCGGCCGTCGCGGGCGCGTACCCCGGGCTCGCCGCGCCGCTGCTGGCGGTCGCCGCGTCGATCTCCAAGCCGCGCCGCCGGGACATTGCGGCCGCCCTGCGCCGTGCGGGTCTGCCGGACCGGTGAGCGCGCCGGAATCACCGGCGGGGAGCACGCCGGACTGCCGGAGCGGCCGCCGGTTGCCCCGGTCGGGCTGGAAACGTGATCGACCCGGTCAAGTAACGGTAGCGGTCTTGCCAGAGCGGGTAAGGCGCTTCTACGTTCTTCCACACGGCCGGAATCTACGTGCGTAGACCGGACGTGATGCCACGTCAGAGGAGCTGCTCATGAGCAACGTTGTGCGTGCCGCGCTCGTCCAGGCGACCTGGACCGGTGACACCGAGTCGATGATCGCCAAGCACGAGGAGTACGCCCGGGCCGCGGCCGCCCAGGGCGCCAAGGTCATCGGCTTCCAGGAGGTGTTCAACGCCCCCTATTTCTGCCAGGTCCAGGAGGCCGAGCACTACCGCTGGGCCGAACCGGTCCCCGACGGACCCACCGTCCAGCGGATGCAGGCGCTCGCCCGCGAGACCGGCATGGTGATCGTCGTGCCGGTGTACGAGGTCGAGCAGTCCGGCTTCTACTACAACACCGCCGCGGTCATCGATGCCGACGGAACCTTCCTCGGCAAGTACCGCAAGCACCACATCCCGCAGGTCAAGGGGTTCTGGGAGAAGTTCTACTTCAAGCCCGGCAACCTCGGCTGGCCCGTCTTCGACACCGCGGTCGGCCGGATCGGCGTCTACATCTGCTACGACCGCCACTTCCCCGAGGGCTGGCGCGCCCTGGGGCTGGCCGGCGCCCAGCTCGTCTACAACCCGTCGGCGACCTCCCGCGGTCTGTCCGCCTACCTCTGGCAGCTGGAGCAGCCCGCCTCCGCCGTCGCCAACGAGTACTTCATCGCCGCCATCAACCGGGTGGGCCAGGAGGAGTACGGCGACAACGACTTCTACGGCACCAGCTACTTCGTCGACCCCCGCGGCAAGTTCGTCGGCGAGGTCGCCTCCGACACCAAGGAGGAGCTGGTCGTCCGGGACCTGGACTTCGACCTGATCGACGAGGTGCGCCAGCAGTGGGCGTTCTACCGGGACCGCAGGCCGGACGCCTACGGCGACCTCACGGAGGCCTGATCGTTATGGCCACTGTGACCGAGAACCTGCACTCCGCCCTGCACGCCCGCCACCAGGCCGTCATGCCCGACTGGCTCGCCACGTACTACAGCGAGCCCATCGAGATCACCCACGGCCAGGGCCGCCATGTCTGGGACGCCGAGGGCAACCGCTACCTCGACTTCTTCGGCGGCATCCTGACCACGATGACCGCGCACGCCCTCCCCGAGGTCACCGCCGCCATCACCGAGCAGGCCGGGAAGATCCTGCACTCCTCGACGCTCTATCTGAGCCGGCAGACCGTCGACCTGGCCGAGCGCATCGCCCGGCTGTCCGGCATCCCGGACGCCCGGGTCTTCTTCACCACCTCAGGCACCGAGGCGAACGACACCGCCCTGCTGCTCGCCACCGCCTACCGGGGCTCTAACCAGGTCCTGGCGCTGCGCAACAGCTACCACGGCCGCTCGTTCACCTCGATCGGCATCACCGGCAACTCCGCCTGGTCGCCGACCAGCCTCTCCCCGCTCCAGACGCTGTACGTGCACGGCGGCGTCCGCTCCCGCGGCCCGTACGCGCATCTGGACGACGCCGCGTTCACCGCCGCCTGCGTCGAGGATTTGGAGGACATCCTCGGCCAGGCCAACGGCAGCGTCGCGGCGCTGATCGCGGAACCGATCCAGGGCGTCGGCGGCTTCACCTCGGGGCCGGACGGGCTGCTGGCCGCGTTCAAGCGGGTCCTGGACCGGCACGGCATTCTGTGGATCACCGACGAGGTGCAGACCGGCTGGGGCCGGACGGGTGACCATTTCTGGGGCTGGCAGGCCCACGACCAGGCCGGCCCGCCGGACATCCTGACGTTCGCCAAGGGCATCGGCAACGGCATGTCCATGGGCGGTGTCGTGGCCCGCGCCGAGGTCATGAACTGCCTGACCGCGAACTCCATCTCCACCTTCGGCGGCAGCCCGATCACCACCGCGGGCGCGCTGGCCAACCTGACGTACCTCGTCGACCACGACCTGCAGGGCAACGCCCGCCGGGTCGGCGGGCTGCTCAAGTCCCGGCTGGAGGCGATCAGCGCCGCGCTGCCCATCGTCCGCGAGGTGCGCGGCCGGGGTCTGATGCTCGGCATCGAACTCGTCGAACCCGACACCGGCGAACCGTCGGCGCAGGCCGCGAGCCTGGTGCTGGAGGCGGCCCGCGAGTACGGGCTGCTGATCGGCAAGGGCGGCCGGGCCGGCAACGCGCTGCGGATCGCACCGCCGCTGACGCTCAGCGTCGCCGAGGCGGAAGAAGGCGCGAGCGCCCTCGCGGACGCGCTCAGGCAGACCCAGGACAAGCTCGCCGGAGGAAGGTCATGAGCACCGAACGCACCGTCGTCCGCGGCGGACTCGTCATCACCGCCGCCGAGGAGATCCACGCCGATGTGCTGATCGAGGGCAGCCGGGTGGTGGCCCTTGCCGCCCACGAGTCGGCCGTCGCGGAGAGCTGGACCAGCGGCGACGCCCGCATCGTCGAGGCCGCCGGCAAGTACGTCATCCCGGGCGGCGTCGACGCGCACACCCACATGGAGCTGCCGTTCGGCGGCACCGCGGCGTCCGACACCTTCGAGACCGGCACCCGGGCCGCGGCCTGGGGCGGCACCACGACGATCGTGGACTTCGCGGTGCAGAGCGTCGGCCACTCGCTGCGCTCCGGCCTGGACGCCTGGCACGCCAAGGCCGACGCCCAGTGCGCCATCGACTACGCCTTCCACATGATCCTCTCCGACGTCAACGAGGACACGTTGAAGGAGATGGACGTCCTGGTGGAGGAGGGTGTGACCAGCTTCAAGCTGTTCATGGCCTACCCCGGCGTCTTCTACAGCGACGACGGCCAGATCCTGCGCGCCATGCAGCGCTCGGCCGGCAACGGCGGCCTGATCATGATGCACGCCGAGAACGGCATCGCGATCGACGTCCTCGTCCAGCAGGCGCTGGCGGCGGGGCACACCGACCCGCGCTACCACGGCGAGGTCCGCAGGGCCCTGCTGGAGGCCGAGGCCACCCACCGCGCCATCCAGCTCGCGCGGGTGGCGGGCTCCCCGCTGTACGTCGTGCACGTCTCGGCCGAGGAGGCGCTCGCCGAGCTGGCGCAGGCCCGCGACAAGGGCCTCAACGTCTTCGGCGAGACCTGTCCGCAGTACCTCTTCCTGTCCACCGACAACCTCGCCGAGCCGGGCTTCGAGGGCGCCAAGTACGTCTGCTCCACACCGCTGCGCCCCAAGGAGCACCAGGAGGCGCTCTGGCGGGGGCTGCGCACCAACGACCTGCAGGTCGTCTCCACCGACCACTGCCCGTTCTGCTTCACCGGGCAGAAGGACCTCGGCCGCGGCGACTTCTCCAAGATCCCCAACGGGCTGCCGGGCGTCGAGAACCGGATGGACCTGCTGCACCAGGCCGTCGTGGACGGCCGCATCAGCCGGCGCCGCTGGATCGAGATCGCCTGCGCCACCCCGGCCAGGATGTTCGGCCTCTACCCGCGCAAGGGCACCATCGCGCCCGGCGCCGACGCCGACATCGTCATCTACGACCCGCACGCCGAGCAGGTCGTCTCCGCCGAGACCCATCACATGAACGTCGACTACTCGGCGTACGAGGGGAAGCGGCTCACCGGACGGGTCGAGAGCGTCCTGTCGCGCGGCGAGCCCGTGATCACCGACCGGACGTACGTGGGGCGGGCCGGCCACGGCCAGTACACCCCGCGCAGCACCTGCCAGTACCTCATCTAGGAGCAGCGCCATGGACTTCGGCCTCGTCCTGCAGACGGATCCGCCCGCTTCCGGTGTCGTCGGCCTCATGCGCCGCGCCGAGCGCAACGGGTTCACCCACGGCTGGACCTTCGACTCCGCCGTGCTCTGGCAGGAGCCCTTCGTCATCTACAGCCGCATCCTCGAACACACCCGCAAACTGATCGTCGGCCCGATGGTCACCAACCCCGGCACCCGCACCTGGGAAGTGACCGCGTCCACCTTCGCCACCCTCAACTCCATGTACGGCAACCGCACGGTGTGCGGCATCGGGCGCGGCGATTCGGCGATGCGGGTCGCCGGGCGCAAGCCCAACACCCTCGCGCGCGTCGGCGAGGCGATGGGCGTCATCCGCGACCTCGCCGAGGGCCGCGAGGCGTCCGTCGACGGCACGCCCATGCGGCTGCCATGGGTGGAGAACGGGAAGCTGCCCGTCTGGATGGCCGCCTACGGGCCCAAGGCGCTCGCCCTGGCCGGTGAGAAGGCCGACGGGTTCATCCTGCAGCTGGCCGACCCGTTCCTCACCGAGTGGATGATCCACGCCGTGCGGGAAGCGGCGTCGGCCGCCGGCCGCGACCCGTCCGAGATCACCATCTGCGTCGCGGCGCCCGCCTACGTCACGGACGGCAGCGACGAACAGCTCGCGCACGCCCGCGAGCAGTGCCGCTGGTTCGGCGGCATGGTCGGCAACCACGTCGCCGACCTCGTCTCCCGCTACGGCGAGCACTCCGGCCTGGTGCCCGACGAGCTGACCGCGTACATCAAGCAGCGCCAGGGGTACGACTACGCCCACCACGGCCGCTCGGGCAATCCCGACACCGCCTTCGTGCCCGACGAGATCGTCGACCGCTTCTGTCTGCTCGGCCCGGTCGAGGCGCATCTCGCCAAGCTCGAACACCTCCGGGGCCTGGGCGTCGATCAGTTCGCGCTGTACGACATGCACGACGCCAAGGAGTCGACCATCGACGCCTACGGCGAGCACATCATCCCCGCGCTGAGCTGACCTGAGACGAGGTGCCGATGACCATAACCGCAAGCCCGGGGGACCGCGTCGAACTGCCGGCCGACGCGGCCCTGCCGGACACCCGGTTCGCCAACGAGGACCTGCTGCCCGTCCCGCTCGCGAACCGTACGTGGACGACGTACAACTTCACCGCGCTGTGGATCGGGATGGCGCACAACATCCCCTCCTGGACGCTCGCCTCGGGACTCGTCGCGCTCGGCATGGACTGGAAACAGGCGGTCTTCACGATCGCCCTGGCGAACGTGATCGTGCTCTTCCCGATGCTGCTCACCGGGCACGCGGGACCCCGGTACGGCATTCCGTTCCCGGTGCTGGCCAGGGCCTCGTTCGGGCTCCGCGGGGCGAACCTGCCGGCGCTGGTGCGGGCGGCGGTGGCCTGCGCCTGGTTCGGCATCCAGACCTGGATCGGCGGGCAGGGCATATTCGTCCTGCTCGGCAAGATCTTCGGCGGCGGCTGGGCGGACGTCGGGAAGATCGGCGGCTACCCGTGGACCATGTGGCTGTGCTTCGTGGTCTTCTGGGCCCTCGAACTGGCCATCATCTACCGGGGTATGGACACGCTGCGGCGCTTCGAGAACTGGGCCGCGCCGTTCGTCCTCGTCGGCGCCGTCGTGCTGCTGATCTGGATCACGGTGAAGGCCGGCGGCCTGGGGCCGCTGCTCGACCAGCCGTCGAAGCTCGGCTGGGGCAGCGACTTCTGGCCGGTCTTCTTCCCCTCACTGATGGGCATGATCGGCTTCTGGTCCACCCTGTCGCTGAACATCCCCGACTTCACCCGCTTCGGCGCCGGCCAGCGGGCCCAGATCTGGGGCCAGTCGCTGGGCCTGCCCACGACGATGACGTTCTTCGCGCTGCTGTCGGTGCTGGTCACCTCAGGATCGCAGGCCGTCTACGGAGCGGCCATCTGGAACCCGGTCGAGCTGGCCGCCAAGACCGACAACGTCTTCGGCCTGGTCTTCGCGCTGGTCACCGTGCTCATCGCGACCATCAGTGTGAACATCGCGGCCAATGTGGTGTCACCGGCCTACGACCTGTCCAACCTCGCGCCGAAGTACATCAACTTCCGCACCGGGGCGATGATCACCGGAGTGGTGGGTGTGGTGATCTTCCCGTGGAAGCTCATCGAGACCCCCGAGTTCTACATCTTCACCTGGCTGGGCGTGGTCGGCGGGCTGCTGGGAACGGTCGCGGGCATCCTCATCGCCGACTACTGGATCATCCGCCGCACCGTCCTGGACCTGGTGGACCTCTACACCCCCGGCGGCCGCTACTGGTACACCGCCGGCTGGAACTGGCGGGCGGTCGCGGCCTTCGTCGTCGGCGGGGTGCTGGCGGTCGGCGGCTCCCATTCGGAGCCCGGCAAGGGGCCCTTCCCCGCCGACGGCATGATCCCGTTCCTCAAACCGCTCGCGGACTACGGCTGGGCCGTGGGTCTCGGCTCCGCGCTCGTCCTCTACACGGCCCTCATGCACCCCCTGCTCCGGCGAACCGTACGACAGGACGCGGCCCCGGTCTGATTTGATGGAGGCATGGTCAACGAGGTCAACGAGGAGCTGCTCGCCGCCGTCGAGCGGGTGGTGCGGAGCGTGGTCGCCGAGGAGGTCACGCCGCGCTGGCGGCGGCTCGCGGCCGAGGACGTGATCGAGAAGAACGGCCCCTACGACCTGGTGACCACCGCCGACCGCCGGGCGGAGGAACGGCTCACCGAGGAGCTGACCGCGCTGCTGCCGGGCTCCGTGGTGGTCGGCGAGGAAGCGGTGAGCGCCGACCCCGGCGTCCTCAAGCGGCTGGACGGCGACGACCCGGTGTGGGTCGTCGACCCGGTCGACGGCACCGCCAACTTCGTCCGCGGCGAGGACGGTTACGCGACGCTCGTCACCCTCGTGCAGGGTGGCGAGCCGCTCGCGTCCTGGACCTATGTCCCCGAGCGGGGGCTGATGGCGACCGCACGGCGCGGCGCCGGCGCGTATCTCAACGGGCAGCGGATGCACACGGCCGCCGCGCCGGACGGCACCCTGCGGGTCTCGACGTCGAACCCGGTCTTCCGCACCGACCAGGAGCGGGTGCTGCTCGGCCGGCTGGAGGCGGCCGGCGCGGCGACCCGCTCGTGCACCTGCGCCGGCATCGAGTACCTGGAGCTGGCGCGAGGCGGCGTCGACGGCGTCGCCTTCTTCTGGGAACTGCCCTGGGACCACGCCGCCGGGCTCCTCCTGGTGACCGAGGCCGGCGGCGCGAGTCTGACGGTGACCGGTGAGCCGTTCCGTATCCCCGGAGGCAACGCGTTGCCGTTCTCCATCGCCCGCGACGCGGAGACCGCGCGGCGGATCATCGAGCTGATGGGCGCGTGATGAGCCGGACCGCAGTAGTGGACGTGGTGGTCGTCGGGGCGGGGCCGAACGGGCTGACGGCCGCGGCCGAGCTGGCCCGCGCGGGCCTGTCCGTACAGATCTACGAGGCCGAGGACACGATCGGCGGCGGCGCCAGGACCCAGGAGCTGACGCTGCCGGGCTTCCGGCACGACCCGTGCTCCGCGGTGCACCCCATGGGCGCCGGCTCGCCCGCGTTCAAGGCGCTGCCGCTGCGCGCGCACGGCCTGGAGTGGCTGCACCCCGAGCTGCCGATGGCGCACCCCTTCCCGGACGGCACGGCCGCGCTGCTGTCGCGTTCGGTGGGGGAGACCGCCGCGTCCTTCGGCGCGCACGACGCCGTCCGCTACCGGCGGCTGGTGGCCCCGTACATCGGCCACTGGAACACGATGGCCGCCGACCTGCTGCGGCCCCAGTGGCGCGGGGTACCCATCGACCCCTACCGGTTCGTCCGCTTCGGCCTGACCGGGCTGCCGCCGGTCGCCCTGCTGGCCCGGCGCTTCCGCGACCCCAAGGCCCGTGCCCTGCTGGCCGGACTGGCCGCGCACGCGATCACCCCGCTCAGCTCGCCGCTGACCGGTGCCACCGCCCTGATCTTCGCGCTGGCCGCGCACGCGGGCGGCTGGCCGATTCCACGCGGCGGCTCGCAGGCGATCTCGGACGCCCTCGCCTCGTACCTCACGGAGCAGGGTGGCGTCGTCCACACCGGGGTGACGGTGCGCAAGCTCGACGAGCTGCCGCCCGCGCGGGCCTATGTCTTCGACACGTCACCGACCGCGCTGGCCCGTATCGCCGGACTCGGCGACGCCTACCGGAACTTCAGCTACGGCCCGTCCGTCTTCAAGGTCGACTACGCGCTGGACGGTCCCGTCCCCTGGAGCGCGCCCGACGCCCGCCGGGCCGGCACGGTCCACATCGGCCCGACGTACACGGAGATCGGCGACGCGCTCAACCGGGCGGTCAGCGGCCGGCCGCCGCAGACCCCCTTCCTGATCACCTCGCAGCCGACGGTCGTCGACCCGTCCCGCGCCCCGCAGGGCAAGCACGTCTTCTGGGCCTACGGCCACGTCCCGCACGGCTGGCACGGCAACGCCACCGACGCCGTCGAGCGGCAGATCGAGCGCTTCGCGCCCGGCTTCCGCGACCTCGTGCTGGCCCGCGCCGTCGCCGGACCGGCCGAACTCGCCGCCCACAACGTCAACTACGTCGGCGGTGACATCGCCTGCGGTGCCTTCGCCGGGCTCCAGACCGTGCTGCGCCCGAAGATCGCCTGGAACCCGTACGCCACCGCCCGCCCCAACGTCTTCCTCTGCTCCTCCGCGACTCCGCCGGGCCCCGGAGTGCACGGCATGAGCGGGCACCACGCGGCCCGCTCCGTCCTCAGATCCCTGGCGAAGCGAGCGCGCTGAGCAGCGCGGGCAGCGCCGTACCGATCGGCTCCCGCACCACTTCGGCGGCCAACTCGTCGTAGGGCGTGGGCTCCGCGTTCACGATCACCAGCCGCGCCCCGTGCTCGGCCGCGATGCCCGCCAGTGACGCGGCGGGCTGCACCCGCAGCGTCGTGCCCACGGAGAAGAACACGTCGCACGCCTTCGTGATGGCCATCGCCTGCGCCAGCACTTCGGGGTCGAGGCGCTGCCCGAACATCACCGTCGCGGACTTCAGGATCCCCCCGCACACCAGGCACGGCGGGTCCTGCTCGCCTGCCGCCACCCGCTCCAGCGCCACGTCCATGCCGCTGCGCGCATGGCACTTCGTGCAGACGACGGCGCGGGCCGTGCCGTGCAGCTCCAACACCTTGCGGTCCGGGAGCCCCGCCAACTGGTGCAGCCCGTCGACGTTCTGGGTGATGACACGGACCGGGACGCCGGACTTTTCCAGCTCCGCCACCGCGAGGTGCGCGGCGTTGGGGCGCGCGTGCCAGGTCTCGCTGTCGCGCCGCATGAGCCAGGCGCGGCGGCGGATGTCCGGGTCGGCCATGTACGTGTCGTAGGTGACGAGCTTCTCGGCACCGGGGTCGCGCCGCCACAGGCCGTTGGGGCCGCGGTAGTCCGGAATCCCCGAGTCCGTGGAGATACCGGCCCCGCTCAGGATCGCCACGAGGGGCTTGCGGTTGCTCATCTCCGCAGCGTAGGGCCCAACATGGGTGCGGACGAACGGGTTTCCGCCGCGGCCGGCCCACCGCGTTGTCGTACCCGGCGGCTACGGTTTCGGGTATGACGGATCTTCGGGTATTGCATCGGCAGGCGCTGCGGACGGCGGAAGAGATCACCGGAAGGATCGGATCGACCCGGCTGGACGTGGCCACGCCGTGCGGGGACTGGACGTTGCGGCGGCTGCTGGAGCACATGGTGGGGCAGAACCACGGCTTTGCGGCGGCGGCGCGGGGCGAGACGAAGGACCGGTCGGTGTTCGCCGACCGGCCGGTGGGGGACGACCCGGCCGGGGCGTTCGCGGCGTCGGCCGCCGATGTGGCGGCCGCCTTCAGCGAATCGGGGGTGCTGGACCGCAGGTGGTGGCTGCCGGAGGTCCGCGACGGGCGGCCCTTCCCGGCGCCGGTGGCGATCGGATTCCACTTCGTGGACACGGTGGTGCACGGCTGGGATGTCGCGCGGGCGCTCGGCGTCGACGCGAAGTTCGACCCGGAGGTGCTGGAGGCGGCGCTGCCGGTGGCCGCGGCGGTACCGGCGGGTGAGAGCCGGCTGACCGCCGGAGCGGCGTTCGGGCCCGCGGTGGCCGACGGCGGTACGGGCGATCCGCTCGACCGGATCGTCGCGATACTGGGCCGCTCCCCGCAGTGGCCGCGGGACGCCTGATCTGCCCGCAGCGGCTGCCGGGTGCCTGACGCCGTTCCGGACCCGTGGCCTGTTCCGCTTCCAGGAGTTCTGGGAGTTCTAGGAGTTGAGCAGGTCGCGGGTGTCGGCGACGAGTGCGGCCGCCGCTTCGACGGCGGCCGCCGGATCGTCGAGCCGGGTCAGAACGTCCTCGGCGCGGCTGCGGAACTCCGGGGGCGTCCCGGGGAGCGCCGCGGCGGCCGCCAGGGCGCCCTTCTCGTTGAGGCACCAGGCGCGGTGGTGCGCGTGGAGTGACTGGGTGAGGACGCCGACCGCCCGGGACAGACAGAGCGCGACATGCAGTGTGTCGCCCGCGCGGGCGGACTTGCGGGCTCCGGCCACCGAGAACTCCGCTTCCCACGCGGCGGCGACGAGCGCCGCGCGCAACGGCTCCGGATAGTGCCGGGTCTGCTCCCGCAGCGCCGTCAACTCCCCGTCCCGGTCGGCGAGTACGCGGCCCAGCGCCACCTCGCCCGGGTAGGCGGGGGACCAGAAGCCGAGTGGGTGGCCGGGCTGGGTGCCGACCTCGTAGCGGCCGGCGCGGCAGTCGTCCCAGACGCGCTCGACGCGGTCGAGGTCGCGCAGGATCCAGTCGACCGGCACCCCGTCAACCGTCAGCCAGGCGCCGCCGTTCACCCAGGGTCCCCAGCCGCCGGGGCCCGCGACCTCGACGGGTCCGCCGGTGAACTCCGCGGCGAGGGCGGCCAGTGCCGCGGTGTCGGGCTCGCCCCGGTAGTACAGGCCGAGGTCCCAGTCGGAGTCCGGGCGGTGGGTGCCGCGGGCCCGGCTGCCGCCGAGCAGCACACCGGCGATACCCGGGACGCCGGCCAGCCGCTCGGCCATCGCGTGCACCGTGGAGTTCTCAGCGCCAAGGGAGGAATCGTGGGACACGTTGCCAGCCTAGACGTGGCGGCTCTAGGCTTACCCACCAGTAAACTTACTCTGGAGTAAGGGTGGTGCCCGGCATGGCCGACATCGGCGATCTCGACCTCGACACGCTCGACTTCGGTACGGTCGAGCCGAAGGAATTCGCACGCATCGTCAAGGAGCTGCCCGTCCGGCGGATCGCCGAGCTGATGAGCGGGCCGCAGCGCAAGCGCGTGCTCGACGAGGTGTTCAACCGGATGGAGACCCTCTTCAAGCCGGACGTCGCGGGGAAGCGCGACGCGCTCATCCGGTGGCGGATCACCAACGGCGACGACGCCCGCGACGTCTACGAGACGCATATCGCCGACGGCGCCTGCACGGTCTCCCGGCAGGACAGCGGCCGTGATCCGCAGCTCACCCTCACCATGGCCGCCCCGGAATTCCTCAAGCTGGCGTCGGGCAACGCCTCTGGCCCGGCGCTGTTCTTCACCCGTAAGCTCAAGATCCAGGGCGACATCCGCCTCGCCGGCGGACTGACGTACTTCTTCGACATACCGAAGGCGTGAGGGTGTAGATGCGGATACCCCGGCAAGCGGCGAGAGTCGCGGTGCTCGACCCGGCCGGAGCGATTTTCCTGCTCAGGTCGGACAACGAGGAAGTCGGCGTCCACTGGCTCATGCCCGGTGGCGGTCTCGACCCGGGGGAGACCCCCGTGCAGGGGGCGCTGCGGGAAGTGCTGGAGGAGACCGGCTGGTCGGATGTCGAGCCCGGCGCTGTGTTGTGCACCTGGGAGCACGACTTCACCCGGGCGGGTGTGCCGGTCCGGCAGTTCGAGCACATCTTCCTCGGCAGCGGCCCGCGCAGGCCGCCGACAGGTGATGTGAGCGGGGTCCACGAGGAGGACGGGATCCTGGAATGGCGCTGGTGGACCCCGGAGGAGCTCGCGGCGACGACGGAGGCGTTGTGGCCGCCGCAGCTGCCGGAGCTGCTCGCCCGGCTGCGCGACGAAGGCCCGCCGGAGCGTCCCGTCGAGCTCGGGTTCATCGCCGATGCCGGCCCCCGAGCCGTGTAGGCGCCCGGTGTTCACCACCCGGCCCACCCTCCAGGGCACCTTCGGCATGGTCTCCTCGACACACTGGCTGGCGTCGCAGTCGGCGATGGCCGTGCTGGAGGACGGGGGCAACGCCTTCGACGCCGCGGTGGCCGCCGGCTTCGTGCTGCACGTCGTCGAACCGCATCTGAACGGTCCCGCGGGCGAGGTGCCGATCCTCCTCGCCCCGGCAGGCGGTCCGGTGCGGGTGCTGTGCGGACAGGGCCCGGCCCCCGCCGGAGCGTCCGTCGGGCACTACCGGAGCCTCGGGCTCGACCTGGTGCCCGGCACCGGACCGCTGGCCGCCGCCGTGCCCGGCGCGTTCGACGCGTGGATGGTGCTGCTGCGCGACCACGGCACCAAGTCCCCGGCCGAGGTCCTGAAGTACGCCATCGGCTACGCCGCACACGGGCATCCGGCGGTCGCGGCGATCGGCGCGACCGTGGAGGCGGTGCGGACCCTCTTCGCGACCGAGTGGACCGATTCCGCCGCGCTCTATCTGCCGGCGGGCCGGGCACCGCGGCCCGGCGTCCTGCTGCGGAACCCCGCCCTGGCCGCCACCTGGCGGCGCCTGCTGCGCGAGGCCGACGCGCAGGCGGCGGGCAGCGGGCGGGAGGAGCGGATCGAGGCCGCCCGGCGGATCTGGCGCTCGGGCTTCATCGGCGAGGCGCTGGCCGCCGCCGCGGCCCGCCCCGCGATGGACACCTCCGGCGAACGGCACGCCTCGACGCTCACCGGGGACGACCTGACCGGCTACGAGGCCCGCTACGAACCCCCGCTGACGTACGACCGGTTCGGCTGGACGGTCTGCAAACCGGGGCCGTGGAGCCAGGGCCCGGTCTTCGCGCAGCAGCTCGCCCTGCTGCCCGACGGCTTCGGCTACGAGGAGCCCGGCTACGTCCACACCCTCGTCGAAGGCGCCAAGCTCGCGATGGCCGACCGCGAGGCCTGGTACGGCGACGCCGCGGAGGTCCCGGTCGGCGCGCTGCTGTCACCCGCGTACAACGCCGGGCGCCGGGCACTGATCGGCGCCGACGCGTCCTACGAGCTGCGCCCCGGCAACCCGGACGGACGCGCGCCCCGGCTGCCGCGCTTCACCGTCGACAGCACACCGCAGGCACCGGGTACAGGCGAACCGACCGTCGCGTCGGGCGAACCCGCCGCAGGATCTGCCGCCGGACCGACCGCCGCGCCCGACGTCGCCGCCGACGGACGCACCCGCGGCGACACCTGCCATGTCGATGTCGTCGACCGCTGGGGCAACATGGTCGCCGCCACCCCCAGCGGCGGCTGGCTGCAGTCCAGCCCGCTGATCCCGGAACTCGGCTTCCCGCTCGGTACCCGGCTGCAGATGACATGGCTGGAGGAGGGACTGCCCAACTCCCTCACGCCCGGCCGCCGCCCGCGCACCACACTGTCGCCGTCGATCGCGCTGCGCGACGGCGAACCCGTCCTGGCGTTCGGCACCCCCGGCGGCGACCAGCAGGACCAGTGGTCGCTGCACTTCTTCCTGGCCGTCGCGCTGGGCGGGCTCGGACTGCAGGAGGCGATCGACGCGCCCGGCTGGCACACCGACAGCTTCCCCGGCTCGTTCCATCCGCGTGCCATGCGGCCCGGCAGCGTCACCGTCGAGTCGCGCCTCGGTGAGCGGGCGATCGGCGAACTGCGGCGCCGCGGCCACCAGGTGACGGTCGGCGGCCCCTGGTCGGAGGGCCGGCTCTGCGCGGTCGCCCGCGACCCCGCGACGGGTGTGCTCTCCGCGGGCGCCAACCCGCGCGGCATGCAGGGCTACGCGGTCGGCCGCTGACCCGTCCTGCCGGTGTGATCCACCGCTGCCGGCGGGCCGACCCGGTGGCCGTTCTCCAGCTCAGCGGGCCCGGTGCCGGCCATCAACGCGGTGAACCCGGCGCGGATCCGGCGTTCCATACCCGGCTGGACGAAGGTGCCGACCTGGTCGAGCGGGACCAGGTTCCAGGCGTCCAGCTCCTCCTTCTGCAGCTGGATCGCGCCGAGCTGCTCCCCGTCGAGCACCCCGCCGTCGTACAGGTACACCGCCAGCGGCGGCTGGCCGGGGCCGGTCACCCAGTCGATCGCGATGAGCGCGCCGGGGGCGATGTCCAGGCCGATCTCCTCGGCGGCCTCGCGGCGCGCACCCTGCCGGGGCGATTCGTCCTGCCCCGACTCGATCGTCCCGCCGGGCAGAATCCACTTCTTCTCGCCCTCGCGGTAGTTGGGATCCACGAGCAGCACACGGCCCGCCCCGTCACGGAACAGCACCGCCGCTCCGGCGAGGATCTTCGGCAGACCGGCGATGTATGAGGCGTAGTCCTGGGTCACGGACCCCAACCTACGCGGCTCAGACGTCGTCGAAAGGCGCGGCGTAGGCGAACGCGCCACGCAGTGCCGGATCGGCCGGATCGTAGCCGGCCAGCGTCCGGACCTGGAAGTACGGCCGCCACTCGGGCACCGCGGGGGTGATCCCGTACTCCTCGGCGAGCCGGAAACCGAACCGTCCGTAGTAGCGGGGATCGCCCAGCAGGATCACCAGCGGCGCGCCCAGCGCGTCGCAGGCGCCGAGGGCGGCGTGCATCAGGGCCTTGCCGACGCCGGACCGCTGGTGGCCGGGAGCCACCGCCAGCGGGCCGATCGCGAGCACGGGTGTCCCGCCGACATGGCCGCGGGTGGCCAGCACATGCCCGGTCATCCGCTCCTCCTCGTCCGTCGCGACCAGCGACAGCTCGGGGAGCCACGCGTCGTCCGCCCGGAGCCGGTCGACCAGCAGCGCTTCGACGGTGCCGCTGCCGGCGGCCTGGCCGGGCTTGGTGAACGCGGCGGCGATGACGTCGCGGATCGCGTCGATGTCGGTGGGTCGTTCACGTCGGATCAGCACCGGCGAACTGTGGCGCACCGCGCCCGGCCGCCGCAAACGAATATGGCCGGCGGGCGTGTCACGGGCCGTCCACGGCCGTCAACCGGACCCGGACGCCCTCGGCGTCGGGGTGGTTCAGCGTGTCCAGCAGTTCCAGGGACTGCCGCCAGGCTTCCCGTGCGCCGGTCGGATCGCCGGCGGCGAGCCGGGTCTCGCCGAGGTCCGTCAGCGCCAGGGACTCGTAGAACGGGTCGCCCACCTCGCGGCACCCCTCGGCGGACCGCAGAAAGCGGCCGGCCCCGCCAGAGCTCCAGCGCCCTCGCGCACTCCAGGTGCACGCTCTCCCGGTCGTGCCGCGGCCTGTCCCCGGCGGTGCTCGGCGCCCGGTACGGAGGGGCGGGAGCGTGCTCCCGTGCCATGCCGTCACCGTTCAGGACATCCCGCTATGGTCGTGAATCTTGTGGTTTGCGGGGGTGACGCGCTGGACCGGCCATGGGCAGGCGGCCGATGGCGGGATATGGTCCGAGCGGCGCGATGTTCCGTATCGGATGGGGAGTAAACGTGTCCGACGCTGCAAGACACACAACGGGGCGCGTGCTGATCGCCGCCGACAAGTTCAAGGGTTCGCTGACCGCGGTGCAAGTCGCCGAGCACGTCACGGCCGGCCTGCTGCACGTGGTGCCGGGGCTGACGGTCGAGTCGCTGCCGGTCGCCGACGGCGGTGACGGCACCGTCGACGCGGCGGTCGCGGCCGGCTTCGAGCGCCGTGAGCTCCAGGTGACCGGGCCGCTGGGCGAGCCCGTGACCGCCACGTACGCCGTACGTGACACCACCGCCGTGGTCGAGATGGCCGAGGCCTCCGGCCTGCGGTACCTGCCGGAGGGCGTCTTCGCGCCGCTCACGGCCACCACCCACGGCACCGGCGAGCTGCTGCGCGCCGCGCTGGACGACGGTGCGCGCACCATCGTGCTCGGCGTCGGCGGCAGCGCCACCAACGACGGCGGGGCCGGCATGCTCGTCGCGCTCGGGGCCCGCCTGCTCGACGCGGACGGAGCGCCGGTCGGTCCCGGCGGCGGGGCGCTGGCCGCCCTCGCCACCGCGGACCTCTCCGGGCTCGACCCGCGGCTGGCCGACACCGAGGTGGTGCTCGCCAGCGACGTCGACAACCCGCTGCTCGGCCCGAAGGGCGCCGCGGCCGTCTACGGTCCGCAGAAGGGCGCCACCGAGCAGGACGTGGCCACCCTCGACGCCGCCCTCGGACGGTTCGTCGAGGTGCTCACCGAGGCCCGTGGCTCCGCCGCGGCGAATGCCGCGGAGGCACCGGGCGCCGGCGCCGCGGGCGGTATCGGCTACGGAGCGCTCGTCGGGCTCGACGCGGCCTTCCGGCCCGGTATCGACGTCATGCTCGACGTCCTCGGCTTCGCCGAGGCGCTGGACCGCGCCGACCTGGTGATCACCGGGGAGGGCTCGCTCGACGAGCAGACCCTGCACGGCAAGGCCCCGGTCGGCGTCGCGCAGGCCGCCCGCGCCCGCAACATCGACGTCGTCGCCGTCTGCGGCCGGCTCGCCCTGGCCCCCGGCGCTCTCGGCGGGGCCGGCATCCGCCGCGCCTACGCCCTGACCGACATCGAGCCGGACCCGGCCGTCTGCATGGCACAGGCCGGCCCCCTCCTGGAGCGCGTCGCCCAGGCCCTGGCCCGGGACTTCCTGGCGCCGTAACGCAACGCGGCAAGGGCGGGCCGGAAAACCTCCGGCCCGCCCTTACTGCTGTCCGCCCCTCAGCCGCGCAGCTGGACGGCGGAGAACCATGGGCGAGGAACGCGAAGGGCCCCGGGCGGATCGCCCGGGGCCCTTCGTTGCTGTACCGCGCGCTCGGCGGCGGCGCCGTCACTGCTCGGCGCGTGCCTCACGGCGGTTGTTACGGAACGTGTTCACCCGTCGCGTGGTCGCGAAGAGCGGGATGACCGCCGCGGCGACGATCTGGAGCGCCGCACCGGTCTGGAGCAGCAGGTGCCCGCCCGGTACGTCCAGCGTCCAGGCCGCGAGGCAGCCCATGCTGATGAAGATCCAGGCCAGCGTGATCAGCGCGAGCCGACCGCGGGGCTTGGGGTACTCGACGCGGCTCATCATCAGCCATGCCACACCCACGATCGCCAGCAGCGTCGGGATGAACGGCAGCTCCAGCAGGACGACGGAGACGACCGTCATCGCGCCGAAGGGGCTCGGCATGCCCTGGAAGACCCCGTCCCGCACCGTCGTGCAGGAGAAGCGCGCGAGTCTGAGGACCACGGCGAGCAGCACCACGACGGCGGCCACCGCCGAGACCCGGCCGTGCGCGTCGTCCGCGACCAGCCCCCACACCACCACGAAATACGCTGGCGCGAGGCCGAAGCTGATCAGGTCGGACAGGTTGTCGAGCTCCGCCCCCATCGCCGAGCTGCGGAGCTTGCGCGCCACGAGCCCGTCCAGGAGGTCGAAGACGGACGCCATCAGCATGAGGGTCACGGCCGTCGCGGCGTTGTGCCGCGCCATGCCGCCGTCGGCGGTGCCCATGAGGTGCGGCACCAGCACTCCGGTGGTCGTGAAGTACACGGCCATGAATCCGCAGATGGCGTTACCGAGAGTGAGGGTGTCCGCGATGGAGAGCCGGGTCGAGAGTGGGAGGTCGTCGACCTCTTCCTCCAGCTCGGTCACCCAGGGGGCCTGTGTGTCGGGATCAATCACGGTCAAGACGAGTCACCCCAGCCATGGTGGTCTGGCCGACCTCGACATCGGGCAGGACGCCCTCCGGGAGGTAGATGTCGACGCGGGAGCCGAAGCGGATCAGACCGATGCGCTCGCCCTGCTCGACCTTGGTGCCCGAGGGCACGTAAGGAACGATGCGGCGGGCCACAGCGCCGGCGATCTGCACCATCTCGATGTCGCCGAGTTCGGTGTCGAAGTGCCAGACAACGCGTTCGTTGTTCTCGCTCTCCTTGTTGAACGCCGGAACGAATCCGCCGGGGATGTGCTCCACGGAGGTGACGGTGCCCGCGAGCGGTGCGCGGTTCACATGGACGTTCAGTGGGCTCATGAAGATCGCGACGCGGGTGCGCCCGTCCTTCCACGGCATGATGCTCTGCACCACGCCGTCGGCCGGTGAGATCACCCGGCCCTGAGCGATCTCTCGCTCAGGGTCACGGAAGAACCACAGCATGCCCGCCGCCAGGGCGGTGGTGGGTACGGCCACGGTCGCCCAGCGCCCGGAGCGGCGGGCGCGGGTAAGGCTGACCGCCGCGGCGGCGACGGTCGGGAGGAGCCACGGCGACGCTCCGCGCGCGAGGCGGACCCGGCCGCGAGGTGCAGAGGAATGGCTGTGGGGCATGGAAGACCTTCGTAGCGGAGGGTGCCGCAAGATGGTTCTGGGGACGGCGGCTTTACCAAGATGGTATCGGTTGCCACCCACAACTCGGCAAGCGCGAGGGCGAGTCGATGGCCGGTAAGCGATGACTCGGTGTGACCTTCACCTCGGATATATCGCTTATATCAGGACATTAACCCTGGATACGATACTCCTCCAGGAGCCTGCGGCCAATGATCATTTTCTGGATCTCAGCGGTTCCTTCACCAATGAGGAGCATCGGGGCCTCCCGGTAGAGCCGCTCGATCTCGTACTCCTTGGAGAAGCCGTACCCGCCGTGGATGCGGAAGGCGTCCTCCACGACCTCCTTGCAGTACTCCGAGGCCAGGTACTTCGCCATGCCGGCCTCGAGGTCGTTGCGGTGCCCTGAGTCCTTCTTGCGGGCCGCGTTGACCATCATCGCGTGCGCGGCCTCGACCTTGGTCGCCATCTCGGCGAGCTTGAAGGAGATCGCCTGGTGCTCGATGATCGGCTTGCCGAAGGTGTGGCGTTGTTGCGCGTAGGAGATCCCGAGTTCGAACGCGCGCTGTGCGACTCCGCAGCCGCGCGCCGCCACATTGACCCGGCCGACCTCGACGCCGTCCATCATCTGATAGAAGCCACGACCGCTCTGACCTCCGAGAACGCGGTTCGACGGGATCCTGACGTCCTCCAGGATCATCTCCGTCGTGTCGACGCCCTTGTAGCCCATCTTCTCGATTTTGCCGGGCACGGTGAGGCCCGGAACCGTCGGATTCGGACCGAAGCCCGGCTCCTTCTCGATGAGGAAGGTCGTCATCGACTTGTGCGGCTTGGCCGCCGCTTCCTCCGGGGACAGGCCCTCGTCGGTCTTGCAGAGCACGGCCACCAGGTTGGACGAACCGCCGTTCGTCAGCCACATCTTCTGACCGTTGATGACGTAGTCGTCGCCGTCCCTGACGCCCTTGGTGCGGATCGCGGACACATCGGAACCCATGCCGGGCTCCGACATCGAGAACGCGCCACGCACCTCACCGGCCGCCATCCGGGGCAGGAAGTACTCCTTCTGCTCCTGCGTTCCGTGCTGCTTGAGCATGTAGGCGACGATGAAGTGAGTGTTGATAATTCCGGAAACACTCATCCATCCCCGGGCAATCTCCTCGACCGTGAGGGCGTATGTGAGAAGAGACTCACCAAGACCCCCGTACTCCTCGGGAATCATCAGCCCGAAGATGCCAAGTTCCTTGAGGCCCTCAACGATTTCGGTGGGGTACTCGTCGCGGTGTTCCAGCTCCGTCGCGACCGGCAGGATCTCCTTGTCCACGAAGCTGCGGACCGTGGAGAGGATCTCCCGCTGGACGTCGGTCAGCCCGTCGGTGTGAGCAAGACGCGTCATGTCACTTCTCCTGCAGCTCGGGGCGGCCGGGCTGCTCGCCGCCGCGTTCCTTGATGTACGTGGCGGTGGGGACCATGACCTTGCGGCGGAAGACGCACACCATGGTGCCGTCCTGCTTGTAGCCCTTGGTCTCGACGTGGACGATGCCGCGGTCGTCCTTCGACTTGGACGGCCACTTGTCCAGGACGGTGGTCTGCCCGTAGATGGTGTCGCCGTGGAACGTCGGTGCCACGTGCTTGAGCGACTCGACCTCCAGGTTGGCGATCGCCTTGCCCGACACGTCCGGCACGGACATGCCCAGCAGCAGGGAGTAGATGTAGTTCCCCACCACGACGTTCTTGCCGAAGTCGGTGGTGTTCTCGGCGTAGTTCGCGTCCATGTGGAGCGGGTGGTGGTTCATCGTGAGGAGGCAGAAGAGATGGTCGTCGTACTCGGTGACCGTCTTTCCGGGCCAGTGCTTGTAGACAGCACCGACCTCGAACTCTTCGTAAGTGCGACCGAACTGCACCGTCATACCTCCAACTTGTTCGCGAGCCGGATCTCGTCCACGATCCGCCCGATGATCTCAGTGATACCGAAGTCCTTCGGGGTGAACACCGCCGCCACCCCGGCGGCCCGCAGCGCCGCCGCGTCCGCCGGGGGGATGATCCCGCCGGCGATCACCGGTACGTCGTCCACCCCGGCCCTGCGGAGCCGGTCCAGCACGTCCGGCACGAGTGCCGCGTGCGAACCGGACAGGATCGACAGGCCCACGCAGTGCACATCCTCGGCCACGGCCGCGGACACGATCTGCTCGGGGGTGAGCCGGATGCCCTGGTAGACCACCTCGAAGCCCGCGTCGCGGGCCCGTACGGCGATCTGCTCGGCGCCGTTGGAGTGCCCGTCGAGACCCGGCTTGCCGACCAGCAGCCGGAGCTTGCCGCTGCCGAGTTCGGCGGCGGTCGCGGCGACCTTGCGGCGGACCTCGGCCAGCGGGGTGCCCGCCTCGGCGGTGACCGCCACCGGGGCGCTGCTGACGCCCGTGGGGGCGCGGAACTCGCCGAAGACGTCCCGCAGCGCCCAGGACCACTCGCCGGTCGTGACACCGGCACGTACGCAGGCCAGTGTCGCGGCCATCAGGTTCTCACTGCCCGCCGCCGCGGCTTTCAGCGCCGCCACCGACTCCTGGGCGCGCTGCTCGTCGCGGTTGTCCCGCCAGGTGTGCAGCGCGCTCACGACGCGCGCCTCGTTGGCCGGGTCGACGGTCATGATGGCGGTGTCGAGGTCCGCGGTGAGCGGGCTGGGCTCGGTGCCCTGGTACGAGTTGACCCCGACGATCTTCTCCTCGCCCGACTCGATGCGGGCGCGCCGCTCGGCGTGCGAGGAGACGAGCGCCGACTTCAGATAGCCGGACTCGACGGCCGCCATGGCGCCGCCCATCTTCTCGATGCGCTCCATCTCGGCCGTCACCAGCTCCATGAGCTCGGTGACCTTGGCCTCGATGACATGGCTGCCGTCGAAGATGTCCTCGTACTCCAGCAGGTCGCTCTCATGGGCGAGCACCTGCTGGATGCGCAGGCTCCACTGCTGGTCCCAGGGCCGGGGCAGACCCAGCGCCTCGTTCCAGGCGGGAAGTTGCACGGCGCGGGCGCGGGCGTCCTTGGAGAGGGTGACGGCCAGCATCTCCAGGACGATGCGCTGGACGTTGTTCTCCGGCTGGGCCTCGGTCAGCCCCAGCGAGTTGACCTGCACGCCGTAGCGGAACCGGCGCTGCTTGGCGTCCTCGATGCCGTAGCGCTCCCGGGTGACGGTGTCCCAGAGCCGGCCGAAGGCCCGCATCTTGCACATTTCCTCGATGAAGCGGACACCCGCGTTCACGAAGAACGAGATCCGGGCGACCACCTCGCCCCGGCGGTCCTCCGGGATCTGCCCGGAGGCGAACACCGCGTCCAGGACGGCGATCGCGGTGGACATCGCGAAGGCGATCTCCTGGACCGGTGTGGCCCCGGCCTCCTGCAGGTGGTAGCTGCAGATGTTGATCGGGTTCCACTTGGGGATGTTGTTGACCGTGTACGTGATCATGTCGGTGGTCAGCCGCAGGGAGGGGCCGGGCGGGAAGACGTGCGTCCCGCGCGACAGGTACTCCTTGACGATGTCGTTCTGCGTCGTCCCCTGGAGCTTGGTGATGTCCGCGCCCTGCTCCTCGGCGACCACCTGATACATCGCCAGCAGCCACATGGCGGTGGCGTTGATGGTCATCGAGGTGTTCATCCCCTCCAGGGGGATGTCCTGGAAGAGCCGCCGCATGTCACCGATGTGCGAGACCGGGACGCCGACCCGGCCGACCTCGCCGCGGGCGAGGATGTGGTCCGGGTCGTAGCCGGTCTGGGTCGGCAGGTCGAACGCGACGGACAGGCCGGTCTGCCCCTTCGCGAGGTTGTTCTTGTACAGCTCGTTGGACGCCTCGGCGGTGGAGTGGCCGGCGTACGTCCGCATGAGCCACGGACGGTCTTTTTCGCGTCGCGGCATCAGACGTTCCGGAAGCGGTTGATCGCCGGCAGGTGCTGTGCCCGCATTTCGTGGTCGGTGACGCCGAGACCCTCCTGCGGGGCCAGCGCCAGGACGCCGACCTTGCCCTGGTGCAGGTTGCGGTGCACGTCGAACGCGGCCTGGCCGGTCTCCTCCAGGGAGTACGTCTTCGACAGCGTCGGGTGGATCTTGCCCTTGGCGACCAGCCGGTTGGCCTCCCAGGCCTCGCGGTAGTTCGCGAAGTGCGAGCCGACGATCTTCTTGAGCGACATCCACAGGTAGCGGTTGTCGTACTCGTGCATGTAGCCCGAGGTCGAGGCGCAGGTGGTGATGGTGCCGCCCTTGCGCGTGACGTAGACGCTGGCGCCGAAGGTCTCCCGGCCGGGGTGCTCGAAGACGATGTCGATGTCCTCGCCGCCGGTCAGCTCGCGGATGCGCTTGCCGAAGCGCTTCCACTCCTTGGGGTCCTGGGTGTGCTCGTCCTTCCAGAATTTGTAGCCCTCGGCGCTGCGGTCGATGATCGCGGTCGCGCCCATCGAGCGGCAGATGTCCGCCTTCTGCTCACTGGAGACCACGCAGATCGGGTTGGCGCCGCCGGCCAGCGCGAACTGGGTGGCGTACGAGCCGAGTCCGCCGGACGCGCCCCAGATGAGGACGTTGTCGCCCTGCTTCATGCCGGCGCCGTTGCGGGACACCAGCTGGCGGTAGGCGGTCGAGTTGACCAGGCCGGGAGCGGCGGCCTCCTCCCAGCTGAGGTGCGCGGGCTTGGGCATCAGCTGGTTGGACTTGACGAGCGCGATCTCGGCGAGACCGCCGAAGTTGGTCTCGAAGCCCCAGATGCGCTGCTCGGGGTCGAGCATCGTGTCGTTGTGGCCGTCGGAGGACTCCAGCTCGACGGAGAGGCAGTGCGCCACGACCTTGTCGCCGGGGTGCCAGGCGTTGACGCCGGGTCCGGTGCGCAGGACGACGCCCGCGAGGTCGGAGCCGATCACGTGGTAGGGCAGGTCGTGCCGCTTGCTGAGCGGCGAGAGCTTCCCGTACCGCTCCAGGAACGAGAACGTGGAGACCGGCTCGAAGATCGAGGTCCACACGGAGTTGTAGTTGACCGAGCTGGCCATGACGGCGACAAGGGCCTCACCGGGACCGAGTTCGGGGACCGGCACATCGTCCAGGTGCAGGGACTTGCGCGGGTCCTTGTCACGGCTGTCGAGGCCGGCGAACATCTCGGCCTCGTCCTTGTGGACGGTGATGGCGCGGTACGACTCGGGCAGCGGCAGGGCCGCGAAGTCGGCGGCCGAACGGTCCGAGTTGTCCGAGCTGTCCGACGCGAGAATCGCGTCCAGAATTTCCTTCACGGGGTGCCTCCGGCGAAGCGCGACGTAGATACGTTTGAGGGAACGTCGGCGAGGGCTGACGGGTGACTGGTGCCGTCGGTTCGGCGGGGGTACTGCTCCCGTGACGGTCGCACGGGTGGAACCGGTGCGCGCGGTGGCGCGGTGGTTCCCCCGGACGGGATCCGGGGGTGCCTGTGACGCAGGCGTCCGGGCCTTTGGGGACAGACGGCGTGCGTGGGATCACCACACGCCGCCCGCCCGGACACGGCTTACGTTATGGCACGGGGTGCCACTCGTAAAGACACTGCGTGCCAACAATTTCTCTCAAGTGTCATCCCGGCGCCACAAACGAGCAACAGCGGCCGCCCGGATCACCCGGACGGCCGCTGTTCCCTACCTCTGCGGGGGCTCGGCGGGCGGTCAGCCGCCCCGCAGCGCCCGCTCGATGATCCGCATCACCTCGGCGGGCGAGGCGTCCGTACGCGCCACCGTGACCACGACCTCGCCGGTCTGCGAGACCGCCGCGGCGGGCGCCGAACGAGGCCCCGCCGGCCGCCTGACCCCTATGCCGGTGCCGAAGGTCGCCTTGATCACGTCGAAGGCGTGGTCCAGCTGCGCCTCGACGTCCCCCTTGCCGCCGGCCCGCAGCCAGCGCCGCAGCACATGGTTGTGCGCCGCCACCACGGCCGACGCGGCGACCTCGGCGAGCAGCGGGTCGTCGTCGCCGTCATGGTGCGCCGACTCGTCGAAGTGGCCCAGCAGATAACGGGTGAAGAGCCGCTCGTAGCGGGCCACAGAAGCGATCTCGCGCTCCCGCAGCGTCGGCACCTCACGGGTCAGCCGGTACCGCTCCACGGAGACCTCGGGGGACTCCGCGTACATCCGCAGCACCTCGGTGATGCCGCGGCACACGGTGTCCAGCGGGTGCTCATGCGGTTCCGCGGAGTCCAGGACGGCCTGGACCCGCACCAGCGTGTCGTCGTGGTCCGGGAAGATCGCCTCTTCCTTGGACCGGAAGTGCCGGAAGAACGTCCTGCGGGCCACCCCGGCCGCCGCCGCGATGTCGTCGACGGTCGTCGCCTCGTACCCCCGGGACGCGAACAGGTGCATCGCGGACGCGGCGAGGTCCTGCCGCACCCGGTGGCGCTGGGCGGCGGCACGGCGGCCGTTCGCCGTAGCCGGCGCGGGGCCTTCTGCGGTGGTCTTCGTCGCGGACTTGAGGGGCTGGGCCATACGTGGAACGTACTCCATGGCCGGGCCCGCGCGGGACGTACGGGGCGGCCGGGACGGCCCCCGCGGGCCGAGCAGACCGCCCCAGCCGCCCTCATGATCAGCGCCGGGCATACTCGCGGAAGCCGCGGCCCGTCTTGCGGCCCAGGCACCCCGCCGACACCAGGTGCTCCAGCAGCGGCGAGGGCGCCAGGCCCGGGTCGCGGAACTCCTTGTGCAGCACCTGCTCGATCGCCAGGGACACATCCAGTCCGACGACGTCCAGCAGCTCGAACGGGCCCATCGGGTACCCGCCGCCGAGCTTCATGGCGGTGTCGATGTCCGCCACCGTCGCGTAGTTCTCCTGGACCATCTTCACGGCGTTGTTCAGGTACGGGAACAGCAGGGCGTTGACGATGAAGCCGGCCCGGTCCCCGCAGTCCACGGCGTGCTTGCGCACCTTCCCGCACACCTCTCGGACGGTGGCGTGCACATCGTCCGAGGTCAGGACGGTACGGACCACCTCGACGAGCTTCATCGCGGGCGCCGGGTTGAAGAAGTGCATCCCGATCACGTCCCGCGGGCGCGAGGTCGCGCGGGCGATGGCGATGACGGGCAGCGAGGACGTCGTGGTGGCGAGCACCGCACCGGGCTTGCACACCTCGTCCAGCGCGGTGAAGAGCGCCTGCTTGACGGCGAGGTCCTCGGCGACGGCCTCGACGGCCAGGTCCACGTCGCCGAAGGCGTCGTACGAGCCGGCCGGTGTCACCCGGGCGACGGCCGCGTCGCGCTGCTCCTGCGTCAGCCGCCCCTTGGCGACCGAGCGGTCCAGCGACTTGGCCAGCTTGGCGACGGCCTGGTCGGCCTTCTCCTGCGAGCGGGCGGCCAGCACGACGTCGTAACCGGCCTTCGCGAACACCTCGGCGATACCGGTCGCCATGGTGCCGGATCCGGCGACGCCCACGCTGCGGACGTCACGGCCCGCGACACCGGCGGTCCCCGCGGTGTCCGGGGTCGAGGCGTCGGTGACGACGACCTCGCTGCCGGGAGCCTCGTAGGTGTAGAAACCGCGGCCCGACTTGCGGCCGGACAGACCGGCGGCGGCAAGCTGGCCGAGGATCGGGGCGGGCGCGTGCAGCCGGTCGTGGGACGCCTCGTACATCGCCTCCAGGACGGTCTGCGCGGTGTCGATGCCGATCAGGTCGAGCAGCGCCAGCGGGCCCATCGGCAGGCCGCAGCCGAGCCGCATCGCCGCGTCGATGTCCTCGCGGGTCGCGTACTTCGACTCGTACATCGCCGCGGCCTGGTTGAGATAGCCGAACAGCAGGCCGTCGGCGATGAAGCCGGGGCGGTCGCCGACGGGGACCGGCTCCTTGCCGAGCGCGCGCACCAGCGCGGTCACCGAGGCGGTCGCCTCCGGCGAGGTCAGGACGGTGGAGACCACCTCGACCAGCTTCATGGCGGGTGCCGGGGCGAAGAAGTGCAGGCCGAGGACGCGGTCCGGGCGCGTGGTGTGCGAGGCCAGCCGGGTCACCGACAGGGCGTTGGTGCCCGTCGCGATGATGGCGTCCGGCTTCACGATCAGGTCGAGCGCCTCGAAGACCGCCTGCTTGGCCTCGAACTGCTCGTTCACGACCTCGATGACCAGATCGGCCTCGGCGGCCGCCTGCAGGTCGGGGAAGGTGCGGAACCGCGCGAGGGTGTCGGCGCGCTCGGCCTCGGTGATCCGGCCGCGCTCCACGGCACGCGCCGTGGACTGGTCCAGCGCCGTGACAGCCGTGCGGGCGGCGGTGTCGCTGGTGTCGATGCCGATGACCTCATGGCCGGCGCGGGCCATGACCTCGGCGATTCCGGCGCCCATGGTGCCGAGGCCGACGACGGCGACGGTGGGCAGGGCGAGGGAGGGCAGGGGACTGCTGCTGGACGGACGGTCCATCGCGAAACTCCAGATGCTGAGGAGACCGCTGCTGCCGGGAGGCGCGCGCGGCTGAGGAGTTGGTGGAGTCGCGGGCCACGGAGAAGGGGTGGATGCCCGCATGAGGGTGAAGGGCGGGCCCTGTCCCGGGGCCGCGCCGCGATGGTGCCGAACCGACGTGAAGTGTTGCGTGCTGCTGAGCGGTGGTGCGTGCCCGGAACACGTACGGGTGGTGCGTTCCGGGCTGTGCGCGGCGGCTGCGTCACCAGGCTGCCGTGCACGTTGGTCCGAGGGTAACCGGCCGGTAACCTACGCGCCAGACCACCGCCCATGTGATCTGCACCGCGTACAGATGAGCGCGCCGTAGGCTGAGTGGGTGGATTCCGCAGCGCGCGACGAACTGGCCGGCGTACTCACCGCACCGGGGCAGCCCCTCGAAGTCAGGGAGGCCGCCGCCGTGGCCCTGGCCGCCGCAGGCGACCGGAGGGCCTTCGAAACCCTCGCCCTGCTGCTCAACTACCGTGAGCCGGAACGGGCCGAGAACGCGGCCCGGGCGCTCGCCCTGCTGGGGGACCCGCGCACCGCGCGGGCCGCCGCCGCGCTCGCGACCAATCCGCTCCGGGTCGCCTACGCCGTACCGCCGATCCGGCTGCTCGTCCAATTGAGGGCGCCGGAATCCGTCCCCGCGCTCATCGAGACCCTGGACCGGCTGCTGGCCGAGCAGACCCTCGGCTGGGACGCCGTTCCCGCCTGCGTGGAGGGGCTCGGCGAGCTCGGCGACCCCCGGGCGGCGACCGTACTGCGGGCCGCGTGCGCGCATCCCCGGCTGCGCACGGCCGCCGTCGCGGCCCTCGAGCGGATCGGCGGCTACGAGGCGGACGCGTCCGGCACGCGCGCCGCGTCCGACGAGGCGCCGCGGACGTAGCGCACCTCGCGCAGGAACACGTCGTCGTAGTCCTCCTGCTGTTCGGCGCCGTCGGGCACGAAGCCGGCCTTCTCGTAGAAACGGCGGGCGCGCGCGTTGTCGGCCAGCACCCAGAGCCGCAGACGCGGGAAGCCGCGGTCCGCGGCGCGGGCCAGCACCGCACCGATGAGCGCGCGGCCCGCGCCGGTGCCGATCCGGTCCGGGCGGACGTAGATCGCGTACAGCTCGCCGTCGCCCGGCTCGGCGTCGTCGCCCCGGTACGGGCCGTGGGCGGCCCAGCCGGTGACCTCGGTCCCGTCGGCCGACACGAGGTTCTCCACCCGGCCGGTGTCGTGGGCGAACCACTCGCGGCGCCGGGCCGCGTCCTCCGGCGCCGACATCGCGTCGAGGTACCCCTGCGGCACGATGCCGGCGTACGCGCTCTGCCAGCCGCGCACCCGGATCGCGGAAACGGCGTCGATGTCGTCGCCGGTCATCACTCGAACATCGGTCATGGGCAGGAGATTAGAGCAGCGACAGCTGGGTCGGTCCCTCGACCTCCACCGGGGCGGCGGCGGGTGGCGGGACGGCCCGAAGGGCGTTGGACCGGGCCGGGCCGATGCCGAACTCCGTGGCGAACTCGTGCACTTGGCGGGTGATGCGCCGCTGGTACCACGTGGGGGCGTACGAACCGTCCGCGTAGAGCGCCTTGTAGCGGCTGAGCAGCCGCGGATGGTGCACGGAGAGCCAGGCCAGGTACCACTCGCGGGCGCCCGGCCGCAGATGCAGCACGAGCGGGGTGACGGAGGTGGCCCCGGACCGCGCGATGGCGCGCACGGTGTCGCGCAGCTGCTCGGGGGAGTCGCTGAGATACGGCAGGACGGGCGCCATCAGGACGCCGCAGCGGATCCCGTTCCCGTTCAGCGTCCGGCAGACCTCCAGCCGCTTGCCGGGGGACGGCGTACCGGGCTCGACGGTGCGCCACAGCTCGCGGTCGAGGAAGCCGACGGAAACCGCGATGGAGACCTCGGCGACCCGGGCCGCCTGCCGCAGCAGGTCCAGATCGCGCAGGATCAGCGAGCCCTTGGTGAGGATCGAGAACGGATTGGCGTGGTCGCGCAGCGCGCCGATGATGCCGGGCATGAGCTGGTAGCGGCCCTCGGCCCGCTGGTAGCAGTCCACGTTGGTGCCCATGGCGATGTGCTGCCCCTGCCAGCGCGGCCCGGCGAGCTCCTTGCGGAGCAGTTCGGGTGCGTTCACCTTGACGATGATCTGCGAGTCGAAGTCGAGACCGGTGTCGAGGTCCAGATAGCTGTGCGTCTTGCGGGCGAAACAGTAGACGCAGGCGTGGCTGCATCCCCGGTACGGGTTGACCGTCCAGTCGAACGGCATCTGCGAGGCGCCCGGCACGCGGTTCACGATCGACCGGGCCCGTACCTCGTGGAAGGTGATGCCGCGGAATTCGGGGGTGTCGAAGGTCCGGGTGACCACGTCCGTCCCGAACAGTGCGGGCGTGGTGGCGGTGGTGGCCTCGTCGCGGCCCAGGTTGTCCCAGCGCATGACGCCCTCCTCAGTAGCTCCTCCATAGAATAGAACACATATTCGGTTAACGCGTGTGGTTGGCTTGCCCGGCACATGCGGGCACGGACCGGAGGAGAAGAAATGGCGCAGGTCGAGGCCACCACCCAGCGGGTCATCGAAGCGGAACCGGAGCGGGTGTACGACGCTCTCGCGGACTACGCGGGCACCAGGAAGACCCTGCTCCCCGAGCAGTTCAGCGAGTACGAGGTCCGCGAGGGCGGCAGCGGCGCCGGCACGCTGGTGCACTGGAAGCTGCAGGCGACCAGCAAGCGGATCCGCGACTGCCTCTTCGACGTCACCGCGCCGACCACCGGACAGCTGGTCGAGGCCGACCGCAACTCGTCCATGGTCACCACGTGGACGGTGACCCCGGCGGGTGCCGGCCGGTCCAGGGTCGTCTCCACCACCACCTGGGACGGCGCCGGCGGCATCGGCGGCTTCTTCGAGCGGACCTTCGCGCCCAAGGGACTCGGGCGCATCTACGACGAGGTGCTCGCGAAGCTGGCCGCCGAGGTCGAGACGGCCGAGTAACCGTCGTGGCGTCTGAGCCCCGTCCGGGTTCGATCGTTCACTGATACGGGTGGTTCTGCATCGCTTCGGAGAATCGTCGCGCTTGTTCGTCGTTGTCGCTTAATGCGGGAAATGGGTGACGAGGCAGGCGCGACGAGGGGAGCGGCACGTGGGCGGAACCACTCTGGCCGAACGGGCCGGAAGGTCCGGACGGGCCGAACCGGCGGACGGCGCGGCATCGACCGGCCCTGAACCGGCCGATGCCCCGCCGCCCGGCGCGGACGGCCCGTCCGGTTCGGCCACCGGCATTCCGCCGGCCGACCTGACCCCGCGCAGAGTGCGGCTGGTCTTCCTCGGCCTGATGCTCACACTGCTGCTCGCCGCCCTCGACCAGATGATCGTGGCGACCGCCCTCCCGAAGATCGTCGGAGAGCTGCACGGCCTGGAGAAGATGTCCTGGGCCGTCACCGCCTACCTGCTCGCGTCGACCATCGGCCTGCCGATCTACGGCAAGCTCGGCGACCTCTTCGGCCGCAAGCGGGTCTTCCAGTTCGCGATCGTCGTCTTCGTCATCGGCTCCGCGCTGGCCGGCTGGTCGCGCACCATGGACCAGCTGATCGCCTTCCGCGCGGTTCAGGGCGTCGGCGGCGGCGGGCTCATGATCGGTGTGCAGGCGATCATGGCGGACATCGTCCCGCCCCGCGAACGCGGCCGCTACATGGGCCTGATCGGCGCCGCCTACGGGGTGGCGTCCGTCGCCGGACCGCTGCTCGGCGGCTTCTTCACCGACCACACCTCATGGCGCTGGTGCTTCTACATCAACGTGCCGTTCGGCCTGTTCACCCTCGCGCTCATCACCGTCGTGCTGCGGCTGCCCCGCCCCACGATCCGGCCCCGCCTCGACGTGCTGGGAGCGCTGCTGCTCGCGGCCGGCTCCACCTGTCTGGTGCTGCTGACCAGTTGGGGCGGCACCACCTACGCGTGGCGCTCGGAGATGATCGTCGGACTCGGCGCGGGCGCCGTCGTCAGCGCCGTGCTCTTCGTCCTGACCGAACACTTCGCGGCCGAACCCGTCATCCCGCTGCGGCTGTTCCGTGACGGCATCTTCAACGTCACCGCGCTGGTCGGCGCGGTCGTCGGCGTCGCGCTCTTCGGCGCCGCCAGCTATCTGCCGACCTTCCTGCAGATGGTCGACGGCGCCAGCGCCACCGGCTCCGGGCTGCTGATGCTCCCGATGATGCTCGGCGTCGTCCTCGCCTCCGTCGCCTCCGGCCAGCTGATCAGCAGGACCGGCCGCTACAAGATCTTCCCGCTGCTCGGCGGCGCGCTCTCCGCGCTCGGCATGTGGCTGCTGTCCCTGCTGGACGCGGGCACCTCCCGGGTCGAGTACAGCGCCTTCATGGCGGTGCTCGGCCTCGGTATCGGACTCGTGCTGCCGGTCCTGGTGCTCGCCGTGCAGAACTCGGTGCGGCCGGCCGACATCGGCGCCGCCACCAGCGCCAACAACTACTTCCGGCAGATCGGTGGATCCGTCGGCGCGGCCGTCTTCGGCACGCTCTTCGCCAACCGGCTGGCCGACCAGCTCGCCGTCGAACTCCCGCGCGGCGCGCACCTGCCGGACCCCCAGTCGATCACCCCGCAGCTGGTGCACACGCTGCCCGCCGCACTGCGCGACGGCTACGTCCAGGCGTACGCCGCAGCCATGCCGCGGATCTTCCTGTACCTGGTGCCGGTGCTCGTCCTCGGCTTCCTGCTCGCATTCCTCCTGAAGGAGAAACCCCTGGTGACCCAGCATGGTCCCGTCTCCGATCCCGCCGTCCCCCCGGCCAGGACGGCCGCCGGCCGGACCGCCGACGCCGGGGGAGTCCCGGTCTGCGGCACCGTCCAGCACTCCGACGGCACCTCGGTGGGCCGGGCCGCGCTCACCCTGATCGACGTCACCGGCCGGCAGATCGGCCGCGGCGCGACCGGTGAGGACGGACGGTACGCGCTGAGCACCCCCGGCACCGGCAGCTATGTATTGATCGCGGCGGCGGGCGGCCATCAGCCGCAGGCCGTCAGCGTGACGGTCGGCGACCGGCCGGTCGAGCTGGACGTGGTGCTCGGCGGCGCCGGCCGGCTGGCCGGCACGGTGCACACCTCGGACGGCACCCCGGTCCGCGACGCCATCGTGACGCTCACCGACGTACGCGGCGACGTCGTCTCCAGCACCCGCAGCGCCCGCGAGGGCAGCTACGTGCTGACCGATCTGGTGGCGGGCGAGTACACGCTGGCCGCCAGCGCTCCCGCCTACCGCCCCGCCGCGCTGCCGGTCTCGGTGCAGGCGGCCCGTGAGACCCGGCAGGACGTCGAACTGGCCGGTGGCGCGGTGCTGCGCGGCACGGTGCGGGCGCCCGGTGGCCGGGTGGTCGAGGACGCCCGGGTCACCCTGCTCGACGCGGCGGGCAACGTCGTGGACTCGGTGACGACGGGGGCCGACGGCCTCTTCCGCTTCGTCGATCTGGCGGCCGGAGAGTACACCGTGATCGCCGCCGGGTACCCGCCGGTGGCCACCGTCCTGCAGGTCACCGGCGGCGGGCGCACCGAACGCGATCTGCAGCTGGGGCACGAGGACTGACACGCGCTGACGGAGGGGCTGACGGGGCGCGCGGATGATGCGGAACTCCCTCGGCGTCCGGGCGCGGGGAGGGAATGTGCGCCGGGCGGCGCCGGGGTCAGTCCTTCTTGCAGGGCGTCCCGCGGGACAGGGCGTAGCGCCCGCCTATCCGATACGTGCCCGGCGCCGGCGCGTACAGCCGCGTCCATTCGCCGGCCTGCTCCAGACAGCCGTGATCGGAGTCCGTGGCTCCCGCTATCGCCAGCCACGGCGACCACGGGATGCGCAGCAGCACCGGACCCGCCGTCGGGACGTCGACGACCAGCTCGGCCGGTCCGGCCTGGCGGACGATCGACGGCGGGTCGGCCATCGGCTCGGCCCCGGTCACGCTGTACAGCCGCCAGTGGTCGTCCTGCCAGACCGGCTGCAGCCAGGCGTGCCCGGCCGCGACGATCTTCGCCTCGGCGACGGCCGCGCCGTCCGGTTCGTCCGACGGCAGGACCACGTATCCGACGCCCCAGCGCTGCAGCCACGCCAGATAGGTTGCCGGGGTGAGGGTGCCGTCGTAGAAGAGCGGATTGCGCTCGACGTCCGCCTGCCGGTTCCAGCCGCGGGCGAGGTTGACGTGCGGGGCTATCCCCGACGCCTCCCAGTGCGAGCGCAGCGGAACTACCTCGACCCGGCCCCGGTCGGCCCCGACCCGGGCCAGTTCGTCGATGAGCCCCTGGGCGTGCTCGATGGTCGCGGTCACCGGCGCGGTGTTGACCAGGTCGGTGACGGGCTTGGCGACCTGCCAGACCGCGACGGCGGTGAACGCCGCGAAGATGACGAGGGTCTTACGGCCCCGGTCGGTCCGCCCGACCGCGGCCGCGAGCAGCGCGGTGCCGCCGAAGAGCAGCGAGAGCCGCTCGACATTGCTGCCGATCGGCGACGGTATCGCCCAGGTCAGCACTATGCCCGCGGCGTAGACCCACGATCCGGTCCGCAGGGTGCTCCAGGAGCGCGGTACCAGGAGCGCCACCAGCACGGCGGCGGCCAGCGGCAGCGCGGCGAAGTACCAGGTGAACGGCTGCACCCCGTAGAAGGGGAACAGCAGCGAGGTGCCGCCGACCACGATCGGCGGGCTCGCGGCCAGGATGTACGCGTGCTTGCGCCGCCCGGTGAGGAACAGGGCGCCCGCCAGGACCTCGATGAAGAGCCCGGCCACCGGGCTGCACATGGTGGCCAGCCCGCCCAGCGCGGAGGCTCCGACGATGCGCGAGGTCCGCTGGTCGTCGTCGGGGAGGACCAGGGCGGCGGCGGCCAGTGCGAAGAGCATGCCGAGCGCGAAGGTCACCCGGCCCGACGCCACGTCGCACCAGAGCGCGAAGGCCGTCCACAGCGCGGGCAGCATCGGCCGCCGTATCCGGTAGCGGACCAGCAGATACGCGGCGACGGTGGCGGAGAGCGTGCCCGCGATCACCGCGGTCGTACGGACCCCGAGCCACGCCATGATGTAGGGCGACAGGATGCTGTACGAAGCGGGGTGCATCCCGCCGTACCAGGAGAGGTTGTACGCGGAGTCCGGGTGCTCGCGGATGAAGTCCGTCCACGCGAACTGGGCGGCCATGTCCCCGGCGTCCTTGGCCAGGAACAGCGCCCACACGATGTGCAGCACCGCGGCGAACAGCGTCGCCGCCATCACCGGCCGGCGCGGATCGGCCAGTCGGAGAAAGGGCTTGGGACGCTTTGCGGCGGCCCAGCCCGCGGTCTCCCAGGTGGTCACGTTGTTCTCTTCCAGTCGCGGGTCCTACGTGCTCCGGCTTGGATCCCCACCCGGCCGGAGTCGAACTCGCACCACGGATCTGGAGTTCGAACAGAGAGGAAGGACGCTAGCACGTGCCCAGGGGGGCGCTCACGCGCGGGCGTGCGCCCGGATTCGGGCAATGCCCTTCGCGGCACCCTTACTCGGTCGTACGGTGGTACAGGTGCCGCAGATCTTGCACCGGGACGGGAGATCCCGGCCGGTCCTGTGAAGCGGCTCCGAGGGAAGGAGCCCACCCAGCCATGGACCGCCGCATTCCTCCGGGGCTGTCCGGACGGATCCCGCTTGCGGTGATCGTCGTGGACGGCGCGGGACTCGTATCGCACTGGAGCACCGGTGCGCGCAAACTTTTCGGCTGCTCCAAAGAAGAGGCCGTCGGTCGCCCGGCGGTGGATCTGCTCCCGGTCTCCGGCGCTCTGAACAGCGCGGTCGTGGACGAGGGCTGGCCGGACGACTTCGGCCCCGAGCTGGACGCCTCGCTCAGCGGAGGGACCTCGTACCCCACCGCCGGCCGGGCCCGGCTCTTCGACGACTGCCACGGCGGCGGCGCGGACCGGGAGGACGGGGCGGTGGACGTCCTGTGGTGGGCGTACCCGCTCGTCGGCCCGGGGCCCGAGCGGCTGCTCGTCCTGGCGGCCGACGCGACCCAGTTACGCTCCTCGCCGGATTCCGGGCCGGAAGAGGACTCGGCGGACGACTCGCAGGCGGCCCACGGGCCGGCCGGGGAATTCGAACGGATCGCGCCCGGCTTCGCGCTGCACACCGAGTTCTCCGGCGCCGACCAGCTCGCCAAGCGGCTGCCCGAGATCCTGCCGAGCATGAATCCGGTGGAGAGCGCCCGGATCGTCTCGCAGGTGCTGGAGCTCGGCTATCCGGTGCTGGAATTCAGCCGGCACGACCGGGTGCCGGTCACCCCCGACTGGGGAGTGCCCAGGCGCGACGAGCGCCGGGCCAGGCAGCGCGCCGCCGCCGCGGCCGCCCAGCTCGACCCGCAGGCCGCGGCCCCGGCCGACCTGGCGCCCGACCTCGAGTACGCCGCGGTGCGCGAGCACCTCGAATTCCTCAACGAGGTCAGCGCCCGCATCGGCACCTCGCTGGATCTGGCCCGCACGATCCAGGAGGTCAGCGCGGCCGTGGTGCCGCGCTTCACCGATGTCGCCGGCTCGTATCTGCGCGAGCAGGTGCTCGCGGGTGAGGGCTTCCCCGACGGGCCGCCGGACGTCACCACCATGTGGTACCGGGTGGCCGTCGAGCACACCGACGAGCCGGGGCGCTGGGACGACGTGGTGCCGGTCGGCGAGTCGATGCCGTTCCCCGAGCACACCCCGTTCTTCCAGTGCATGACCAGCGGCCAGCCGGTGCTCGTACCGCGGATCTCCGAGCAGATGGGCAACGCGATCGCCGCGCAGTTCGAGAAGCGCGACATCAGCCCGCTGATCAACAACCGGTCGATGCTCGTGGTGCCGCTCAAGGCCCGCAACGTGGTGCTCGGCTTCATGATCCTGCTGCGCCACCAGGAGCGTCCGGTCTTCAACGACATGGACAAGGCCACGGGCGCGGAGTTCGCCGCCCGCGCCGGCCTCGTGCTGGACAACGCCAGGATGTACACGTACCAGGAGAATGTCGCCGACACCCTCCAGGACAGCATGCTGCCGCACATCACCCCGCGGATGCCGGGCTGTGACGTGGCCACCCGCTATCTGCCCGGGACCCGGCTGGGCCGGGTCGGCGGCGACTGGTTCGACACGATCAAGCTGGCCGGCTCGCGGCTGGCGCTCGTCGTCGGCGACGTCATGGGGCACGGGCTGAACTCGGCCGCGATGATGGGCCAGCTGCGCACCGCCGTCCAGACCATGGCGGCGATGGGCATGCCGCCCGCCCAGCTGCTGCGCAATCTCGACGATCTGGCGCAGCGCCTCGGCGAGCACTATCTGGCGACCTGCCTGTACGCGGTGTACGACCCGATCGAGTCCGAGCTGGTGATCTCCAACGCCGGACACATCCCGCCGGTCCTGGTGCGGGCGGCCGACGGGCGCAGCGAGCTGCTCGACGTGCCGACCGGCGCCCCGATCGGGGTGGGCGGCGTCCCGTTCGAGACGGTCACGGTGCCGGTCGCGCAGGGCGACCGGCTGGTGCTGTGCACCGACGGGCTGGTCGAGGTGCGCGGACAGGACATCGGCACCGGGCTGGCCGCGCTGTGCGAGAGCGCCGCGCACCCGGCGGCGTCGATGGACGACGCCTGCGACACGATCATCCGCGCGCTCAACCCGCGCGGCGGCCGCAAGGACGACGTCGCCCTGCTGATGGCGCGGTTGAACGGCATCCCGCGTTCGGACGTGGCGACGTGGCAACTGGCCCGCCATCCGCGCGAGGCCGCGCACGCCCGCCGGCTGACCCGCGCGACGCTGCGCGACTGGGATCTGGAGGAGGTCTCCGAGACCGCGGAACTGCTGGTCGGCGAGATCGTCACCAACGCCATCCGGCACGCGGGCACCAGTGAGGTCGAGCTGCGCCTGGTGCGGGCCGACGCCCTGCTGTGCGAGGTCACGGACGACGACCACGCGGTCCCGGTCCTGCTGAACACGGGCCCCGAGGACGAGTACGGGCGGGGCATGCGGATCGTGAGCCGGCTGGCGCGGCAGTGGGGTACGAGCCGCACGGCGCAGGGCAAGACGGTCTGGTTCGAGCAGACGCTGCCGCGGTCGGCGTCGCGACGGCGGCGCTGAGGGGGCCGGCTGTTCGGCGCCTGGCCGCCGCGTCACCGCGTACCGAGTCACTGAGGTTTCGTCGGATCCTGGGGAGTCCCGAAATGAACGTGCCCGGCACCTACACACAGGCCTGGGAGAGCTTCTGGCGCGACGCGCCCGCCACGGCCGGGGCGGTCTTCTGGGACGCGGACGCGTCCCTCACTGCCGCCCTGCAGCTGCCGCTCTTGGAGCCGTACTTCGACGCCGCCCTGCCGGTCGTCGACGTCGGCTGCGGCAACGGCACCCAGACCCGGTACCTCGCGGAGCGCTACGACCGGGTGGTCGGGGTGGACCTGTCCGAGGCGGCGATCGGGCACGCGCGCCGCGCTGACCCGCACGGCGTCGCCGAGTACCAGCAGCTCAACGGCGCCGACGCGGCCACGACACGCCGGCTGCACGCGGAGATCGGTGACGCGAACGTCTATATGCGGGGCGTCCTGCACCAGTGCGAACCGGCGGACCGGGCGCCGCTGGTCGAGGGCATCGCGACACTGCTCGGCGAGCGGGGGCGGGTGTTCGCGGTCGAGCTGGCCGCGGCCGCGAAGGGCATCCTGCTGGGTCTGGCCCAGGGACCAGGCGGCCCGCCGCCGAAGCTGGGGGCGGTCTTCGCGCACGGCCTCACCCCGGGCGAGGTGGCCGACGAGGCGGTTCCCGGCTACTTCCGGGCGGCAGGTCTGGAGCTGCTGGCCGGCGGCGGGCAGCAGCTGACGACGACGGAGTCCCGTACCGACGGCACGCGCATCGAGCTGCCGTCGCAATGGCTGGTGGCGGGCCGTGTCAGGTAGCGTCTGTCAGGGTTTGTAGAGGTCTAGACCACTGCAGTTATCCACAGCTCTGGTATGCGCTGCCCAAAACCGCGTAGCGTTGCCTCGCATGAAGATCCTCATCTCGGCCGACATGGAGGGCGCCACCGGCGTCACCTGGCCTGCCGATGTGTTGCCGGGAAGCGAGCAGTGGCAGCGCTGCCGCCATATGTTCACGTCCGACGTGAATGCCGCGATCGCCGGGTTCTTCGACGGCGGAGCCGACCAGGTCCTGGTGAACGAGGCGCACTGGACCATGCGCAACCTGCTGCTGGAGAAACTCGACGAGCGGGCCGAGATGCTCACCGGCCGCCACAAGGACCTGTCGATGGTCGAGGGCGTGCAGCACGGGGACGTGGACGGCATCGCGTTCGTCGGCTATCACACGGGCGCCGGGACCGAGGGCGTGCTCGCACACACCTATCTCGCCAACTCGATCACGGGCGTGTGGGCCAACGGTGAGCCGGCGAGCGAGGGGCGGCTGAACGCGCTGGTCGTCGCCGAGTACGGTGTGCCGGTGATCCTGGTGACCGGCGACGACCGTACCGGCGCCGACGCGCGCGGCTACGCGCCGCGGGCCCGCACGGTCGCGGTCAAGGACTACGTGTCGCGGTACGCGGCGGTCTGCCGGCCCCCGGCCAGGACCGCGGCCGACATCCGGGCCGCGGCGAAGGAGGCGGTGGCCCTCGCGGTGCGCCATGAGCCCGCGCAGGACGGACCGTTCCACATCGAGCTCGAGTTCGATGCCGTACACCTTGCCGGGGCCGCCACGGTGGTACCCGGCGTGGCGCGGACCGGCGAACGCCGAGTCGGCTACACATCACCGACCATGTACGAGGGAATCCGCGCTTTCAAGGCGGTCACCACGCTCGTGTCGGCAGCGGTGGAGGAACAGTATGGCTGAGCAAGCGGTCTTCGAATCGGTCGGCCTGGGGGTGGACCAGCAGGCGCTGGACGAGGTGGTGCGCTTCACCTCCGAGCTGATCCGGATCGACACGACCAACCGCGGTGGCGGCGACGGCAACGAGCGGCCCGCCGCCGAATACGTCGCCGAGCTGCTGTCCGACGCCGGGATCGAGCCGATGATCCTGGAGTCCGCCCCCGGCCGTACCAATGTGGTGGCCCGTATCGAGGGCAGCGACCCCGGCGCCGACGCGCTGCTGGTCCACGGCCACCTGGACGTCGTCCCGGCCGAGCCCGCGGACTGGAGCGTGCACCCCTTCTCCGGCGAGATCCGCGACGGAGTGGTCTGGGGCCGCGGCGCGGTCGACATGAAGAACATGGACGCGATGGTGCTGGCCACGGTGCGGGCCATGGCCCGCACCGGCCGCCGTCCGGCCCGGGACCTTGTGCTCGCCTTCACCGCGGACGAGGAGGACAGCGCCGTGTACGGCTCCGGCTTCCTCGCGGACCAGCACGCCGATCTCTTCGAGGGCTGTACCGAGGGCATCAGCGAATCGGGCGCCTTCACCTTCCACGCGGGCGGCGGCATGCGGCTGTACCCGGTGGCCGCCGGCGAGCGCGGCACCGCCTGGCTCCGGCTGACGGCGCACGGAAAGGCCGGACACGGCTCCAAGGTCAATCCGGCGAACGCGGTCAGCAGGCTGGCAGCGGCCATCGCGCGGATCGGTGAACACGACTGGCCGGTCCGGCTGACCGCCACCGTGCGCGCCTCGCTCACCGAACTCGCCGCGCTGCACGGCATCGAACCCGATCTGGACGATGTGGACGGGCTGCTCGGCAAGCTCGGCCCGGCCGCCGCGCTCGTCGAGCCGACGGTCCGCAACAGCGCCAACCCGACGATGCTGCAGGCCGGTTACAAGATCAACGTCATCCCCGGGACCTCGACCGCCTACGTGGACGGACGGATGCTGCCCGGTGGCGAGGCCGAGTTCACCGAGACCATGGACCGGCTCACCGGCCCGGACGTCGAGTGGGAGTTCCACCACCGCGAGGTGCCGCTCCAGGCTCCGGTGGACTCGCCAACGTACGCGGCGATGCGCGAGGCGCTGGAGCACTTCGACCCGGAGGCGCACGTCGTCCCGTACTGCATGTCGGGTGGCACGGACGCCAAGCAGTTCTCCCGGCTCGGCATCACCGGCTACGGCTTCTCTCCGCTGAAGCTGCCCCCGGGCTTCGACTACCAGGCGCTCTTCCACGGAGTGGACGAGCGTGTGCCGGTCGAGGCGCTGCACTTCGGCGTCCAGGTGCTCGACCGCTTTCTGACCTCCTCCTCAGGGAAGGCACCGGAATGACCCAGGACGTCCCGTACGGAGCCTGGCCGTCGCCGATCGGTGCGGCGACCGCCGCGTCGCACGACGGCAGCCCCGAATTCGTGGGCTTCGTCGGGGACGAGGTGTGGTGGACCGAGCCGCGCCCCGCCGAGGGCGGGCGCCGGGCGCTGGTCCGGCGGCTCGCGGACGGCAGCGAGCAGTGCCCGCTGCCCGCACCGTGGAACGTCCGCAGCCGCGTCATGGAGTACGGCGGCCGGCCGTGGGCCGGCACACCGGACGCGGACGGCCCGCTGATCGTCTTCGTGAACTTCGCCGACCAGCGCCTGTACGCGTACCGGCCGGGTGCGGAACCGCTGCCGCTGACGCCCGTCTCGGCGGTGGGCGACGGTCTGCGGTGGGTGGACCCGCAGATCCACCAGGACCGGGGCGAGGTCTGGTGCGTCCTGGAGGAGTTCACCGGCGACGGGCCCTCCGACGTGCGGCGCGTCATCGCCGCCGTGCCGCTGGACGGGTCGGCCGCCGCCGACCGCGGTGCGGTGCGCGAACTGACCGACGGCGCCGACCGGTTCGTCACCGGCCCCCGGCTCTCACCGGACGGGCGGCAGGTCGTCTGGATCGCCTGGAACCACCCGCTGATGCCCTGGGACGGCACCGAGCTCAAGCTCGCGCAGGTCGGGGAGGACGGCGCCTTCACCGGCGCCTTCACCGGCGCCCGCACCCTGATCGGCGGTTCCGAGGAATCGGTGGCCCAGGCCGAATGGGCCGCGGACGGCACCCTGATCGCCGCCACGGACCGCACCGGCTGGTGGAATCTGCACCGCGTCGACCCCCGCACCGGCGAGGCCGTCAACCTCTGCCCGCGCCAGGAGGAGTTCGCCGGCCCGGTGTGGAAGCTCGGCTACCGCTGGTTCGCCCCCGTCGGCGAGGGCCTGCTCGCCGTTCTGCACGGCGTCGGAGCCCAGCGCCTCGCCATACTCGACCCGGCCACCGGCGAACTGGCCGACGTCCCGGGCCGCTGGACGGAATGGGCCGCGGGCCTCGCCACCTCCGGCACCCGGGTGCTCGACGTGGCCGCGAGCGCGCGCTCCTCGTTCGAGGTCGTCGAACTCGACACCAGCACCGGGCACACCCGCGTCATCGGCTGCGCGCACCAGGACACCGTCGACCCCGCGTATCTGCCGGACCCCACCGCCCGGACCTTCACCGGACCCGGCGGCCGTGAAGTGCACGCGCAGGTGTACCCGCCGCACAACCCGGCGGCCGGCGCGCCGGCGGGCGACCTGCCGCCCTATGTGATCTGGGTGCACGGCGGCCCCACCAGCAGGGTCCCGATGGTGCTCGATGTGGAGATCGCCTACTTCACCTCGCGCGGCATCGGCGTCGCCGAGGTCAACTACGGCGGCTCCACCGGCTACGGCCGCGCCTACCGCGAGCGGCTCCGCGAACAGTGGGGCGTCGTGGACGTCGAGGACTGCGCCGCGGTCGCCCAGGCCCTGGTCGACGAGGGCACCGCGGACGGGGCCCGGCTCGCGATCCGCGGCGGCAGCGCCGGCGGCTGGACCACCGGAGCCTCGCTCACCTCCACCGACCTGTACGCGTGCGGCGCCATCAGCTTCCCGATCCTGGACCTCACCGGCTGGTCGGCGAACGGTGAGACGCACGACTTCGAATCGCAGTACCTGGAGTCCCTCGTCGGCCCGCTCGCCGAGGTCCCCGACCGGTACCGCGACCGCTCGCCGGTCAACGGCGCCGACCGCGTCACCGCACCGTTCCTGCTGTTGCAGGGACTGGACGACGTGATCTGTCCACCCGTCCAGTGCGAGCGCTTCCTGGAACGGATCGCCGGGCGCGGCATCCCGCACGCGTACCTCACCTTCGAGGGCGAGGGCCATGGCTTCCGCCGCGAGGACACGATCGTCGCCTGTCTGGAGGCCGAACTCTCGCTCTACGGGCAGGTCTTCGGCTTCGTGCCGCCCGGTGTGCCGAAGCTGGGTCTCACCAGATGACGGGGACCGTTCCGGAGCCGCTGCGTCGCGCGCGCCGACTGGTGCCCGGCGACCGGGTCGCCGTCGTCGCCCCCAGCGGACCCGTTCCGCGGGAGCGGCTCGACGCCGGGCTCGACATCCTGCGCGGCTGGGGCCTCGACCCGGTCGTCGCGCCGCATGTCCTGGACCGGCACCCGGGCCTGGACTACCTGGCCGGCGCGGACCAGGACCGCGCCCGGGACCTCCAGCAGGCGTGGTGCGACCCCTCGGTGGCGGCGGTGCTCTGCGCGCGCGGCGGCTACGGCGTCCAGCGCATGGTCGACCTGCTGGACTGGAACGCGATGCGAGCCGTGGAGCCGAAGGCGTTCATCGGCTACAGCGACATCACCGTGCTGCACGAGGCGTTCGCCACCCGGCTCGGGCTCGCCACCGTGCACGGCCCCATGGCCGCGGCCGCCACCTTCCTCAAGGACGACCCCACCCAGGACCATCTGCGCCGCACCCTGATGGAGCCCGGGACCGTCCAGGTCCTCAGCTCGCCCGCCGCCCGGACCATGGTCCCCGGCCGGGCGCGCGGGCGGACCCTCGGCGGTACCGTCTGCCTGCTCGCCGCGGAACTCGGCACCCCGGGGGCCCGGCCCGGCGCCGCCGGCGGGATCCTGCTCCTGGAGGACACCGGCGAGGAGCCGTACCGGCTGGACCGCTACCTCACCCAACTGCTGCGCTCCGGTTGGCTGGACGGCGTCGCCGGGATCGTCCTCGGCTCCTGGGCGGAGTGCGGCCCGTACGAAACCCTGCGCCCGCTGCTGCTCGACCGGCTCGGCGATCTGGGGGTGCCGGTCGTGGAGGAGCTGGGGTTCGGGCACTGCGACTCCGCGATCACCGTGCCCCTCGGCCTGCCCGCCGTCCTGGACGCCGACGCCCGCACCCTGACGATCGAGGTCCCGGCACTCCTTACGGACCGCTGACGTCCCGGCCGGGTCACGCCGTCAGGACCGGCCGGGACCGTAGCGTCGGAGCATGCTGACACTCGTCACCGGAGGCGCGGGCTTCATCGGCTCGCACATCGTGACCGCCCTCCTCGAAGCCGGACACGACGTGCGCGTCCTGGACGTCCTGCTCCCCGCCGCCCACGGCGACCGCGCCGAACCGCCCGTCCTCCCGGCCGGAGCCGACTGGCGGCGGGCCGACGTCCGGGACCGCGCGGCCGTCGAGGACGCGCTGCGCGGGGTGGACGCGGTGTGCCACCAGGCCGCCATGGTCGGACTCGGCAAGGACTTCGCCGACGCGCCCGACTACGTCAGCTGCAACGACCACGGCACGGCCGTGCTCCTCGCCGCCATGGCAGCGACCGGAGTGCGGTCCCTGGTCCTGGCCGGCTCCATGGTCGTCTACGGCGAGGGCCGGTACGCCTGCGCGCGGCACGGCGTCGTCCGCCCGGGACCGCGCCGGGTCGCCGATCTCGACGCGGGCCGCTTCGAACCGCCCTGCCCGCAGTGCGGCGATCCGCTCGCCCCCGGCCTCGTCACCGAGGACGCCCCCACCGACCCGCGCAATGTCTACGCCGCCACCAAGCTCGCCCAGGAACACCTGGCCGCCGCCTGGGCCCGCGCGGCCGACGGCCGCGCGGTGTCCCTGCGGTACCACAACGTCTACGGCCCCGGGATGCCGCGCGACACCCCGTACGCGGGCGTCGCCGCGCTCTTCCGCTCGGCCCTGGCACGCGGCGAGGCCCCCCGCGTCTTCGAGGACGGCGCCCAGCGGCGGGACTTCGTGCACGTAAGGGACGTCGCGGCAGCCAACGCGGCCGCCCTCGGCGCGCTCACCGGCGGACCCTCCGGCGGGCTGCGGACGTACAACGTCGGCAGCGGCACCGTCCACTCCGTGGGCGACATGGCCGCCGCCCTCGCCACGGCCACCGGCGGGCCCGCCCCCGTCACGACGGGCGAGTACCGGCTCGGCGACGTCCGGCACATCACGGCCTCGTCCGCGCGCATCCGCGCCGAACTCGGCTGGGCGCCGGCCGTCGGTTTCACCGACGGCATGCGGGACTTCGCCCGGGCCGCCCTGCGCGGGGCCGCAGCGCCCGCCCCGGCCTGACGTCAGCCCGAGGCGGCCGGCAGGACCGCCTCGAAGCGGCAGCCGCCCGGTACGTTGCGCACGGCCGCGTGGCCGGCGTGGGCCTCGACGATGCCGCGGACGATCGCGAGGCCGAGTCCGGCCCCCGCGGGAGGCGTCCTGGCTCCGGTGCCGCGCCAGCCGGTGTCGAAGACCCGGGGGAGATCGTCGGCGGGGATGCCGCCGCAGCCGTCGGTGACGGACAGGACCACGGAGTCGGCCTCGCGGTGCGCGGAGACGGCGACGGTTCCGTCGGCCGGGGTGCGGTGGATGGCGTTGGCGAGGAGGTTCGCGAGCACCCGCGTCATCTCGCGGCCGTCGACCTCCACCGGCACGGACTCGACGCCGTCGCCGATCAGCCGGACCCCGTGCTCGCGGGCCAGCGGATTGGCGCCGGCGATGGCGTCGCCCACCAGGTCGTAGACGGACATCCGGGACGGTGCCAGGGCGAGCACTCCCGCCTGGATGCGGGAGAGTTCGAAGAGATCGCCGACCATGCCGCTGAGGCGTTCCACCTCGGTCCTGATCTGCGCGTGGTAGCGCGCGGGGTCCTCCGCTATGCCGTCCTCCAGCGCCTCGGCCATGGCGCGCAGCCCGGCGAGCGGGGTGCGCAGATCGTGCGAGATCCAGGCCACCAGCTCCCGGCGGGACGCCTCCAGCGCGCGTTCGCGCTCCCGTGACGCGGCGAGCTTCGCGCTGGTGGCGGCCAGTTCGCGGCCCAGGTCGGCGAGTTCGGCGGTCGGCGCCCCGGCGGGCGCGGCGAAGATGTCGCTGTCGCCGAAGTCGCGGGTGGCGGTCGCCAGCGCGCGGCTGCCCGCGACGACCCTGCGGCCGAGCAGCAGGCTCACGCCCAGCGAGACGACGGCGGCCATCGCGCAGACCGTTATGACCACGCCGAGGTCGTGCGAGGACAGGAACATCGCCCAGGCGACCGAGAGCGTGCCGGCGAGCATCGCCGCCACCGTGACGGCGGCGACCACCGCGAGCGACAGCGCCACCGACCGGTTCCGCAGCAGCCGCAGTGCCAGCGCGCCGAGGAGTCCGGCGGCCGCGGCGCCGAGCGCCGCGTAGGCCGCGATCAGCAGGACGTCATGCATCGGGATTCACCGTTTCCTGTACTGCCTCAGGTGCTGCCGCGGGTGCTGCCGATTCCGCCACTGCGGGCACGGGATCCGCAGGGGGAGTGCCGGGTGGCGGGTCGAAGCGGTAGCCGACGCCCCAGACCGTGCTGATCAGCAGCGGCCGGGCCGGATCGGCCTCGACCTTCTCGCGCAGCCGCCGTACGTGCACGGTGACGGTCGACAGATCGCCGAACTCCCAGCCCCACACCCGCCGCATCAGCTCCTCGCGTCCCAGTACCCGCCCGGGGTGCCGGAGGAAGAACGCGAGCAGGTCGAACTCACGGATGGTCAGGGCGAGTTCCGTGCCGCCGTGGGTGGCGCGCCGGGCGGCCGGGTCCAGGGCGAGCGGCCCCGACCGCAGCCAGGGGCCGGCGGGCGGCGGTGTCCCGGCGCGGCGCAGTACGGACTCCACGCGCAGTACCAGCTCGCGCGGGCTGAACGGCTTCGTGACGTAGTCGTCCGCGCCGACCTCCAGACCGAGGATCCGGTCGTCCTGGTCGCCGCGGGCGGTCAGCATCACGACCGGGACGGGGCCGCGCTCGCGTATCCGCCGGCACACCTCCAGCCCGTCCAGGCCGGGCAGCATCAGATCGAGGACGACGAGGTCCGGGCGGACGGCGGCGGCACGGGCCACCGCGGTGGGTCCGTCGGCGGCCCGGTCCACGGCGAAGCCCGCGCGCAGGAGGTATCCCGCGACGACTTCGGCGACGGTCGGATCGTCGTCCACGACGAGGATGCGGCGCTGTGCGGGTTCGGTGGTCACGCTTCGAGTCTGGCACCGGGCGCCGGGAGCGGGCTCCCGGGTGGGGGCTCAGGAGTCCGACGTCCGTGTTTCGTAAGGATCCAAAGCCCGGAATGTCGGTTTCTGCTTCGTAGGGTGAAGAGCGTGACCAACCCACCGACACCGCCCGTCGACGTCGTACTGCCGTGCCTGGACGAGGCCGGTGCCCTGCCCTGGGTGCTGGAGCGCATTCCGTCCGGC
>NZ_JAAGLX010000052.1:0-47097 GCF_010548325.1 Streptomyces sp. SID13666 | reverse complement strand
ACCAGCAACGACGAGCGAACAGCCGCTCTGCCAGACTTCCTCCACACCTACAACCACCACCGCGGCCACACCGCACTCGGCGGAAACCCACCCATCACCCGCGCAAACAACCCTGCGGGTCAATACACCTAGGGCGTGGACGGCTTTGTCGGCTTGCCCGGTCAGGATCTCGGGCCGCACCGGGTTACCGGTGACGACCGCGGTGGCGCGGGCGGACTCGGGGAGCAGTTCCAGGGTGGACTCCGACGACACCGCCACGAAGGTCGCTCTCCCGGCCAGCGACCGGTTGGCCAAGCCGAGACGGACCGTCTGCTCATGCACCACCAGCGGGCAGTGGCCCATGCGGGCGGCCAGGCCGACGGGGACCGCCACGTAGCCGCCGGTGGCCAGCACGACGTCCGGCCGGAAGCCGGTCAGGACCTTGCGGGCCTGCAGCACGCCTAGCGGCACCCGACCCATGTCCTTCATGTTCGCCGGAGAGACCATCTTCAGAGGGTTACTGCTACGCCGGATCTTGCCGGTCGCCACCGACGCGAACCGGATGCCCTCAGCCGCGGCGACACGCTCCTCGAGACTGTCGGCCGTTCCGACCCACAGAACGTCCAGCGTCCTGCCGGCAGCAGCAAGCCTGTCCTCTAGCGCCCGGACCGCGGTGAGGGCGGGATAAGTGTGGCCGCCCGTCCCGCCACCGGTGACGATCAGGCGCAGGTCCCGTGCGGGACCCACCGGCACAAGGCTGGAGTCGGTGCTCACAAGGCGGCTACCCATCTGACCTGGCCGACCGAGACGGACAACGCGGACCATATCAGGCACCGCGCTCAGGGCCGGAGTTGGCCGGTCGCTGCCGCTCAGCCAGGCGCCACCTCCGCCCATCGGTCATGACCAATGCGCTCGACTGGCCCCAGGGCCCCAGCGACAGCGGACTTCCAGAATCCGGTACAGCCCCACCATCGCCATCGACGCCCCGCATTGGGGCTGATGGAGTACGGCTGCTGCGCCTTCGCGGTGTCTGTTGCCGGATCTGCGCGGGTTCCCCGGCCGGTGGCGGTGGGTACCCGGCGTATATGGCCGACTCGTCCGCCGCCTTGTATCGCCGCAGGTCAGAGTGTGTCTTTTTGGCGGACGTTTCGACCGGGTCGAATCTGGGTCGAATTGCTGTCGAAAAGCGTCCCGGGCTAGCGCAGCCTTTTCGTACAAGCGTAGAGGCCCTGACCAGGGCGATGTTCGCGCGGAGGCCCCGACGGCCATACGTGGTGTACATGAGGTTTTCATCCGGAGGGGCGACTTCCCAACCAGGAGGGTGCCGAGGTGCCCGGCACCCTCCTTTCGACCGTCGCTATCAACGGGAGCACTCTTCGCTCAGTTGCCTGCGATTTCCTGCAGACCGCGGTCGATGAAGGTGATCATCCAAGTGAAGCTGTCGTCGATGTCAGTGCTGAACTGGAATCCGCCGACTACTTCCAAGGAGGCGAAGCCGTGCAGGACGGTGCGTAGCATTCGCAGCGCGTGGATTTCCTGGCCGGGATCGATCTGGTACCCGTGCAGCATGGCCGCCCAGGATGCGACGACTTGGTTGCTGGCTGCGATGAGGGGGTCGTCGGGTCCGGTCGGGGTGGCGGCGTTGGCCGCCGCGTACCGGCCGGGGTGGTCCTTGACGAACGTGCGCATTGCCTGCGCGCCGGCGATCAGGGCGTCGCTGCCGGCCCGGCCCTGGGTTGCGTCGCGGATAGCGTCCGCGCATTGGCTCATGGCCAGGACGGCGATCCGGTGTGTGAGGTCGGCCTGGCTGGTGACGTGCTTGTACAGCGAGGGCGTCTTGATCCCGAGCCGCTCGGCGAGTAGACCCATGCCGAACTGGTCGAAGCCGACCTCGTCCGCCAGAGCGGCGCCGGCCTCGGTGACCGCCGCCGCAGTGAGTCCGGCCCTAGGCAATGGCAGCCACCTTTGCAAGGAACGGCACGACCACCTCGAGGACCTGGTCGGGTGTCTGGGCGTGCGGGTAATGTCCTGCACCGTCGATCACGACCAGCTCACCGCGGCCGGCGGGCAGGTCCGCGATGATCTTCTCTCCCTCAACGCGGGGGTCGGCCCAGTCGGGGTCGAGACTGCCTTCGACGATCAGGACCGGGCAGGTGACGTGGGCCAGCTGGGCGCCGGCGTCGCTGGGGTTGGACTTGCACATGGCCTGCAGGGCCGCCATGCGGCCCGGCTCACCCAACTTGGCCTTGATGCGGGCGAGTTCGTCGCTCCAGTCGGCGGGCTTGGCCGGGTAGGCAGCGTCAAGGTACTTCATCCAGTTCGCCAGACGTCCGCGGACTATGACCATCGCCATCTGCGTGTACCCGGCCCGGAAGCGCTTGACGCGCATCAACCCACCCAGGTCGACCGGCTGCGCACGCGTGAACGGGGCCAGCTCGACGACGCCCCTGATCACGTCGGGTGCGGTGGCGGCGGCAATGCTCGCGGCGCCCCCACTGATCGACTGCCCGATGATCACGGCCGGGCCGCCGAGGTGGCGCGCGACGGCCACCAGGTCGCCGGCGATGTCGGTGCGGCTGTAGCCGTCCCAGCCGAGGCTGGAGTCGCCGCACCCGCGGATGTCGACGTTGGCGACCCGGTAACCGGCGGAGACCAGGCCGGGAACGAGGAAGCGGTAGGAGTGGCGACTGTCGCCGATGCCGTGCGCGAGGACAACGAGGGGGCCCTCCCCCGTCACGTCGTAGGCGAGGGTGTTCTTGCCGATTTCCAGGTACTCGGTCATGTCGTCCTCCGTGCCATGGCTAACTTGATTAACCACAGGCTAGTGGCGTTAGCTTTTTTGGGCAACACCGCGGCCGTACCGGTCAAATACGTGGCTGCGCAGCCTCGTTCGACGCTACTTCTCAGCAGACAGCACCCGGGCGGTGTGCCCCGCGCAGGGCGTCGATGCGACGGCGGCGCACCCGGCGCCGTCGCTGTGACGCGGTACCGTCCGACCTGGGGTGTGGGCTGCGGTGGGTCTATCGATGCCGGCGGGGCGAACCGTTGCCCGCGACCTCGTTCGTGGAACCGGGACGATCCGGGGTACAGCGCCGCGATCGAACGGCCTCCTGATCAGACCTGGCCCTGGGCCGGCGCCGATCGCCGTTCGAACCAGAGGTGAGCGAGAACGACAATGGCCAGGAAGACCACCAGCGTCCGACTGCTGACGTCAGGAGCGAACAGGCCAAGCAGGAGCGGGACCGCGATACCGGTGATGACCCGCGAGATCGTCCGTTGCGCATCCGAGCTGCGGCTGGCGACGCCAGTGACCACCCCGAGGGTGAAGTACGCCGCCACCGCGCCACACAACAGCCAGCGATATGGGCCGGGCAGCGGATTGGAGCCGTGGGTGACCACCAATGACAACGACACGCCCAGGGTGGCGACGACCCCGGTGACCAGGCAGTGCAGGCCAAGGGCCGCGCGGGTGGAGATGCGGCCGGCGCGCAAGTGCGGCAAGCCGGCGTACCCGAACACGACGGACAGGCCGAACAGGCCGGTCAGCAACACGAACGACGCGAGTGCGGTGGCCAAGAGGCCGATGCCGTAATGGGCATCGGACGCAGCGTTGATAATCTGCACCACCGATTCGCCGAGCACGATGATCACGAAAAGTCCGAGCCGCTCGGAGAGGTGAGCCGAATCGACCGACACCCCTTGAATGACCATTCCCTTCCCGCCGGGGCCGCCAGGCCGACGCCGTGCAGAGGCTTGAGCGGTGAACCTCACCTGAGCCTGCTCAAAGAGCTTGTTGCCAGAGACGATGAGGATCAGCAGCAGGTCCAGAGCCACCCCCACCCCCCAGAGCACGAGTTTCCATCGCCCCTCGACCCAGATCGATATGAGCCAGGGAAGCAGCCCTACCGAGTACTGCACCACTGGGAAGTCCAGCAAAACCTCGCCCCGGCGCCATGAGTGAGCCCCGTAGGTGCGCGTGGCGAGGTACGCGATCGTGAGGACAGTCAGCGGGCCGAGGTTATGTCCCTGTCCTAGCACGGTGTGCGCCACCCCTGGTACAGAAGCAGCCATCACCCCGAGGCCAAACATCCCGATGAGCAGGCGCACCACACGGGTTTGCCCCGCCGAAACGTTGCCGTAGAGCATGAAGGTCGTCCACGACAACCAAAACGCGAGGTACAACAGCGCGTAGACACCAAGCGCCGCGATGTCCAGTTCGGACCCGAGCACATGGGTAAGGGCTGCCACGCCCGCGGCCGCCACAAGGTCGAAGAACAGCTCGGCCCAGCTCGCATGCCGCTCGACCTTTATCTCCTCGAGCTCGTCCGCGGTGTTCACGTCAGTCACGGACCGCAGCATAGCTCGGCCACAACGATCAACTTCTCCCCAGCGCACGCCAGCAACGGGCCATACGATTCTGCGCTCACACCCTGCCGCAGCGGGGAGGGGCCATGGGAGCCCCTCTTCCCGCCAGGCCGTCTCCGGCGCTAACGCTTCGCTCTTCGCCTTCGACGAGTTCGGCCCGCTCGGCATCCGCCCCACCGCCGGCACGGGCTGGGCCGCCCACGGACACCCCGACCAGCTGCCCGCCACCGCACCCACGGGGTGCGCTACTTCCACGGCTGCTACGCGGTCGGCGACGACACATTGTGGGGCGTGAACCGCTGTAAGAAGGGCGCCGGGAACACGCTGGCGGCGCTGAAGTCGATCCGTGCCGCACGGCCCGACGGCGCACCGATCTACGTGATCATGGACAACCCGTCCGCCCACAAAGGCGCCGACATCCGCCGCTGGGCAAGAAGAGCAAGGTCGAGTTGTGTTTCACGCCGACCTACGCCTCATGGGCGAACCCGATCGAGGCGCACTTCGGACCCCTGAGGCAGTTCACTATCGCCAACTCCAATCACCCCAACCACACCCGCAGAGCCGGGCTCCTGCACGCCTACCTGCGCTGGCGCAACGCCAACGCACGCCACCGCGACGTCCTGGCCGCCGAACGCAAAGAACGTACCCGCATCCGCAGCGAGAAAGGCATCCGCTGGGGCGGTCGGCCCCCCGTCAGCGGCGGCCAGAACCGGCTGGAAGCTGAGTTACCCAGATCGTTTGGCGGTGTTTGCCCGATAGCGTTCCAGCACCCCGATGGACAGTGCTGATGCGGCCATCAACCCGAACACGACCGAGCTCGAAGCACCGCTGTGCTCTCGCTCCCAGATGCGGAATCCGACCAGCAGGACAACAACTCCGAACAGCACTACTTGTATCCACCTGGTGGCCGCGGCCCGCTGGCCATGGCCATCAGCGTTTCTGTCTCTCTCACGCACCGGGGCTCCTCTGCTCCTTCAGCGCGGCGACTGTACTGGTGCAAGGGAGCCCTGGAGCTGTGGCGCAGTGCGGATCGGTTCGATCCTGCGCGCGGCGGTGCCGGCTTGGGCGACGTACCTGGCCCGCTGCCGGGCGGTGGACCGGGTCCGCAGGGCGCAGGCCGCCGCCCGTGGCCGCCGCGACGCCGCGCAACGCCCGCAGGTCGTCGTGGACGTCGCCGAGGAGGTCCTCGCCCGGCGGGAGATGGAACGGGTCCGCGCATGTCTGCCGGCCCTGTCCTTCGCGCAACGCGAATGCCTTGGCCTGGCCTACTTCCGGGGCCACACCCACCGGCAGATCGCCGAACGCCTCAGCGTTCCACCCGGGACGGTCAAGACCCGGATCCGCACCGGCCTGGCACGCCTGCGCCGTGAACTCACCGCCCCCGCAACCGGACAGCCGCAGCGGCCGGGCCCTGCGGCTGCGCTTCCGGGCCAGGACCATCCGAGAGCGAACAACACGCGCTGACCTGGAGTGACATCAGCCGTCCCGCCGCACCTTACGGCAGCGCAGACTCTCACGCGTCAACTGCCAGATCGTAGTGATCTGCAAAACGAAGGCCCAAGCTATCCACCAAACGGACTCTCCGGCGAGAGCCGCCTGGAGAGCGGCAGTTAGCAGCATGAGGCTCACCAGGACCGCCACAGTCGAGATGAGCAAGCTGAAACGATCATTCACGCATGAACTATCGCTGAACCTTCTGCTCCGTGCTAGAGCTAGAGCGATCGAAGGCCCACCTAAGAACAGGCACAGTGACGCTGATGGGGCTTCTTGAAATTGGCTCTGCCCGGAGTGACGTGAACGATCTTGAGCTTGGTCCAATGCCAGGGTGATGCTGAGCGCCGGGAATCGGAGCGGCTGGGTGTGGACGGGAAGACGGTGGAGGGATGGCGGCAGCAGGGATTCGAGGTGCCGCGAAGGAGCCAGCGCGGTTGGGCTGGGAGTTGATGCCCCTGGAAGGCGTCGGGCCGATGTGTTTCGGTATGCGTAGCGCTGAGGTCTCCGCGGTGCTGCCGGGCATGATCGAGATGCGTCGGTTCCAGGCTGACCCCTCGTCCGCCATCGACTTCCGCGACCAGTGAGTGGCGTTCTTCGGGATCTCCTGCAGCGTCGCGACCACGACCGCCTCTACCTGACCGACATCGATGGTGGGTGGCCGGCCCGGCCGGGGCTCGTCGGCCAGAGCATCCAGCCGGTCGACGAGGAACCGCCGCCGCCACTTGCGAACTGTGTCCGCGCTCACCCGCAGATCCCGGGCGACCGTAACGATCGGCGGTACCTCCGGCCCCGCGCACGCCAGCACGATCCGCGCGCGCAAGGCCAGGGCCTGGGCCGATGTCGCCCGACGCTCCAACACCGCCCGCTCATCCGCACACAGCAGCAACGGCTCCAGTTTCGGGCCCCTACGAGGCACCGATGCACCAGCAGTAGAAGTCACACAGCATCTAACGATCAATTACTGGCGCAGGACACTAGCACCCTTGCCGGGATGCTAACGGGCACGTCTGACACTGCTTGATCGGACCTGCCTCAGACATGCAGACGACGCGTCCGGAACGGTCGTTGCCACGGGAAGCTCGCCCATTCGACTCAGGGCGGGCCGCCCCAACGCGGCCGTTGCCGACATGGGCCCGAGGCGCCGGGGCGCCTGGGGGGCTGGGCGGTGGGCACGGGATGCGTCTAGGACACGCTCAGCAGGGACGGTCGGGACGGTCTGCCCATCCGGCCCATGGTCTTGATGTCTGAGCCGGCGCTGCCCGGGGACGAGGTGACAGCCCGCCGGTGGCCGTGCCACATATGAGCGATGGCCGCCACGACCTGGATGAAATGGTGTGTGTCGCCGAAGCCGAATGCTTCGTCGAGGTGGTCGACGCTACTGCTGCTCGGAGCCACGCGTCCCGGACGGACCGGCGAGAATCGGTTCCGGTCGTCCGAACCGACGCCCCACCCGCGTGCACCGGCGTTCCAGGGCTTGCTGCCCGTCGCATTGCCCTCGATCCAACGCCAAGTCACGCTCACCGTCTGGTTTCTGAACGCCGGGGTGGTCGTGGCCACCCGGGCAATCGCCGGGTGACCACGAAGGGCACCTGGTCTATGGTTCGCATGCTGGCCCGCGCAGGTGTTTCCGCCCGATGTCCTGCAAGGGCACCGTTCCCGGTCTGAGAGGATTACGGGACCGTATTAAAGACAAGCGCGGGGGAGGGGAACATGATCGTTCTGGTACTGCTCGGCGTCCTGGCGCTCGCGGTCGGCGGGTGCGCATGCGTGGTGTGGGCGGAGCGTGGCGGGCCCCGCTGGGTCCGTGTCGTGGCGTTCGTGACGCTCACCGCCGGCGAGGTGCTGCGTCGCTCCAGGAAAGGCCGGCGCGGGAGCGTGAACCAATCCAGCGGCAGCGGCGTTGGCGACTAGGTGTACTGACCCGCAGGGTTGTTTGCGCGGGTGATGGGTGGGTTTCCGCGGAGTGCGGTGTGGCCGCGGTGGTGCGGGTGATGGGCGCCATGGTGATGCCCGCGGCGCACATACTCAATACCGGCCAGTCCAGGTGGCCGTGGCCGCTGCGGTGCAGCAGGCCGCCTCCGCCGCCAGGTTGTCGGTCACTGGAAGAAGATCGTCTGCCTGGCCTTTCCCGGTGGGCGCTGACACGCGAATACCGGCACGCGCCAAGGTGGCCCGGCGGGGGTCCGGGCCACCTTGGACCGATGGGATCAGGCGGGCTGCGGGGCGGGCGTCGCCGGAGCGGCCGCGACCGTGCGGGTCTCGCGCATCATCAGCAGGCCGTTGACCACCATCAGCGTCGCGGTCAGGCCGTGGACGCCGAGCGCGGTGGCCACGGAGCCGTGGTGTGCCAGCACTGTGGTCATGTCGCCGTAGGCGGCGAGGGCCTCCACCAGCAGCACCCAGCCCAGCGCCCGGCGGTGGTCCGTCACCAGCAGGATGCCGAGGACCAGGGCCAGGACGACGTCGCGGATTCCCTTGATGATCAGGAAGCCGCCGCCGTCGCCGGACGGCCAGCTCGGGAGGCCGAAGCCCGGCGCCGTCGTCTCCGGGCTCAGGATGAACTCCGTCCCGAACCAGAGGATGAAGAGGATGAAGGCGGCGGCCAGGACGGTGTTGATCTTCTTTAGCGACATCGTTCTTCCCCTTGCGAGTCTTCGTGAGCTGCGGCTGACGACCGGGCGGGTGAGCCCGTGGGCTCAGGTGAGGGCAGTGACCAGCAGGGCGAAGGCGGCGATGATGACGGCGACGCGGATGTAGTGGAGACGCTCCCAGCGGTTCAGTTGCTGCTTCCAGTCGGCGGGCCGGTTGTCAACGGTCCACGTCTTGTTCCGGTTGTTGATCGGAACGAGCAGCAGAAGCGACATGACCACGCTGAGGATCAGAAGCGCCCCGGCGGTGACGACGAGGCCGGTGCCGTGGTGGTCCCACCCGGCGAAAGCCCAGATGCCGACCAGGACGAGCGAGCCGATGTACCAGAACGGCATCACGGCGCCGAGCATCCGGCCCCCGTGGGCGTGGCCGAGTTGGCCGCTGTCCTCCGGGAGGGCGTTGAGGATCGGGCCCATGACGAAGGCGACGCAGAACTCCACCCCCACCATCACGCCGACGATCACGGTGGTGACGACCTCGAGTGCGTTGAGCATGATGACCCTCTTGGCATCTAGTGCTGCTAGCTGACGAGTCAACGCTAGTACTGCTGCCGCTCCCTTGTCTAGCAGTGCTAGCATCGAATCATGTCGGTACAGGAACGCAAGGAACGCGAACGGGCGGAGCGCGAGCGCCTCATCGTGGCGACAGCCCGTGAACTCGCCGAGCAGCAGGGCTGGGACGCGGTCACCACCCGCCGGCTCGCCGAACGCATCGAGTACAGCCAGCCCGTCCTCTACAGCCATTTCCGCGGCAAGCGCGAGATCATCGGCGCCGTCGCCCTCCAGGGCGCCACCGAGCTGGCCGCGGCGGTGCGGGCCGCGACCGCCGCCGTGGACGGCCCGCGCGAGCGTGTCGCCGCCCTCGCGCGCTCCTACCTCGCCTTCGCCGCACGCAACCCGGCGGTATACGACGCGATCTTCCAGCTCGACGGCGGTCTGGCGTACGCACAGGAGGACACCCCGGCACCTCTCAAGGACGCTTTCGCCGCGCTGCTGGAGTGCCTCGGAGAGGTCGCCGGGGACGGCGTCGACTCGGGGCTGTTCACCGAGGTGTTCTGGGCGTCCCTGCACGGGGTGGCGACCCTGACCCGGTCGGGACGGCTGCCGCCGGAGCACACCGAGCCGAGGGTGGAGCTGCTGGTGGACCGGCTCGCCATCGCCATGGTCTGACACACCATCCCGGCGGGCACGCGGCCGGGGCCCTCGGGCCCCGCCGCTGCCTGCCTGCGGCATCGCTTCAGGTCACTCGCGCCCACACAGCGCAGCCGCAGATCGCCGGGCCCCTGTACCCCAGGCAGGCACCCGCCCCGGAAGCTGCGGTGCAGCCGCCGGAGGCTGGCGCCAGGGCCTGTACTCGAACTCTCTCGGCCTGGTCATGGGCACCATCCTCATTCCCTCCTGGCTCGCCCAGTCCATCGCCGGCACATCCGCCAACAACGCGCAGCGGCTGCGACAACTGCAGGCCCCTATCAGCTGGGGCCAGTACACGACATCGGCCGACTTCTGGAGCCGGACCCTGCAGAACTGGCAATCCGAACTCCTCGCCGTCGCTTCCATGGCCATCTTGTCCATCTACCTCAGACAGCGCGGATCACCAGAATCAAAACCCGTCGGAACGCCGCACGACACCACCGGCATCGAGGGATAGCCAGGGTATGGATCCGATTCGGGAACCGGGCCTTCGTCGCAATCGGGGTGGCCCGGTGCGCAAACGACATCACCGATGCAGATTGGCGCGGCCCCCAGGGCCTCGGCGAAGTGCAGGGTTGACCGCCATGTGCTGGTCTGTCCGGAGGAGCCAGCTAGGTGCAGAACAGGCACGGTGATCCAAGATCATGTGGGTGTCTACGCCTCATGCTCACGCTGGAAGACCGTGCCTGCCGCCTCATCATCATCCCTGATCCCACCTCCCCTGAACCAGCTCCGCGAACAGCCGGAGCCCGACCCCGCCGAGCACCCTGACCTGCTGCGACGCCTCGGCGACGTACCCGACCCACGTGATCCGCGCGGGGTGAGCCACTCCCTGGTCCACGTGCTGGCCTTGGCCGCCGCAGCCGTTCTGACTGGCGCGACTTCGTTGGTGGCGATCAGCGAGTGGGCCGCCGACGCCCCACAGTCGGTAATTGCCGCACTCGGCGGCCACCGTGACGTGCTGAGTGGACGTCACCCGGTGCCCAGTGAGGCGACGATCCGCCGAGTCCTGGCGCGCGTCGACGGCGACGCTCTCGACCAGGCCGTCGGCAGCTGGCTCGCCGACCGCAACCCGGCACCGCCGCAGGTCAAGGACATGTACGGGATCGCTGTGGACGGCAAGAGCCTGCGCGGCGCCGCCCGCGCGAGGGGCGCAAGATCCACCTGCTCACCGCCCTCGACCACATCAGCGGCCTGGTACTGGCACAGATGGACGTCGGCGAGAAGACGAACGAAATCACCTGCTTCCAGCCGCTACTGGACACCGTCACCGACCTCGCCGCAACCGTGGTGACCAGCGACGCGATGCACACCCAGCGCGAACACGCCGACTATCTGATCGCCCGCGACGCGCACTACATCGTGATCGTCAAGAGGAATCAGAAGAGGCTGCGCAAGCAGCTCAAGTCCCTTCCCTGGCAAGAGATTCCTCTGCAGAGTCGGACCCGCGGCACCGGGCACGGCAGGGGGGAGATCAGACGGATCAAGGTCTGCGCCGTCAACGCTCTCCTCTTCCCCCACGCCCGCCAGGCCATCCAGCTCAAGCGCCGCCGGGTGAACCGCAAGACCGGCAAGATCACCGTCAAGACGATCTACGCGGTGACCAGCCTGACCGCCGAACAGGCCACGCCCGCCCAGCTCGCGATCTTGATTCGCGGCCACTGGTCGGTGGAGGTCCTACACCACGTCAGGGATACAACGTTCGCCGAAGACGCCTCACAACTGCGCACCGGTAACGCACCCCGAGCCATGGCCACCTGGCGCAACCTCGCCATCGGCGCCCTCCGCGTCAGGCGTCACCAACATCGCCGCTGCCCTGCGCCACAACGCCCGCGACCCCCGTCGCCCTCTCGCGCTCCTCGGACTCACGTGATCATCAGCCAGACATCGCGCCTGTGCCGAAAACCCCTTGCCTGGCTATTTAGCCTGATCACATGGTGGATACGAGCAGTGGAGTGCAGGCCAGGCTGAAGTCCGTTGTCCTGGAGGGTGAGCACGCTCGTCTCGAACCACTCTCGCCGCAGCATCACGATGGTCTGTGCGCGGCGGTCCGCGACGGCCAACTCTGGGATCTCCAGGTGACGCTGGTCCCGCATCCACGTGAGATCGGCCGGTTCATCGATCAGGCGCTGGACGCCTACGAGGCCGGGAATCAGCTGGCCTTCGCGATCGTCGACATCACCTCGGGACAGATCGTCGGATCCACCCGCTTCATGGCCGTGAACCTGCCCTACCAGCGGGTCGAGATCGGGTTCACCTTCCTGGGCAGCTCCTGGCAGCGCACGGCAATCAACACCGAAGCCAAGCTCCTGATGCTCACCCACGCCTTCGAGGAACACGCTATGAACCGGGTCGAGTTCCTCACCGACGTCCGCAACACCACCTCCAGAGCCGCGATCACCCGCCTGGGAGCCACCCAGGAAGGCGTACTGAGAAGCCACATGGTGATGCGTGACGGCTGGATCCGGGACTCCGTCCTCTTCAGCATCACCGCCCCCGAATGGCCCGACATCAAGGACAGACTCGGCGCCCGACTGACCGCCTCTCGCCAGCAAACCTGATCACAGCCAGCAGTGGCTGACCTCGACGCTCACCAAACGGACATCATGTGACTTTGCCGAGGCCCTGGCGCGGCCCCGACCGCGGCGCCCACGTGGGACGCACTCGCGCTAGTTGGTGCGGGCCGATCTTCGAGCCGGTGCTTGTGGTTATGTGCTGAGCAGGCGGTTGAAGAAGGAGCGGTAGCGCTGACGCGCGACGTGCAAGTCCTCGGTCTCGACTTGTTCTCCCCGGCACCACTGGCCTTCCAGTCCTTGCTTGTGAGACGAGTACGACCAGGCGAGCGTCTGCATCACTTCGGCGACCAGCGCGTCTGCCGTGCGGACGGCATCTTGCGGATCGTCGATGAAGTCGCCCTGGATCGCCTGCCACCTGGAGCGGAATCCCTTGGCTTCCTCGGGGCTATGGAGCGGTTCGTTTTCCTGGGTGGCCGTGGAGGATTCGGGCTTGTCCTTCGCCTGTCCGGTGGCCGTGGCCTCGCCGGGGCAGTAGGGGGATCCGGGCGGTCTGGTGGTCGGCGGCGCCGTCGGCGGTACGTGGGTAGAAGAGGTGTGCCTGGCGGGGCAAGGTGGCTGCGCCGAGGTCGGCGGCGGCAAGTTCCCCGAGCCGCGATGTGTTGCGGCCGACCGCGGTGATCGACTCGGGAGCGGCTCCCCGGGCGACCAGCCCGTCCAGGACGTGCCGACCGAGCGAGGCCGTAGCCCCGAAGACCAGAACGCTTTGTTCAGGCACGGTCGTGGAGAGTGATGTGGTAGCCGTCGGGGTCGGCGAAGGTGAATGTCCGGCCGAAGGGACCGTCGATCGGTGCGGAGACGACGGTGTGACCGTCGGCGACGAGAGCATCGTGGATAGCCTGGACGTCTGTGGCGTGGAGCCAGATTGCGGCACCGATGCCGGGCTGAGCGACGGATGCGAGGCCGGTGCCGGGAATGACGTCGCGGAGTGCGAACGCGATCGGCTTCGTCTCGAAGACGACGGCGTGCGGCGGGCCGGCCTGCGAGCGGACGAGGCCGAGGTAGTGCTCGTAGAACGCCTGCGAAGCGGCGAGGTCACGCGCTTGCAGCGAGATGAAGTCGGGGCCGGTGGCGGGCATGATTCTCCTCCTGCTCGTGTCAACTTTCTGACATGACCAATGTATGTCAGAATACTGACATGAGTCAAAACGGTACGGGCGTCGACCTGGACAAATCGCTGGGCTACCTGCTGAAGGAGGCGTCGAGCGCTCTGCGCGCGGCCATGGAGGAGGTGCTGCGACCGCTCGGTATGACCATCACGCACTACTCCTGCCTCGAGCTACTGGCTCAACGACCGGGCTTGTCGAACTCCGAGCTCGCGCGAGGTGCGTTCGTGACACGGCAGTCGATGAACGTGCTGCTCCAGGCACTGGAACGAGACGGCTACGTGACCAGGCCGGCGGAGGCACCCGTGGGGAAGGCTCTTCCGACGCGGCTCACACCTCGCGGCCGACGAAGCCTCGAGAAGGCATCGGCGGTGGTCCGGTCCGTCGAGGTCAGGATGCTTTCCAGTGTGACCGAGGCCGAGCAGTCAGACGCTTTCCGAATCCTGCAGAGCATGACCCACTCCCTGCGCGATGGGAACGACGGTCCATAGCTCGTTCCCCGGCGCGCACCTCGTCACGCCCGGACAGCAGTGCACCCGCGCCCGAAATTCCGTGCCGGCGACCTCGAAACCCGACGGGCCCCCGGCTACACCCTCAACTGCGAAGAGCCTCGAAACGCTCAACGAGAGGTCCGGAGCGGCAGCGCAGCCAGGTCGTCGCACTCACTGCGCGCAGTGGGCGGGGACGCGCGGTACGGCGCGCTGACGGGGGACTGCGCGTGAAGTCGGGGCTGGGCGGTAACCATCAAGCGTCGGCGCGGCCGTTGGACGAGGCAGGGGTGGATCGCTCCACGACCTTGGCCAGCCGGGTGAGCATGTTGCGGTGCCGCACCATGAGCATCATGTCGATGAGGGAGTTGTGCACAGCCGCGCTCGGTCCCCGCAAGGGGTGTTCGTCAATGATCACCAGTGAACTGCGGCCCCAGGGGCGTACCTCGATCGCGATCCTCGCCGTTCCGAGTGGGCCCGCGTACGCCTCCAACTCCAGCCGGGTGCCCTCGTCGCAGACCCGCACCACCGTTTTGTTCCGAAGTTTCACAGGGCCGACCTTGACGCAGTAGGCGATGGATGACCCCACAGCGGGCCATTCCCCTTCCGCTTCACGGGAATCGTGTGTTCCTACCACCCAGTCCGCGTACCGGCCCCCGTCGCTGAGAACTGCCCACACAGCGGGCGGTGGCCGTTCTACCAAAACATGCCGGACAACCATGACTCATCACCCTTCCTTTGTACGGCTGACGGTGGTCAGCGGCCACGAAGTCCGCGGGGTGCGGCGGCGGCACGCTCCAGCGCGGTCAGCGCCGGTGCTGCGAAATGACGTCTCCATGCGGTTTGCGAGCGGAGAGCGGAGCGGGCGGCGTTGGCGCCACAGGCGCCGTGGACGCCGCCCCCGGGGTGTGCGGATGCCGAAGCCAGGTAAAGGCCAACGATGGGCGTCTCACTGCGGCCCGTGCCAGGTCCTGGGCGCAGGAAGGCCTGCTGGTGGAGCGACGCGGTCCCACCGTTGAGGGCCCCACCCATGAGGTTGGCGTCACGGGCCTGGAGATCCGGCGGGGCGAGAATGCGTCTGGCCTCGATCCGGTTGCGGAAGCCGGGCGCGAGCCGCTCGACCTCCCTCTCCACCCGGTCGGCCATGATCTCGCGTTCTCCCGGATCCCAGCGTCCGGTGAGTCCGCCCTCTCCGGCATCCCCGCGGACATGCTGCGGTAGGTGGGTGTAGGCCCAGGCCGATTCCGTCCCCGCCGGTGAGCGACTGGGATCGGCGGTGGTCATCTGGCCCAGGAGGGCGAAGGGCCGGTCCGGGACCTGCCCGGTGGCCAGCTGGGCGCTGAACCGGGTCATGTGGTCCAACCCGTCGGCCAGATGGACGGTGCCCGCGCCGGCCGCAGCCTGCGCCGTCCATGGGATGGGCCCGGACAGGGCCCAGTCGACCTTGAAGGTCGCGTAGTCCCACTGGAAGCGCCGCATGTCGTCGCGCAATCGGGCCGGTAGCTCCTCCCAGTCGACCAGCCCCCCGTACAGTGCCGGGGCCGGAACATCCGCGAGAACCGCCCGTGCGGCTCGAATCTGCCGGCCGTGTTCGGTGACGACGCCTGTTGCCCGACCGTTCCTGACCACGACGGAGTCGACACGCTCCGAACTGCGCACGATGCCGCCCTTGTCGTGGAACCGTCGCACCAGTGCGTCGGTGAGTGCGCCCGCGCCCCCGACGGGCACGGGCCAACCGAACTGCTGGCCCAGCGTGGACATGAGCCAGCCGAAGCCCGCACTGCCCGTCGACTCAGGGGCGAAGTCGGCGTGCAGAGCACAACCGGCAAGAAGCAACGCACCCCCCTGCCCGGTGAACTCTTCCTCCGCCAACCGGCGTACCGGCAATGTCAGCATCCGCATCAGGCGCAGGCCGCTCGCGGCACGCGCCTTCGCGACAAGGGCCAACGATGATCGGATCGGAGGAAAGGGAGCGAACAACGACCGGATCACATCCGGTCCCAACCTGTCCCACACCTCGACGAGGCGCAGATACGCTTCACCGTCGCCGCTGCCGAAACCGTCGAGGTTGTCCGCGGTGCGCTGCCGGTCGCGGTCCAGTACCGCGCACCTCCCGTCGGCGAGTGGATGCGCCAGCACATGGGGTGCGTGGCTCCAGCGCAGGCCCCACCGGTGCAGTTCCAGGGTCGAGATGGCGGGGGAGGCCATGGCCAGAGGGTAGAAGGCGCTGAACAGATCGTTGACGTACTCAGGATGGACCTCGCGGTCGCTCCGGACGGCACCGCCGGGAACGGACTGCTCCTCCAGGACGAGGACGGCCCAGCCGGCATCTGCCAGAACGTTGGCAGCGACCAGGCCGTTGGGACCCGCCCCCACGACAATCGCATCGAACGTCTCCGGCATGTCGCACTCCTTGTCCGGGCTGGGCTCCGGCAGTCTCCGAGGAACACGGCCGCAGTCAGCCCCTACATTCACCAGACCACACCGACGGTTACCCGGCAGCTTCAGGCTCACTCGGGTGGCAGCCGCAGAGTCGACGCCGCGTTCTCGAACCCGGTGCCGGACCGGTGGCGCTTGGTGGGTGGGCTGCGGGCGGCCCGGATCGGCTGCCGGGATCTGCATGCTGCCTCTCGGGAGCGTTCGGGGGGATCGCCGCTACGGGGGGGCGGGCCAGGGCCTCCTGCCCCGCCCGTACCTGCGGCGATTGCGTGCAGTAACTCTTCGGCAAGCCAGCGTCACTCAGTGGTGGTTTGCTGCGATGTGTCCAGATCCTTCGTCGCAGGAGTGAAGATGAGCATCGCTGGTGAGTCCGGTAGCCGTGCGCAGGAGATGCAGGACAAGGTCCGTGAGTTGAGTGAGCGCGCTGAGCGCTCCACCGACCCGCAGGAGCGGAAGAAGCTCCAGGAGAAGGCCCGCCACCTGCAGGAGAAGGCCATGGAGCAGAGCGGGAGCATGGGTCAGGGCATGCCCGGTCGCGGCGCGAGCCGTGAGCGGGACGACCTTCCTGAATGACACCGAGTTCAGCGTCCAGGGCCTCCCCGGCAATGCCGTGGGAGGCCCTGGGCCGAACTCGTTGCGACGGCGCTGCGCCGATTGCGTCCAGACAGCTCCGCGGCGGCTTGATTTCGGGATGAGTTTGTATCAGGGGTCTCGGTATCGGCGTCTGCCGGCAACCCCTCGCGCCAGCGCTCCGCCGCCGCGGCCGCTCCTATCTCACTCGTGCGGCACTGCCGCCTGGCGTAGTGCCGGCTTGCGGCATGGACTGGTCTCCGTAGCGCGCCCGAATCGGCCGGGATCATGCCCGCGGTCCGGGGTATGCGTCGAGTGTCGGAATGTCCGGCTCGTCAGGGGCGAGCCGGTCGGAGAGGAGATCGGTCATGGCGCGAGCTGCCGGCCCGAAGCGGGAGCGTCAGTACGAGCACATCAAAGACAGCGAGCAGAAGCGTGGTGCGTCGGCCGGAAGGGCCAAAGAGATCGCGGCCCGCACGGTGAATAAGGAGCGCGCTCGGTCGGGGGAGTCCAAGACCACCAGCCGCAATTCCACCAAAGATCCGAAGTCCGCCCCCCAGCGCGGCGGGCAGCGTTCCCACAGTGGAGCGCAGGGTCCGACGCGGGACCAGCTGTACGCGGAGGCGAAGAAGAAGGGCGTGGACGGCCGGTCGAAGATGAACAAGCAACAACTCGCCAAGGCCGTCGGCCGCTGACCAGCTCGCATCCTGCTGTCCCGCGCCCACGCGAGCCGGGGCACTGGTACGACCACCCGTCCGATCGGAGGACGCTATGACGGTGCCTGCGCCGCCGGGACATCCCGGCCCCACGCACCCAGATCCTGTTCCGCCCACCCCGGACCGGGTCCGGACCCCGGCGAACCTCAGCCGGGGCCCCGTCCGGGCCCCGCGCCGGACCCCGGCCCGGCGCCGGGCCCTGAGCCTTCACCGGCCCCGGCCCCGCGGCCGCCGTCACCGCTGATGGCCGGCGCGCCGCCTGGCCACGCACGGAGTAGCACGGCTACGCGTACCGTCGGAACCGTGCCGGTGGCGAGCGCGGGCTTCCGGCGAGGGTGATGGAGTTCGACGTTGTCGTGGAGATCCCGCACAGGTCACGCAACGCGTACCGGATGGACCGCAAGCTGGGCCGTATCCGGTTCGTCCGGGCTCTGTTCACCTTCACGCGCTATCCCGCCGACTACGGGTAGGTCGAGAGCACGCTTGGTGCCGACGCGGGACCGCTCGGCGCGCTGGTCCGGCTCGGGGACGCGACCTATCCCGGAGTACTCATCGGCCGCCGGGCGATCGGCATGGTCCGGATGACAGGCGAGCACGACGCACTCCACACAATCCTCTGTGTGCCGGCAGGCGATCCGCGCTTCCAGCCTGCGGGACATCGGCGAAGTGCCGTCGTACGATCGCCAGGAGATCCAACGCTTCCTCCAGCGACGTGATCACCGATCTGGACTCCGCATATGCGGCCTACGCATATGTGGGCTCCCACAGCATCGGAGCATGCCAACGCAGTGCCCGGACACGCGCGTCGCGGACGAGGTTCAGAGGGAATCTGATGGCATCAACCGGAATATTTGTATGCTCTGCGAGCTCGGCGGCTGCGGTCCCCGGGTTCTTGGCCACGTAGAAGGCTCCTTCGAATCTGCTGTCGGCATGGAAGAATTCCGGGTCGATTCCGCCGAGTACACCTTGTGGTCGCGCCGCTGCTTGTTGTTGGGTGGAACGCATCGGTGGTTGCGGTAGTGCGGTGGCAGGGCTTCGGCGTAGTCGAGCAGTGCCCGTTTCGTGTTCATGTGAGTCCGAGGAGGGCGAGCGGGCGTTCTGCGTTGCGGGCGTTGTGTCGTAGGGCGGCGGCAATGTTGGTGACGCCGGACAGTCGCAGGGCCCCGATGGCGAGGTTGCGCCAGGTGGCCATGGCTCGGGGTGCGTTGCCGGTGCGTAGTTGTGAGGCGTCCTCCGCGAAGGTCGTGTCTCTTACGTAGTGCAGGGCTTCGATCTTCCAGTGATCTCGGATGAGTTGCGCGATCCGGGCGGGATTGGCGTGTTCGGCCGAGAGGCTGGTGACGGCGTAGACGGTCTTGATCGTGGTCTTGCCGGTCTTGCCGGTCTTGCGGTCGGTGCGGCGGCGCTTGATCTGGACGGCCTGTCGGGCGCCGGGGAAGAGCAGTCTGTTCACGGATGCCGCCTTGATCCGTCTGATCTCTGATCGCCCGTGACCAGTGCCCCTCGAGCGGGACTGGAGCGGGATTTCCCGCCAGGACAGGGCCTTGAGCTGTTTGCGGAGCTGTTTCTGGTTGCCCTTGGCGATCACGATGTAGTGCGCTCCGCGTCCCAGGAGGTGGTCGGCGTGCTCGCGCTGGGTGTGCATGGAATCGCTGGTCACCACCATGCCGACCAGGTCAGCGTCGGCAGCCAGCAGCGGCTGGAAGCAGGTGATTTCGTTCGTCGTGGTTCCGACATCGAGTTGGGCCAGGACCAGGCCGGTGGTGTGGTCCAGGGCGGCAAGCAGGTGGATCTTGCGGCCTCCTGCTCTGGCGGCCCCGCGCAGGCTCTTCCCGTCGACCGCCAAGCCGTGCAGTCGGCCGGTGGTCGGGGTGCGGCGGTCGGCGAGCCAGCGGCCGACCGCCAGATCGAGCGCGTCGCCGTCGATCCTGGTCAAAAGCCTGCGGACTGTCGTTTCCGCGGGTCGGTCCCGCTTTGGGAGGATCGCGTCGAGCCGGACCCCGACCCGTTCCAGGACTCGCGGCGGGGCTTCGGCGATGCACTCACCGACCGCCAGGAGCGAGGTCGCGCCGGCCAGTACCGCGCACGCGGTCAGGGCGAGCACGACAGTCAGCGCGTGGCGTACTCCGCGCGGATCTCGGGGATCGGGCACCTTGGACAGGTGCTCCAGCAGACAGGACAGTTCCCCCGGCGCGAGCTTGCGATGTTGGCGGAGTTGGTCAAGGGCAGGCGGGATCGGCGATGATACGTCGGCAGGCATGGTCTTCCAGGCGGGTCATGGGGCGTCGAGAACTCCATGATCTTGGAACCGTGCCTGTCCGACGTGCCGGGTGGGCGCGGCCGACAGGCGGTACATAGGTAGCATCGGCGCGTGACTAGGACGCCGAGGCCAGGGACCAACTGCCCCGTGTGCGGGCTCGATCAGGGAAACGAACCCTGGGGCTCCGACGGCTTGACGCCCTCGTTCGACATCTGCGCCTGCTGCTTCAGCGAGTTCGGCTACGAGGACGCCACGAACGCAGGCGTGAATGCTGCGCGCGACGCATGGATCGCGGCCAGCTGTCCCTGGCGCGGGCCCGAGAGCGAACGACCCGCTGACTGGGATCCGCGAGTGCAACTCGCAGACTGGCTGAAGCTGCCGCACCGGGACTGAACGGCGGGGCATCAGGATCCGTGAGCCCCCCTCATCCTCACAGGATCACGAATCGGGCACTCTTGGACTACGCCGAAGCCCTGCCTACGACCTCACCATCGGCGACCTGCACACGTACAATGTGGAAGCCGGGGACACGCCGGTCCTTGATCTACCTGCCCAAGTCCTGGACCGAGGATCCGGATCGGTGCCGCGCCGCCCGGATCCCGCAGGACAAGTCCTTCGCGACCAAGCCGGAACTCTTGCGCGCGCGATGGTCCGGCGGGCGCTGGACTCCGCCCTGCCGATCGCCTGGGTGACCGCGGATGCGGCCTACGGGCAGGAGTGGCACTTCCGGCGGATGCTGGAGGAGGCCGGTGTGGGCTACGTCGTGGCGGTCCCCAAGTCGCAGCAGGTCAAGTCACCAGCGGGCAGCTGGCGCATCGACCACGTCCTGACCGGCGCCCCGGCCGAGGCCTGGGAGCGAATCTCCTGCGGGGACGGTGCGAAGGGACCGCGGGTCTACGACTGGGCCGGGGCCAAGCTGCCCACCATCGACGGCGCCGATCCCACCCACTACCGCTGGGTGCTGGCCCGCCGCAGCCTGGCGCGTCCCGAGGAGATCGCCTACTACCTCGCCTTCGCCCAGGCGGATGCCACCGTCTCCCAGCTGGTTCGGGTGGCCGGCGCCCGGTGGGCCATCGAGGAGTGCTTCCAAGCTGCGAAGAACGAATGCGGCTTGGACCAGTACGAAGTCCGCCGCTACGTCGGCTGGTACCGCCACATCACCCTGGCCATGCTCGCGCACGCCTTCCTGGCGGCGATGACAGCCCAGGCCCTCGAAAAGGGGGCCGAAGAAACGGTTCGAGGAGCCTTGCTCCCCTCACCGTGGCAGAGATCCGAAGGCTCCTGGACCTTGCCCATCCCCCAACAGCCCGGCACCAATCACCCACACGCCGTCTCCACTGGTCCAGCTGGCGCCGCCGCCACCAGGCCATCGCCCGCCACTGCCACTACCAGCGCCGCACGCACCCCGATCGGGTGAGTAACGAACCACCGCCACCCTGACGGGACGTCAGCCAACTAGACTCCAAAAGCGCCCCTTGACCAGGACATATGGAGAACCGCAACTGGAGTACTAGTACCGGCACCGGCCTCGCCGACACCACCGGCATCGCCTTCGGCGCGAGTGCCCTACAACAGCACCCATCCACCTTGACCAAAGAGATAGGGGCCCCGCGAGTCGGAGGTGCTCACCGCGGTCGCGGACGGCCTGTCCAACGCGGAGATCGGCCGCCGTCTGTTCATCGGCGAGGCCACGGTCAAGACACACCGCCTGCGCATCTTCGCCAAACTCGGCGTCAGCGACCGCACCCGCCGTACTGGTGGCACTGGTCACCGGGCTGCTGCAGCGGCAGCAGAAGGCCGCACGGGTGGCGTCGTCCGCACGGTGAGCAACGACCGCGGTCAGGTCCGCCGACTCCTCGCCCAGGTGATCAGGGCGCCGACCAGCCCGACCAGCCCGGCCAGTGCGATCAGCAGCCCACCGCCGAAGGGCACCGCATAAGGCTTCAGCGCGCTGGAGGCCGTCGTCGTCCGTCCCGACACCGCGGAGAGGGGCGCCGTCCCCTCCTCCATGGCGGGAAAGAGCCGGGAGTCGACGGAGTTCAATCGATTGTCGCCCAGCAGGAAGAGCCGGCCCGGCGGAACGGTCACGTCGAACTCGCTCAGTCCGTTGGCCACACCGTTCAGCACGTAGGGCTCGTCGAGCGGCTTGCCGTTGAGCAGCAGCTTGCCCTCACGCGCGCAGCTGACCCGGTCCCCTCCGATGCCGATCACTCGCCTGAGGAGGGGCCGCCGGGGCCCTCCCCACTCCGGAACACTGACCACGACCACGTCTCCGCGTCGCACCTCACTGCCGTCGACGCTCTCCACGAAGACGGTGCTCTCGCCGGTGAAGGTCGGCCGCATCGAGTCGCGCGGTTGGGACAACAACTCGATGTTCGTCCCGAAGGCGACGACATCCCCCACCAGGAGCAGCGCTCCGGCTATCAGCACCCCACACCAGAGGACCAACCCTTTCCGATGCGGTCGGCGCTCCGGCACCGGCATCGGCCACGGCGATCCCATCGAGTTGTCCACGTCGCTTCCTCGCACCCAACGCCCTCCGCTGATCGAACGACGCGGAAGGCATCCTAGAGGGGCCCCACTCCGAGTGATCCACGGGGCCGGGCGGCATCGCTCGCACGGAACCTTTGCCCGGCGGAACACGCGGCAACGCACCGGCTCCCTGGCCGAGGAGAACCGGTGCGCGTCGTCGACTTGTGTGTCCTGGATCCCTCAGAACCCGAAGCGGTGCTCCGCAGCGTCGCCCATCCACTCGGCCGCGGCGGAGCCGTTGCCGTGGACGACCGTGCTGTGGCCCAGGGCCGTGAACTGGCCGCACGCCTCGCCTGTCCTCCAGCGGCCTGTTCCTTCTCCACGGCGACACCGGAGCCGGCAAAAGCACCCTGTTCTCCGCCATCTGCTTCGCCCTCTACGGCAAGCCCCCGGACAACCGTGACCTGTTACTGCTGCGCAGCGCCCACGCGCCACGCGACCTGCTCACACAGGTGACCCTGGACGTCACGATCGCCGGCCGCCGCCTGCTGATCACCCGCACCCCTCAACAACTGCGACCTAAGAAGAGCGGAGAAGGCACCACCACCCAAAAGGCCGAGACCCACCTCAGCGAATGGACAGTCGACGACGAAGGCCACGGCCACTGGCGCCCCTCCAGCACCTCCCACCAAGAGGCAGCCACCGAAGTCATCCGGGTGCTGGGCATGAGCCGTGAACAGTTCTGCCAAGTCGTGCTGCTCCCGCAGAACAAGTTCTCCGAGTTCCTGTACGCCAATGCGGTGGATCGCGGAGAACTTCTCGGCAAGCTCTTTCACACACACCGTTTCGCTTTCATCGAGACGTGGCTGACCAAACACAGCCAGGCCACCGAAAAGGAACGCGACACCGCCCAGGGTGAGGTGCTGCGCCTGGTCGAACATCTGCACCAGGCCGCCGGCCCTGACCTGAAACCCCAGGACAACAAGCCGACAGCCGAGCAAGCGGCCAACCTGACCGACGATGCCCGCACCTGGGCCGCCGCCCTGCACACCGCCTCCGAAGAACACCACGAGCAGGCAGCGGTCGTGGCTGGTGCCGCCGTAGCTGACCTGGGCGCGCAGCAGGAACGGGAACGGATTGTGCGGGAGACCGCCCGCCAGCAGACCGCACATCAGGCAGCCCAACGCGCCTACGATCTGCTGCAGGAGCAACTGCCCCGCCAAGAAGAACTCCGGGCCCGCCGCGAGCGCGCGCAACGTGCCCAGCGCCTCACCCCGGATCTGCGGGCCCTGGCCACCGCACGCGCCGCCCACACCCGCGCTTAGCAACAAGATGCCGCCGCCCGCGGTGACCTGCACCCCGACCAGGCCCAGCTGACCACCGACCAACTCGTGAGCGCAGAGAAGACCGCCCGTAGCGACATCGGCCAACTCACCGGCCTCCTGGACGACGAAGCCGGCAGCCACCGCTTGACCGCCGAACTTGACGTGTTGGATGCCGAACGACGCAAACTGGCCGATGACCTCAGCGAGGCCCGTACCTGGTTGGCGAAAGAGCCTGTCGAGCGCACCAAACTCGCCGCCCGGATGGAAACAGCCCGCGTCGCGGACCAGGCCAGCCGCCAGCACGCCGCCGCCCTCACCGCCCTCGGCCTGCGCCTGAACGCCGCCGAACGACGCGACGACCTCCTGCAGCAGGTCACGAAAGCCACCCAGCGGGCCAGCGCGCTACGAGAAGCAAGCCGGACAACAGACGAGGCGTACCTGGCCCTCCGCCGCCAGCGCACCGACGGCATGGCGGCCGAACTCGCCGGCAGCCTGCACGACGGCGACCCCTGCCCGGTCTGCGGTTCCTGCACCCACCCTGCCCCTGCCGCCCCGCATCCCGGCCAGCCGACCCGCCAGGACGAAGAACACGCCGAAAGCGCCTACAACGAGGCCCAGAAGGAACAGAAAGCCGCCGACGACGAAGCCAGCCGCCTTGCCCAGGCTGCGGCCACCGCCCAGGGCGAAGCCGGGGACACCCCCCCTGCCCGACCTTCAAGCCCAACACACCACCCTCACCCGCGAACTGGCCGCCGCCCTGGAACAGGCCGCCGATGCTGTACCCACCCAGGGAGAACTCGACATCCTGGAGCGCGAACACACGCTGCGCACCCAGCAGGACAGCGAATTCACCGGCCGACTGGCCGGTCACAACGCCACCTTCGACACCCTCACCGGGCGGGTGCAGGAAGTCGAACAACGCCTGGTAGCCGCCCGCGGCCCCGCCGCCACGATCTCCGAGCGCATCGGGCAGCTGACCACCAGCGCCGATCGCTTGTCGGCAGCCGCGCAAACCTCCCGGACAGCAGCCCACAGCACCAAGGCCGCGACCAGAGCACCGCCGATGCCGCCGCAGCAGCCAAAGCAGCTGAGCAGGCCCTATTGGACGACGACGATCTGCGCACCATGGAAGAACAGATCAACCAGTGGCACAGCGACCATGCCGCAGCCACCACCAGCGTCGATGACCCCGAACTCGCCCAAGCCGCAGCCCAACCGACCGCCGACATCCACGCCGCGACCACGAACCTGAACGCTGCCACGCAGCGCCATACCCAGGCCGCAACGGCCGCCAGCAGCGCCCGCACTCGCACCGAGACCCTCGCCGACCTGACTACCGAACTCCACACGCACATCGAGCACCTGCTGCCGCTCGAGCACGCCCACCGCACCGCACGCCACCTCTCCCAACTGGCGAACAGCACCTCCACCAGCAGCCGCCTCCGCATGCAACTGGAGGCCTACGTCCTGGCCGCACGACTCGAAGAAGTCGTCGACGCCGCCAACACCCGCCTCGCCCATATGTCCGAGAACCGGTACACCTCATCCACTCCGAACAAAAGGCCGCCCACGGAGCCCGATCCGGCCTCAGCCTGCAAGTCATCGACGCCTGGAACGGCCACCCCCGCGACACCGACACCCTCTCCGGAGGTGAAGCCTTCTTCGTCTCCCTGGCCCTGGCCCTCGCCCTGGCCGATGTCGTCACCCACGAATCCGGCGGCAGCCCACTGGACACCCACTTCATCGACGAAGGCTTCGGCAGCCTCGACGAAGACACCCTCCACCAGGTCCTCGATGTCCTGGACGGACGGCGCGCCCACGACCGTATTGTCGGGCTCATCAGCCACATCCCCGACCTACGCCGCCGCATCCCCAACCGCCTGCACATCCACAAGAGCCCCGACGGCTCGAGCACTCCGGCCAGCGACCGGGCGAGGCGCCATCAGGGCGCGGGCGCTTTCCACGACCCTCTCGTGCGGGGCGGCGCTCAGCCGTTCCCGGATCTCGACGACGGCCACGGTGTGGCGGGGGCTGCGTGTCAGTGCGTGCGTGTGGCGCAACGTGGTGCTGAGCGGGGGTCGCTGCTCCGGAATCCGGTCGGCCAACGGTTCCCCATGTGGACGATGCGGTCCTCGTCGAGCTCGCCGCGGACGTAGAACCGCCTCAGGTCCGCGGTTCGTGCGGCTCGTAAAGGCGTCGCTGCAGGTGGCAACCTCTGGGATGGCCTGGGCTGGGACCATGTCCGTGTGATCGTCTCACTTCCGTACAGGGCAACCCGCAAGCTGTTGTCCGTCCTTTGACTGCTGCGCCGAGACACCCCCAAGGACGCGAGTTGCTTGTCCTCCGGCATGAGAACGCGGTGCTACGCCGTCAAATCGCCGGCCCGGTCCTCTACGACCCGCGGACCAGTTCTGGCTGGTCTACTCTCTCCAGCCTCATTCCCGGCGCCCTCGGCGTGAGGTCTCACGGTCACGCCTGGCACGCTGCCGGCCTGGCATCGAAAGTTCATCGCGGCCAAGTGGGACTACACCGCCCGACGCTCCCGCACAGGGACGGAACGCAGGACTTCCTCGCCATCAACTCCACCGCCAACGCCATGTACTTCTACCCCGGTAACGGCGCCGACGGCTTCGCCTCCGCCCGCACCACCGTGGGTCCCGGCTGGGGCACCTTCCGGCTCATCCCCATCGAGTACAACGGTGACGGCAAGCTCGACGTGTTGGCCATCAACCCGGCCGACGAGCACCTGTACTTCTACCCCGGCGACGGAACCGGCAACTTCGGGTCCTGCACCGACCGCGGCGGCGGGTGGGGGTGATGCAGTTGGTGCCCGGCGAGTTCAACAATGACGGCAAACAAGACTTCCTCGCCGTCGACACCACCAACCACAAACTGCGCTTCTACCCCGGCCCCGGCACCTTCGGCACCTACATCCTGCAGCCCGACGACTGGACCCCCTACGGCCTTGCGGTGGCAGGCAACCTCACACCGATGCCGCCCTGGACATCGCCGCCCCCGACACCATCAGCCACCTGCGAACCTGGATCAATGACGGCCATGGCCTGCTACTGACGCTGCCGGGACAAAGGATCCAACGACAGCCCCGCCGACGGCGCCCGGCCACCGCAGATGACGCCCGGCACGCCGTATCTGCCGCGTCGGCGCAGCGTGCAGCGTGCTGTCAGGTGCGGGAATCGGTTATTGCCGTGTGGTTCGGGCGGACTGGCCGGACGCCACAGTCATCGGGCCGCCGTACGTCCGGGCTGCACGTGGGCGTGGTCGAGCCGGCGATGGGCCATCGACAGGGTGGTCAGCAATTCGTGCCAGACCGTGTCCTCGCCCCGTAGCGCCGTGGGTTGTCCGGTGTACGCAAGAAGACGAACACGCCTCTCGGTCAGCCGCCTCGAAGGCGAGGGAAGCCCTGGACGGTTTCGGGTTAACTCCAGTTTTCATGGGCCCTGAGCAGGGACAAATGAGGTAACCACGTTTCCAGTCGGTGAAGACGTCGGCGTGGACGGGCATCGATCTGACTGGCCGCTAGGGCGTCGGCGCGGGCACCATGAGGTCTGGACAGCGGAGCACGACTCCGCATCAATCCCGTGCCAAGGCATCCGAGTTGGGTGCCCAGCCCCGACCTGCTCTGGAGATATTGATGTCTACCCTGCCCCTGCCTGCCGGCCCCGAGCCGTCGCCGTTCTGCTCCACCCGCCTGCCGACCCGCGTCCCCCGCCTCCGGCTGGGTTGGCTGGGTATCCCCGAGGTCGTGGTCGTCGTGGTAATCGTTCTGGCGCTGGTCGCACTGGCTGTCGACAACCGGCCCGTTCCGGCCGCGCTGGCGGTGATCGCCGCCGCCGTGGCCGACGTGATCGCCGGCCGCCGCCCGAGCAGCCCGACCGGCAGGCGCTCCCGCCGCCGCAACCGGTGACCATGGGCCACCCCACCAGGCCCGTCGACGCCAGCGCCCGACCCCGACTACGGGCCCTGGCTGCCTACCTCCGTCAGCTCAAGGAAGAGGCGCACGTTACCTACACCGCCCTGTCCGAGGGCACCGGCCCCGCCCGCTCGCCGGGGTACCGTGGGGCCTCCACCCTCAGCCAGGCCGCCCGCGGCACCCACCTGCCTTCGCTTGAGACCGTCCTTGCCTATGCCCGTGCTGCCGGTGATCCCGGCAGCCGGGCTGTGCAACAACGGGAAGTAACAGTCAGAGGGTTGTGGAAGGCGGCCGCGATCGAGAAGGCCCGCCCGCACCTGGCCGGCCGCGGCCTGCGGATCCGGCAGGTCCGCACCTCGGCCTCCCTGGGCCAGGCCCTCACGCGACTGCGTGTGCGGGCCGGCCAGCCTTCCTACAGCGTCATCGAGCGGGCGACCCACGCCGCCGGGCACCGCGTGCCGCGTTCGACAGCCCACCTGATCCTGGGCGGAAAGGTCCTGCCCAGCCGCGAGCAGTTAAGCGCGCTCCTCGGAGCCTTCGACGTGACCGTTGCGGACAGTCTCGCGTGGCAGGCGGTCCGCGGTCGCATCGAGTACCGCCTGCAGCCGCCCGCGCCCCGGCGATGGGGAGGATATGCGTGCGCCGACACTGACCCCGCTGTGCAGGAGTACCTCGAGCGCCGCGAGCGCGACGAAGAGATCAAGCGGCGCACCGGGCAGATCCATCCGGACGAGACGTACGAGGACTACGAGGAACGGATGCGCGAGAGGGCATGGTGGCAGGCTGCGGACGCCTGGTTGGACGAAGACGAAGACGACGACGAACCAGAGGACCCCCACGAGCTGGAAGCCGAGGCCGAAAGGCAGGCGCAGGCCGCCGAGCAGACCACCTTCCGCCCGCAGTGAAAGCCATGGCGGAGCACATCACCCTTAAGGGGCGGGATGCCGATCACGCCTGACGGCTCCCGAACCAACTGAGTGCCACCCCTGCCCACAGCCCGCCCCTTCCCCGGTGCGGGGACGCGTGCTCGCCGTGTACGTGGGGGGTGTCAGATGCCGTGGAACGGCGTTCCCGGTGCGGATCGGCCCGACGCTGCGGCCTGTGCCCACCTCACCTACAGTTCCGCGAGCTCGGCATACGGCTGCGCCACCCGAGGTCGGGTGCCGTCCGGTGGGTGAGGGGCTTGTTGCTCTCGGGGGTGGGTGTGGCGAGAAACGGCGAAACGCTGGGTGGGGCCGTGCCGTGTCTGGCTACGCTCGGCTGATGCCGTCGTTTGCGGGTGATCCGCGTCATGAGCGTCTAGGCCCTGTCCGGCCGATCATGGCGCTGCCTCGTGCTCGGGTTCCTGTCTGCGCCTGGTGCGGATTCAGGCAGCGGCGATCGGCCTTGGCTTCTCGCCGCCGGGGCGGCCCGTGACAATGTGGGTATGGATGCTACTGAGGACCCTGTAGCCGTGGTTGCATGCCTGCGGTGCGAGCCGTGGGACCGCAGGTGGAACAGCCTTGAGGTGGCGGGCGTCGATCTGGCGTCGATCTACACCAGGATGGAGGGCTGCACGTACACGTGGGTCGCCAATGGCGGCTCCCTCCACGAGCGGGGGATGGCGACCGTGAGGTTCATCTTTGAAGAGATTGAGAAGGTCCTTCCCGAGCTCGCCGAGCATGACAGCGCGCGCGTCTGGCATCGGTTGCACAGGATGGCTCAGCTGATGGTGGCGCACAACACCGCACCGGTTGAGGTGAGTTCCTAGGAACTCATCGGTCGGTCATGTACGGAGCCAGATGACGAGGCTTGCTGCCGTGATGGTGCCGAGGAAGACGTAGCCGCGCTTGTCGTAGCGGGTGGCCACTGCTCGGTGGTTCTTGAGTCTGTTGATGGCCCGTTCGACGGTGTTGCGCTTCTTGTACCGCTCTTCGTCGAAACCTGGTGGCCGGCCGCCGCGCGAGCCTTTGCGCAGGCGGGCGGCCTGGCTGTCGGTCTTCTCCGGGATCGTGTGCCTGATGCCGCGGCGTCGCAGGTATTCGCGGCAGGGCCCGTTGCTGTAAGCCTTGTCCGCGGCGAGACTGTCCGGCTTCTTGCGGGGCCTGCCCGTCCCGAGTCGAGGAACGCGGATCTTCTCCAGCACCGGCTTGAACTGAGTACAGTCCGCTCGCTGCCCTGGCGTGACAACCAGGGACAACGGACGGCAGCGGCCATCCGCGCTCAGGTGGAGCTTGGTCGAGAACCCGCCGCGCGAACGGCCCAGGCCCTCACCTCCAGCACCACCTCCACCAGCCGGCCGACGAGACTCTGCCACGACGTCTCGTCCCGGTGTTCTGCCGGCACGTCCCCCTTTGAGGCGGGAGTCGGCGGCGGATCGGTGCGGGCGCCGGCGGCATGTTGATGCGCTCGCACGACGGTGGAGTCGACGGAGATGTCCCAGTCGATCTCACCCGCCGCATCGGCTTCGGCCTGGACCTGCTGGAGCAGGTGGCTTCGTAGCTGACGATTGACTCCACTTGTAGGTCTGTTGTGACTCCACTTAGCAGCCTGTCGCTTCAGTTTTGTAGGTGAGAACTGACTCCAGTTACTGTCCAGTAGGACGTGGGGATGCCTTTGGATGTGGATCATCACCCACTTGGCGCGTCCAGGAGGCGGAGCTCTGAGGGAGGCCATCTGATGAGAGCGACTCTTCATGTGCCGGTCCGCTGCAGAGGACTCGTTGGGTCATGCCCTTGATGGCCGCAACTCGCAAGGAGCTCATCGTGCAGACCGCGCCGTTCACCGCCTGTCTGGCCGTCCGGGACGTCACCGAGACCCTCGACTTCTACGAAAGCCTGGGTTATACCGTCGGCCGGCAGAGCATCGCCGACGACCATGCCGTCCACCTCATCTTCAACGGCGAGGCCATGGCTTTCATGATCCAGCCTGCGGACGAGGTGCGGGACTTCATCCCGCAGACGGCCGCTGACCTAGGCGCTTCGGGCTACTTCTATCTCAACGCCCCGGACTTCGATGCTGCGGTCGCCCGCATCCGCGACCAGGTCGAGGTACTCAAGGAAACCGCAGACGGGGGCTTCCGGATGATGTACTTCCGCGACCCCAACGGCTATGCGATGGCGTTGAGTGCGCCTTCGGCCTGAAGCAGTGCCGGGCCGTCAGGGCGCGCGAGGCGAGGCCCGGCATAGTGGTCGAGCCTGCGTGGCGGTCGGCGAGGGCACTCGTCGGCCGTGGAAGGGACGAGCGACCCGGTCAGCCGCCGGCTTGAGCGGCAGCTGCCTGTTCGGCTCGGGCGCGGGTGGCTGCCAGTCGGTAGGAGTCGGTGCCGGTCTCGATGATGTTGCCGCCGAACGTCAGCCGGTCCACGATGGCCGCGCAGAGCCTCGGATCGGTGAACGTCTTGGTCCATCCTCCGAAGGATTCGTTTGAGGCGATGGCCACGCTGTTCTTCTCCTCCCGTTCCGTCAGAACCTGGAACAGCAGTTCGGCGCCGCGGCGGTCGAGTTCCATGTAGCCCAGCTCATCAATGCACAAAAGGTCGACGCGGCCGTAGCGGGCGATGGTCTTGGCCAGCAGTTTCTCGTCGGCGGCCTCCACGAGCTCGTTGACGAGCTTGGTGGCCAGCACATACTTCACCCGGTACTCGTGCATCGCGGCCTCGGTGCCCAGCGCGATGAGCAGGTGTGACTTGCCCGTTCCGCTGTCGCCGATCAAGCACAGTGGCAGGCCCTTCTTGACCCAGTCGCACTTGGCGAGGGTGTGGATCGTGGCCGGGTCGATGACGGGGTTGGCGTCGAAGTCGAACTGCCGGATCGACTTCTCGCGCGGAAAGCCGGCCGCCTTGATCCGCCGCTCGGATCGGCGTCGGGCCCGGTCGTCGCATTCGGATAGCAGCAGCTCGGCCAGGAACCCGCGATACGTCATCTGGTCGCGGACGGCGGCTTCGGCCAGCTCGGGGTACTGGGTCCGGATGGTGGGCAGCCGGAGCATCCGGCATGCCTGGTCCACCGCGGTGTCGGCGGCTTGTTCGGTCAGTCCGCGGTTGCGCTTGGCGGTCACGGTGCCTCTTCCTGGTATGCCTGGCCGTCGGCGGGACGCCGGCGGAATCGCAGCAGCTGGTCGTAGGCGGCCACCGACGGCAGCGGCCGGGGGTCAGGTGGCAGCGCGGCCAGGCGCCGCTCGGTCAGCGAGGTCACCGTCGCGCCGCCGTCCACCCGGCGCCGCGGGACGTCCTGCTCGGCCGGCTGGTCGGCGCCCTGGTCGGCCTCGCCCCACTTGCGGGCCTCCAGCGCGACCGCGTCGGCGGTCAGTGCGCCGGCTCGCAGCGCGGTCGCGATCCCGGCGACCACGTGCTCGTGGACCATGTGCCGGTGCAGCAGCAGGACCGCGATCAGCGCCCGGGTTCCCTCCGCGTCGCCATGGGCCTTGCAGGCCGCCTGCCACCAGGCGTCGTGGACTGGGGTGAACTTGCCCGCCGATCTGGCCTGGTCCAGCGCGGTCGCGCCGGGCAGCGCGCCCGGTTTGCGGACCAGGGCCTCCAGGTAGTGGTCCAGCTCCAGGCGGGAGCCGCCCTTGGCGATCAGACGCTCGTGGCGGGCGACTTCCCGGTGCGCGTCGTAGACCACCAGCTCCGAGGCGTGCAGTACGACCCGCACCATCCGGCCGATCAGCCGCACCGGCACCGAGTAGTGGTTGGTGCGCACGCTCACCTGGCCGTAGCGGTTGACCCGTAGCGAGGACACCAGTCCGGTCTCGAAGTCCTCCTCGGGCAGCGGGACCAGGAGCGGGCGCTCGGCGGCGAACATCTCACCGATGGTCAGCGCCCGCTGCATGATCCGGCGGGCGTCGTCCTCCTGGTCCCAGCGCTCGATCATCGCGTTCAGCTCGGCGAGCGAGGCGACCTTCGGGACGGGGACCAGGTGGTTCCTGCGGAACCAGCCGATCTGCCCCTCGACGCCGCCCTTCTCGTGCGCGCCCTCGATGCCGGGATTGCAGTAGAAGCTGTTGATCGAGAAGTGCGAGCGGAATGCCGTCCAGCGGTCGCTTTCCACCCGGCCTCGGGTGCGGCCCAGCACCTGGCTGACCGCGGCGCGCAGGTTGTCGTAGCGGACCTTGCCGAAAGGCACGCCGCCCAGCACCTGAAGTGCGTGGACGTGGCCTTCCAGGAACGCTTCCTGACCGCACGAAGCGAAGATCTTGTGCACGGCCTTCCCGCTGAACGACAGGCGCAGCGAGAAGAGGAACACCTTGGTCGGGACGCCGTTCAGGTGGATCCAGACGTCCCCGAAGTCGACCTCCGCCTCATCGCCGGGGCGGTGGGTCTGCGGCACGAACGCCTGCGGCGGCCCCCGGCCCTCCTCGATGCGGATCTCCGGGCGCCGCACGGCGATGTAGGCGCGGACCATCGAGTAGGTCACACCCCGGGCGCCGTGCTCGTCGATCAGCCGGTCGAAGACCCGCTTGACGGTGTGCCGCTGCTTGCGCGGCGCGTCCAGGTCCTCCCGCAGGATCTGGTCGATCGTCGCCTTGAACGGATCCAGGCGCGAGACCCGGGCCGGAAGCTGCTTGCGCGGCGCCGGCCACACCGACTCCAACGCCATCGAAACCGTCCGGCGGCCCACCCCGTACTTCGCCGACAAAGCCCTGCTGGACAGCCCTTCGACCCGAGCGTCATGGCGTATCGACGCGTACAACTCGACCTTCGAAACAGGCACTTGAGCCACCCAGCGCTAGCCGATGCGCCCCGATACTCCCACCGCAAGCCCTCCGGTGGAGTCAAAACTCACCGACATCAGCTCTCGCCCGACGGCACTGGAGTCAGAACCGGCCTACCGCTGGCCTCAAAACTCACCTACAAAGCCATCACCTGGAGGCTGCGGCAGCAGCACGTTCTGCAGGCGGTGGATGTTGGCGCACCAGGGTTCGCCATCCGACTCCGTCCAGAGGTCCATCAACTCTGACGGCTCGGTCATAACGCGTTCGGGGGCCTGAAGGGCGAGGCCGCGCGGGCCAGTGAGGTCGGGAAGGGGCTCCTCCGGTCCATAAATCGGATCGGAAGGCTCACCGCCAGGACACTGGGCGGCGACGAGGGCGGCCGCGGCTGCGGCCCTCTCGGATTCGGGTGCTTCGAGGTAGCCCACGGTGTCGATCACGTCTGTGAGAGTGCCGCGGACGACACCTTCACGTTCGCCTGCGGCTGCCTCGTCAAGGTCGCCGATGAAGTCCGCTGCGGTGTCGTTGTCGAAGGGGCCGATGTCCCAGGTGCCCATGGTCTCTCCTGATCATGATGTTGACCGGGGCATCGTGACAGAGGGCACTGACAGCAGCCGCGGAGTCCCGGGACGAAATCGCTTCCCGAACTGGTGGATGTGACTTCCGATTCCCGTTGACGGCCACGGCGTCCTCGCACTGTCAGTGACAGGAGCAAGGATGGGCGGCATGACGAAGACCGGGGCGGACTACGCGTGGTTCGAGAGTGACTTTCCAGACATCGCCGAGGCGTACTGCTTCACTCTGGTGCAGGGCCTGTCGCCTGCTGAGCTGATATCGCGGCTCGAAGGACGATCGGAGGCACCCTTGCAGGGCATAGCCGCGGTCGTCGAGGCCGCTTTCGCCCAGTACGAGCTGGAGGATGGCGACCGTCAGCTGGTCGCCGTGACGACTGTCGGCGCCTGGACGCTGCTGATCGAGCCCAACGGCTACCTCGGGGTCACTGAAGAGCAAGCGCTTCCGGCCTCCGCCGGCACGAGCTGGATCTCTCATTTCGTCAACATCAACGCCGTCGGCACGTTTCTCTGGGCCGAGGACCAAGCCCTGCGACTCTGTTTCGACCCGCTGTTCCCCGAAGACCGCTGGGGCACCACGCCCGACGAACTCCTCGACGTCATGACTCGCATCGGCTTCCACGTTGACGACGACGCACCGGAAAACGAGACGGACCTTTCCTCCCCAGCCGCCTTCGCTCTGGCGGAACACCTCGCCGGCATCGCCATCACTCCCGAGCTGCTCCAGGACACGACGTTCACCTGCGCCACCGTCCGGATCCGATGACATCGTCCGTCCGCTTTCCCACCTCCGGACCCATGCATGCGGCGTGGCGCCGTGACGAACATCAGTACCGACCACGTGAAGGTCCACTTCCGGATGGACGTGGATGAGGACGGCTGGCCGCCGGCAAGCGTCGAGAGCCTGTGGGCCGTGGACCTTGGCGATGGCACCGTGCGGTTGGACAACACACCGTGGTTCGTACGCGGAGTCGCCAGCGACGACATCATCCGGGTCGAGGTCGACGATGAAGGTGTCCGGTGGGCCGGGGAGACGGTTCGGGCTTCCGAGAACTGCACGATCCGGCTGATCGTGCTGAAGGACGGCGGCTCAGCCGCTGCCCGGCAGAGCGTTCTGGAGATTTTCCACAGCCTCGGTACGACTCGGGAGGGTATCGAGAAGTACCGGATGGTGGCTCTGGATGTCCCGCCGACGGCGAACTTGCCAAAGATCCGCAAGCTCTTGGAACACGGTGACGCCAAGGGATGGTGGCACTGGGAGGAAGGATGCGTCACTGCCGCCTGGAAGTCCACTGCCTCGGAATGAGGTCCCGTAGCGGTTGCACATGCCCCTGGGGTGGCGCCGCGTTCTCACCGGCGTTTGGCGTCGAGCCATTCGTTGCTGTTCCACATGACGGGCATGGCGCCGACTGGTTCGAACCGGATGTCGGGGTCGCTGCTGTGGATCAAGCAGAAGAAGCGGCGCTGAAGCACCGCCGCACGGCGGGCCTGGTCGGCAACGATGTCCAGAACGACCTGGGCTGCTCGCGGGCAAGCGGCGACGAAGCGGTCGTAGTCGGTGATGGACAGGACGACCCCGGTGCCTTCTGGTGAGTCGTCGTACGGGCCGTAGCAGGCCACGTCGCCGAGACAGTCGTTGAGCGCGTCGAGGTTGTGACCGTAGTAGTCGGGGAACTGCAGCGCGGCGGCGACATCCCTGTGCATGTCCTGCTCGGAGGCCCACTCGCCCGCGGCGAGGCGAATGACGCGGAAACCGCGGTCTTCGAGCCGCAGGACGGCTTCCGAGAGGAGTCTCCGGCGCCAGAAGAGGGTGACGAAGGTGTTCGCCATGAATTCGATGCCGGGAAGCCTGGTTGTTCGGACATCCGGTGCCGACTGCGTGGCGGCCTCGCGCCGGAAAGCGTCCAGCAGCTGGAAGAACTCGACGACCGGGGTGGATTCCGGGGGCGTACTGCGTTCGATCTCGGCGGCCCAGCCGAGGGAGCTGGGCGTCCCGCGACGCTCGTGAAGCCATTGCGTGAATCGCTCTTCGGGCCAGAAGTCGAAGGGTTCGTCGATCGCGTGCACGCCGAGTGCGACGCGGTAGCCGGTGAGGACCGCCTCCAGATGACGGAGTGAGCCACCGGGCAGCCACATGCCAGGCCTCAGCCGGATCTGGTCCAGGAAGTCGTACACGTCCCTGCAGTCCTGCCAGTGTTTGACGGTGTTCCGCAGGCTGTCCTCGGTCGGCATGGGGTGAGCCTACGGGGCGGGCAGGAGTGGCTTTGTCCACGAGAACGGAATCTGGCTCAACTTCTGTGATGCGGCGACGCTATGTCACAGCTGAGGGCTGCTGGCCGCGCATGAGCCGCCAGAACTCGCGGTGGGTGCCCACCGACGAGCGGGAGGTGGGATGGGGCTGGCCGGATTCGAACCGGCGTCCTCCCACATGCGGTGAAGGCGCGACAGCCACTGCGCTACGAGCCCCATCCCGTCCTGATCATAGAAGCTGCCTGCGCTCTGGTGTCTTTGATTTTCCCGAAGGCGGTGAATCACTCAGCGTGGCCCTTCACGGAACTTGAGCCAGACCCCGAGAACGGACAGCAGATGTTCACCACTTCGGGAGGCACCCGGCACATCGAGGATTCGAACGGTGACGCTACACAACGTGGCGGTGCACAGTCCCGTGCCGCGGATGAAAAACACGTTGGCCGGTCCGCCCCGGAGCTGCGACGATGCCTCCTTCTTTCGCGGAGGACATTTGTTCGTTTTCGTTTGTGTGGGATGTGGCGCTGAGCTGACCATCCCACTGTCCCCGGTCCCGCTGCCGGTCCACGCCCATCAGAAGTGGGGGAACGGAATTCAGCTCCCGGTGCTCATGGAGTCGGGCACATTCGCCGTGGAACCGGAGCCCTGGGGGCCGCCGTGGCGGAGCTGGGAGGAGGTCGACCCGGACGAGGCGGCGACCCGCGGCATCTACGCACCGGTCTACGCCTTGTCCGACAGCGTGCCCGGCACCATCGTCATCGCCCCCGGGGATACCCGCGGCACCGTGCTCGTCCCGAACGAAGCCGGCGGCTACTGCTGCGGCCTCGATTGGGGTGATGGCCCCAACATGGCGTGCGATTCGTGCGGCCTGCCGGTAGCGAGCCGGATCGACGACTGCTCACTCTGGCAGGCGGTCTGGCTCGCGCCGGATGCCGTGCACTGCCTCCCCATCGACGGCACCGACACGGCGATTCTCTCCTGGGCGGAACTGCTGGAGGAGGGCAAGGCCACGCCCCCGATCGTGCCGATCAGCAGATGGGGCTCGCTCCTCGGGCTGGACCACGGGTGGTCATGGAGTCCGCAGTGGGAAGCGGCAGCCGGGCGGGGCCTGGCGCACCTGCTGGCAGCCTCCCATGGCCGACCGGTGACTGTCCCGCACGGTCTGATCGCGGAAGTGTTCCAACGCGCCCTCGACGCTCTGCTGCCTGCGGTGCAGCCAGCCCGGCGCGCGGTCCTGGCCGGACCGGGATTGTCCGCCCCCGACACGGACACCGACATAATCGTCGTGCCGACGCACCCGCAGACAGGGGAACTCTGGAGCCCGGGCGGACCGAACGCATCTGTACACCCAGTGCCGCTGCCGTTCGGGATATGGATGTGGATGGCCTTCCCCGAACCACACCTCCACCTCCCCACCTCGGGAACCATGCCCTACGGCGTACTCCGCGACGACCCGCCCCCACCACGCCCCCATCACCTGTTCCGGGCCGACCCGGGAACCTTCCAGCACACCCTGGTCCGATTGCCGGCCGTCCGCAGCCCGTGGCTGCGCGAGATCGTCGACAACCTCACGCAGGACATGCGCGCCCGCCTCTTCTAGCCGCCTGCCAGATGGCGCCGGTACTCACTCTCCGAAACTGCCGCATCGAACAGCGCCGGGCAGTGGTCCTACACCTGCTGTCCGTTCTCTCTCGTGGACAAAGCCAGGGGAGCCCTCTACAGCTTCAGCCACGATGCCTTGAGAGACTCGCTTCTCATCAAGTAGCTATCCGCGACCGCGTCCCTGGCATCTCCCGAACTCCGGTCTGGTCGGCCCAGCCCCTCAGAGCGGGCGAGACGACTGGTGGCAACGCGGGGGACGGGCCTACCGGGTGGCCTGGGCTGGTAGGCCGGTCGGCCAGCGGGGGCCGGAGTCTGGGTCGTGGGCCCATACGTACTGGCGGTCCGGTTCGACGGTCATTCCGTATTCGTACAGCGTGGGCCGGCCCTGAGCGATCCACTGGTCCCATGCCTGCTCGATGTCGTCGGCCAGGTGGCGTGGGCCGCCCTGGGTGGCGATGGTCCGGCCGCTTCCGGTGGCCGCGATGGAGGCCCAGGAGGTGCGGTCGTGGATCCAGGCGTTGAGCCCGTCCTCGTCCACGGCCGTACTGATCTGCAGGTCCGGCAGAGCGACGCGCAGCGCGAAGCGCAGGTTCCAGTCGTCGCGCAGCGGCTCCAAGGCGCGCAGGAACGCGCGTTCGCCGGTGGGCGGGGCCTGTTCGCGCACTTGCCGGTAGCGGCGGGCGGGAGCGGTGCCGCGGGCGGGCATGAACATGGCCAGTCCCTGGAACCAGCCGGATGCCGAGCGGCCGTCGTCGGCGACGGTCAGCGCGACGTGTCCCAGGTGGCCCCAGGGGGTGACGATCCGTCCGCCCGGCACCGTCTGCTCCACCCACGCCCACGGGACCTGGTCGACCGCGTAGGTCGCCATAACCCGGTCGTATGGGGCGTTGGCCGGCCAGCCCGTGTTGCCGTCCCCAACCTCCACTGCCACCATGGCGCCCGCCGCGGCCAGCCGCTGGCGGGCCGGCAGGGCCAGCACGTGATCGGTCTCCACGCTCGTGACTTGGGTGCCGGTGCGCCGCGCCAGCAGTCCGGCGTTCCACCCCGTGCCGGTGCCGAGCTCCAGGACATGGTGGCCTTCCTCCAGGAGGAGGGCGTCGAGCATGTCGACCACCAGGCTCTGCGCGGACAGGCTGGAGGTGGCGATGCCGTCGGTGACCTGGGTGACGGCCGGCTCGTCGGGGCCGGCGTAGACCTCGGTAGCCCACCGCGCGATGTCGGCCGCCCGGTCGATGGGCTGGTAGGCGTGACCGTCCCAGGTCCACAGGCGGTCGGGCGCGAACAGGTCCCGCGGCAGGACCCCGATGGCCGGACGGATCCAGGGGGAGCGCTCGGGCCACTGACCGTGCTGCTCCATGTCGTCCGCCAGGCGGAGTTGATGCTCGACGAAGGACAACGAGGCTCCTACTTGCGGTGTTTCCCGGGATCTCGCGGGGGCGGGGGCGGGACAGGGCTGTCGGCGTTTCCGGGAGGGGGATCGCCCTTGCCCAGGTCCTCGGGAGGCTTGTCGTGCTCACCCATTGTTCACGCTCCGTCAGCGGATAGTAGTTGTACCAGCATGGTGGCGCAGAGTGGCGTCGGCCGGTAGACCGCCGTGGGTGAGTGAGGGATGCAGTGTCGTTCGGGTCGAACCCCCCGCAAGCATCAATGACGTCGCGGCGGTGGGCATCCTGCCCGTGTAGATCTCCGCGAGCTGGGTGATGACGCTCATGACGACAGCGGTCGCAGCCCAGATCGCCAGCCATCCGGCGGCCTTGATCATTCGTGCCTGTCGTCGCATGGCGCCAGCGAGCGTGAGCGCGGGACTCGAAGCGGGAACTGTACGGTACGGGGGTTGAGGCTCATTTGATGCTTGGCTGCGGAACGTGGTGCCAAGCCGCTGCTCTCCCGCTCCATAGGCCGTGTTGGCCTCAGGCGGGAGGTGGTGGGGTGCGGGGAGCTTTGAGGGCGAAGTGGTTCAGCATGGTGGAGGCGATCATGAGGATCAGTGAGAAGGCCAGAACGGCCATCGCCGGGATGTTCACCCCGAGGCCGAAGTGCAGGGGGTAGATCGTGAGCATGGTGGCTCCGAGGAGTTGTGCCCATCCCCAGGGTTTCGGCCGCTGGACCCGGTGCCGGGCCCAGGGCGCCCATATGCGGCCGGTGGCGATGGCGGCGATGCCAACGCTGTATTCCAGTAGCGTCACCAGCCCGAGCAGGACCCATAGAGCTATGTGCACAGCGGTCCTTCCCTTGACCCTGAACCTACCTACCGTCGGGTCATGATCATGCCAGGCTCTCATGTGCCGTGGCTGGCGGATCTTCGTGCGGGCGCGGTCGAAGTGGGTGGATGATGTGCGTCGTGACGTCAGGGATAGTGCGCCCGCGGTGGCGGGTTGCGATGCGTAGTGGTGGGTTCTTCCTCGTGGGGGGGTGGGCTGGGCATCGTGCTGTACGGGCTGGTCACACACCCGTACCGGCTTATGGGGGCCTCGGCTTGGGGTGGGTTGTTGTTCGGGGCGGCGGTGGCGGCGACTACCAGCGCGCTGTTTCCCGGTCGTGGCCGGCGGTGAGCCGGGTACCTGGGTGGGCGCGGAGGTTCGCTCTGGCGTTGTGGTGGTGCAGTGCGCTGGGGTGGTTCGGCCTGCACGCGCTGCGCAGTGGCGGTGTGGGGCGGGTGGGTTGGATCGTGGTGTTGGTCCTGATCGTGGCTCAGGCGGGTCTTGCCCTGGCGGAGTACATCCGCCCTAGGACGAAGCGTAGGCGAGCACGCGAGGCTACCGGTCCTGGACCAGCCGAGGACTGAGCTCCGGCGTTGCGGCGGCACGGGGTGAGGCAACCGTCCCGGGCGATGCTGACCGGGGGGTGGCGCTATCGGGGACCTTTGGCAGCGCGTGCTCGGTAGCGTTCCAGAACTCCGATGGACAGCGCGGACGCGGCCATCACCCCGAAGACGATGGCACTCCCATCGCCGCGGAGGCCTCGGTCCCCGACACGGAGCCCGGCCAGCACGACAACGAGGCCGAGCAGCGCGAGCTGTACGCCCCGCAGAGCGATCGCTCGCCGCCCGCTGGCCGCCGGTTCCGTGTTGCTGTCTCTCCTGCGCACCGTCGTTGGTCCCCCTCTTGTCCGGGTCGGCTCGGCCTACTGCGTTGCGCCTATGCGCCCGCGGGAGGTCTGACGATCCGGACGGGACGATACCCGCAGAATGTGCGGCCGTCGCCGTCGCCGTCGGCTCGGCGACCGCCAAACCCATTGGTGCAGGCAGAAAACTGGCGACATCCTCTGGCTCCACCAGTTCAAACGCCTACGCATCCGCTATGAACGCCGCGCCGACCTCCACCACGGGCTCCTGCAACTGGCATGCTGCATCATTTGTCTCCGCCGACTGCAGGCATCGTCCCGGAAAGATCAGTAGGGTCGTTGGCGTGCGTGATGTACGGGTGGTTCTGATCGGCGGCACGTCGAACGTCGGAAAGTCGACGTTGCCCAAGTGGTGGCGGAGAAGCTCGGGTTCGAGTGCCTGAGCACCGACGGGCTGGCCCGGCACCCTGGGCGACCCTGGAGAACCCCGGAGTGGGAGGTGCCGGCGCACGTCGCCGAGCACTACGGATCACTTACGGTTGACGAACTGATCACGTCTGTTCTCGGCCACTACGATCGACTGTGGCCCCGCATCAAAGAACTGATCACGGCCCATGCGAGCGAGGACCGCGGCAGGACAGGCCTGGTTCTGGAGGGGTCGGCACTCTGGCCTATCCGCGTCGCGAGGATGCAGATCCCGCGCACGGCCGCCGTGTGGCTCACCACCGACGACTCCGTAGTACGCGCCCGCGTTCACGTGGCGGGCTGCTATGAAGCAGCCACAGACGAGGAACAGGTCCTGATGGACAAGTTTCTGGCCCGCACTGAGCGCTACCAGACACTCATGATCGATGCCATCGACAGGCTGGGCCTGGATCGCATCGACGCGGGTGGCGGACAGTCCGCCGCAGAACTGGCTGACACCGTGATCGCGGCAGCCGACGTACAAACGGCGGTGGGACGGTCGTCCACCGATCGCTGACCACCCAACGGCTCACCTACGGCACATCCCGACGCCAAGCGCCCCACCAGCTCATATTGAAACGATCAGTAAGTCCGGGTAGCGGATGGTGAACGCGTCGGCGGCAGCTGGCCCGAGTGCCGCGTTGCGCCGCCAGGACCTGCTCCGGGTCGGGGGCCGACCCTGCCGGCGGTGCGCAGCGGCAGGATCGACACACTGTCCGCGCGTCGGCGAACCGGCCGTCCTCGAACGACTGTTCCGACCCGTGCGGGGCGCTGCTCTCCGACACCCAAGTGTGCGCCCCGGCCGCATGTGGTGAAGCCCGCCGGACGGGGGCCGCCGACCGCTAACGTTCTGAAGCCACCAGAGTTGAGTGTGGACTCCGGGCCACGCAATCCGGGCGAACGGGGGGACCGTTGTGCTGACCGACAAGGAAGTTCTTGATGCTGTGCAGCGTCATATCGGGGATCGCAGCGGGGTGACCGTGGATCTGCCTGGTGCGGCCGATGTCACCTGGTATCCGCTGATCGAGGGCACGGTCGAGCGCTGCACCGAGACCCGCACGGAGACCAAGCGGCAGCACGACGGCAGGATCGATCTGTCGGGGAAGCCGGTGTACGACGTGCTCGACGACGTTGTGCTGGGCCCGCCGAAGTACCCCTTCACCTCGGTGACGAAGAAGCTGGTACGGCGGGGCACCGTGGTGGAGAAACTCTGTGAATGCGGCAACGGCACCGTCACCTGCCAGCGCTGCCGGGGACAGGGTGAGTTCTCCTGCGACCCGGCAACCGCTTGCCCCAACTGCCGCGGTATCGACCCGTGTGTGCGCTGCCACGGTAGCGGTCGCAGCAAAGGCAGAACCGGCATCGAGACCACCGAACTGTCCTCGGACCGTGTCACCTGCCGCAGATGCGGCACCCCGGACACCGCGTGTTCCGGGTGCCACGGCCAAGGTCAGATCTGCTGTCCCGCGTGCCAGGGCAAGGGCAGCCGTACCTGCCCCCACTGCGACAGCACCGGCACTGTGATCCACAAACAGTGCGCTGGCACCGGCGGAACAGTGACGTGGACCGAAGGCATCGTCACCCGCACCCCGCACAAGGAGCAAATACGGCTCCCCGAAACCGGACCGGCGCCCATGGCCCGGTGGTACGCCCGTGACGCCGGCAACTGGAGCACGCTCACACTGACCGGCCGTGAACCCCTGCCGGGCGATCTTGCACACGAGTTCACGACCTTGCAGACGCGCATGGCGCCGAAGCCGGACGAGATCGCACGCCGTGCCACCCTGCGCCACCTGCCTCTTGCGCGGGTGCAGGTGCACCAGGTTCCGCATCGCGTCTACTACGTCTTCCCCTGCCACAGTGCACTGCAGGTACGCACGCTGCCCTCCCGGCACAGGGTCTGGCAGGCTGCCGCAGCGGCCCTTGCGGCTCTCGCGGTGCTGATCCTCCTACACAGCATCATCTGAAGGACCCCCGGCCATGAGAGGGAACGGCGCCCGGCACGGCACGAGGCGAGGGTTCGCACTGGTTTCATTTCGGGGGACGAGAGCCTGTCTCCCTGATCGGGGCACATTTGGTTCGCGCGGTTCAACTGCTCGGTGGCAGGCTGCGGTTATGGATCAAGCTGAGGTGTTGCTCATCGGAGGGCGCGCCGGCGTCGGCAAGACGACGGTGGGATGGGAGGTCTCAGCACATCTGCGTGCTGAGATGGTTGCTCACTGTGTGATCGAAGGTGACTTCATGGGGCAGGCCCATCCCGCTCCGGAGGGGGACCCGCGCCGCAGGAAGATCGCCGAGCGCAACCTGACGGCGCTCTGGTCGAACTATGCCGAGCTCGGGTATCGCCGTTTGATCTACACGCACACGGTGAGCGTTCTGGCTGAGAATGAGGGCATGTTCCGGCGCGCCATGGGTGCGAATGTCAGGATCATCCGGGTGGTGCTCACCGCGTCCGATGCCACCGCTCGTGAGCGGCTGACTGGTCGGGAACTGGGGTCGGAGCTGGAGCATGAGTTGGAGGGCAGTGCCCGCAAAGCGCGGATTCTGGATGAGCAGATGCCCCTGGACACGGTGCGAGTGGCGACCGACGGACGGGCCGTGGTCGACATAGCGCGCGACGTGGCGAGCGCCACCGGCTGGCTGCCGAGCGTCTCCGGGTAGGTTCCTCGCCGCTCAATGTCGGGCCCAGATGAGGATGGCAGCGAGGTGGAGTGCGGCTGGTAAACGTCTCGGGCGAGGTGTCGGACGGCATGATCCACCTCAGTCGTCCTGATCGAGCCGGTCGCGATACAGCGATGGAGTGCTGTGGGACTCATGGAGGCCGTGCGCTGCGAGAACCGCCTGATCCAGCCGTATCTGGATCAGACGGCCACGGTCCCCTGCGCCGTCGGCCCTCTGGAAGCCCGCTCGGGTGCGGGACCATCCACCCGGCGCCGGGGTGACCTGCTGCTCCTGGTGGTACCCAGGCCCCAGGCGCCGAGGGTCAAGATGGTGGCGGCGCGTTCACGCCGTTCGGTGCTCTGGCCGAGCGTCCGCCGGAGGATCTGGGTGGTTTCGGCGATTCGACCGGCGAGCTCGAGGGACTGAAGGATTGCGGTGGTGGCGTTGAGGGCGGTCTCTCGGACCGTGGGGTCCGGGTCCAGCAGGTGCGCGCAGACGACGTCGAGGAGCCTGCTGCGGACAGCCCGGACCGCATCGGTGACGCCCGAATCGTTGCCGGCCTTCTCCTCGGACGTCTCGGCGTAGGCGGACGAATCCGCGATCTCCGGGGCCTTGTCCGAGAACTGGAGCAAGCGAAGTGGCGTGTCCTGTGCCGCTCCAGGCATGCTCCAGCGCAACCCGGTCGGTGCCTTCGATCACGGAACGTGGATCAGGCAGTCGGCAACCCGCGGCCTGACCGGAGATCGGGTACTCATTTTGGGTCGTCACACCGAAAGCATCGCCCTGCTACCGACGAGCCTCGCAGTCGGACTTTAGGAGGGTTAGCCAACCCGCCGCTGACGTACCCCTCCGTCCCAGTCGGTGGTGACCGCCTTCGCCCTGGCGGCGGCCTTGAAAGGCTGAAGGAGACCACCGGCTGGAAGGTAGTCGCCCCGCCATGGGGGCGGCTGCCGCTGCCGCTTACCCTGCGGTTTGGTAGGTGACGGTGGTGGTGGGGCATTGGGCGGCGAAGGTGAGGAGGGCCTGGTGTTCGGGCTGGTCCATGGCCAGGTCCCAGCGCAGTTTCGTGCCGACCCAGGCCGCGGCGTACGTGCAGTGGTAGGAGGTGTCGGAGGGCAGCCACTGGGCCGGGTCCTTGTCGGCCTTAGAGGTCGTCTCATTTGGTGAGCCTGCGGTAGCAGATCAGTGTGCAGGCGATGCTGGTGAAGGCGAGGAAGTGTTCGGCTGTGCGCTCGTACCGGCGGTGCAGTCGGCGGCAGCCGGCAAGCCACGCCATGGTGCGTTCGATGGTCCATCGGTGACGGCCCAGCCGTTGGGAGGACTCGATGCCCTTGCGAGCGATCCGCGGGGTGATGTTGCGGGATCGGAGCCATTGCCGCAGGTGACGGTTGTCGTATGCCTTGTCCGCGTGCAACTTTCCAGGCCTGCGGCGGCGTGGTCCACGGCGCGAGCGGATCGGCGGTATCCCGCGAACGAGCGGCTCCAGGGCCTGACTGTCGTGAAGGTTCGCCCCCGAGATCCCGATCGACAGGGGTAAACCGGTGCGGTCGGTGATCAAGCGGATCTTCGAGCCATTCTTGCCCCGATCCACAGGATTCGGACCTGTCAGGTCCCCCCTTTCAGGGCCCGCATGTTCACCGAGTCGATCGCGCACCGAGACCAGTCCAGGTCGCCACGCGAGCCCAGTTCGTCGAGCACCAAGCGGTGCACCTTGGCCCAGACCCTGGCCTTGGACCACTCCGTGAAACGACGGTGCGCTGTCGGACCGGACGGCCCGAACACCCCAGGTAGTTGCCGCCAGGTGCAACCGGAGGTGGCCACGAACACGATCGCGGCCAGTACCTCGCGGTCCCCGTACCGCCGCCGACCGCCACCTTGCGGCCGCGTCGGAGCCGACGGCACCACCCGCTGAAACATCACCCACAACTCGTCCGGCACCAGCCGCTCAACGATCTGCATACCGGCAGAATACCAACGACGCCTAATGAGACGACGTCTAAGTGGGCGTTTCGTTCATTTATCGAGTCTTATGATGCAGTTCGTCGGAGTCGCAACCTGGGCGGAATGCCTGCTGTATTGGCATTCACTGGGTGAAGAAGTGCGCCGGGGGCCGTCAAACAGAGCGCTTCAGCAGGAATTGCACCGTCTCGATTGGATGCACCCCGGATTACACCGTTGCATCCAGACCACCAACCGCTCCCATGCACGCCCTGCCAACGACGCCCCAGACTCCGGTACTTCAGCAGTATGCAGCCCCGACCGCGCTACCCCAGCGACCTCTCCGACGCCCGCTGGGAACTCATCCGGCCCACCCTGCAAGCCTGGCGCGACGCCCGCAACGGCATCCGCAAACCCACTCACGACCTGCGCGCCCTCATGGACGCCATCCTCTACGTCGACCGCACCGGCATCCCCTGGCGCTACCTGCCCCACGACTTCCCACCCTGGCAAAGCGTCTACGGCTACTTCGCCCAGTGGGAGACCGACGGCATCTTCGACCACCTCACCGGCCTGCTGCGCACCCTGCTCCGCCAAGCCGAGGGCCGCAATGAACAACCCAGCGCCTGCCTCATCGACTCCCAGAGCATCAAGACCTCCACCAACGTCCCCCTCGCCGGCCAGGGCATCGACCCCGCTAAGAAGATCATCGGACGCAAGCGGCACATCGCCACCGACACCCTCGGTCTACTTCTGGCCGTCCTGGTCACCGCCGCCAGCGTCCACGACTCCACCGGCGGCACCCACCTCCTGAACCACCTCGCCATCCACAACCCGACCGTCTCCAAGGCCTGGGCCGACAACGGCTACAAGAACAAGGCCATCGAGCACGCCGCCACCCGCGGCATCGACCTCGAGATCGTCCAACGCGACCCCGCAACCAAGGGCTTCACCGTCCAACCGCGACGCTGGGTGGTCGAACGCACCCTGGGCTGGCTCATGCAACACCGCCGCCTGACCCGCGACTACGAAGCCCTCACCAACCGATCCGAAGCCATGATCCACATCGCAGCCATCAACCTCATGACCCGCCGACTCACCGCGGAAAACACACCCACCTGGCGAGACACCTGACCCCAAATGAAACGGACAGCAAAGAACCAAACGCCCACTAAGAGGGCGGTTCGTGAGTTGATGTCCGGTTCTGGGTGAGACGGGATAGGGCTATTGCTTGCGGATGAAGATGCCGGTGTCGACCTCGGTGAGGACGTCGAGTTTGACCAGTCGTTTCAGCTTGGCGC